>JAHJSU010000051.1 GCA_018829985.1 Elusimicrobiota bacterium | reverse complement strand
TTAATCCTTCAGCCTTTATCCTTTAGCCTTTTCAGGCAAGCGCGGCTATCCGCCCCGTTATTTCGGCCCGCCGCGCCTGCGTCCCCGTCAGCACAAGATACGCGTAATCGCCCATCACTTTGCTGTCCATCGGCATATGGAGCACGATCTCCCGGCCGTACCGGGCGAGCAGTTCCTCGTGCGACAGCCGGTAAGGCCTGCCGGAAAATCTCGCCGCATAGGCGCAGATCATGTCGCGCCGGGGCCGGGCGTCTAATTCTTCACCCGCGCACATCCGCGCATAAAGGTCCCAGCAGTCCAGGCCTTTAGAGTGGTTTATCATGTCTATGGTCAGCACCCCGGGAGGCCTGGCGTTGACCTCAAGGCCGAAACAGGTCCCGTTCACGCTGAAGAACTCGATGTGAAAGAAATTCTTTTTTAGTCCGAACGCTTTCAGCGCAGCCAGGCCGGCCGTTTTCAGCCCGCCAGGTATTTCATCGGCCTTGAGATTGTGATAACTGAGCGGCTTTCCCTCCACCACCTCAAGGATACCGTCGTTGTAGCGATGGGCCGTGAAAAAGACCGGCGCCCCGGCCGCGTCCGTGAACCCGTCGAATGAATACAGCTCCCTGCCGGGGTCCCCGATAAAAGCTTCCGTGTAATACGGGTACGCGGGATTGCGGGCCGTGAAAAAGCGCTCCGCCTCCTCCCTGCTCCTGACCCGGCAAGTGTCGGACGCCCCGACCCCGCGGTCCGGCTTGACGATGATGTCCCGTCCCGAGCGCTCGAAAAAGGCGAGCAGGCGATCGAGGTCCGTCACCGGCTCCCCCGCCACCACGGCTATGCCGGCGGCCCTGAACCGCTCCTTCATCAGCGATTTCCTTACCAGGCGGGAAAGCTCGGCGGGCTGAATGCCGGGTATTCCCAGGTCCCGCCGCAGCGCCGCGTCCAGGGGAAGCCACCACTCATTGAAGGATTCCAGATACTCCGGCTTCCCGTATTTATTCTTGAGGTCCCCCGCGATAGAGCGGATGGAGGCGTATTTTTCTCCGATCAGGGCCTCGTTGCCCGCGTAACAGGACAGATCGGCCCGGCAATACTCCGTCAGGTCGGCCTGCAGCGCCGGGTCCAGCCCCCCCCAATCCGCGTCCCCTATGCCGAAAACGTTAAAGCCGCGCGCCTTGAGCCTGTTAGCGAAAAAGCGCGGGCGGGGAGGGTACTGGGGGGAGATGATGATGAAATTTTTCATGGACGCTTCCGCGCTGATAAATGATATAAAATTCAGCCGCACATAAAAACGCCGTCCGCCTAAGGCGGACGGCGTTAATATTTGTCGGTGCTGCGCTTATTTCGCGTGTTTGCCGATCAGCTTGGCAATTTCGAACATGCTGACTTGTTTCTTGCCGTTGAAGACCCTGGTGAGTTTTTCATCGCCATTGATCATTCTTCTGTTCTTCTTGTCCTGCAGGTTGTTCTTCTTGATGTAGGCCCAGAGTTTCTTTACGATTTCGGTCCTGGGTATGGGTTTCGTACCGACAACCTCGCTAAGGACTGTGTCCGGGGTAAGCGGGGTCATGAACTTCGAGTTTGTTTTCGCTACTGGCATTGTTTACTCCTCCTATGATATACCGGTTAATACTTTACATATTAACCGATTTTTCCATTGCTTTGTCAATAGAAATCTTATTTTTATTATACCATATTCCAGCCGGCTTCGGAACGGCCTGGAAAAACAAAACCCCTTCCTTTCACGTCAAAGGGCCGCCTTCGGCCCTGCGGCCGCCATTTCCGGGGGGCAGTTGCTTTTAAATTTTTTGAAATTTTCCACGAACAAAGCGCCAAGCTGACGGTACCTGGACATATAAAGTTTCCGGTCGCTCCATGAACCGGCGGGGTTAAGGACCTCGTCGGGAACGCCGGCGCATTTTTGGGGGACTTCAAAGCCAAAAACCGGATCCGTGCAGTAATCAACGCCGTCCAGAGCGCCTTCAAGAACGGCGTTCAGAAGGGCGCGGGTGTGCCGGATGCTGATGCGCTTGCCCACGCCATAGGGGCCGCCGGTCCAGCCGGTGTTGACAAGCCAGCATTTCACTTCATGCCTCAAAATTTTCCTCCTGAGCAGTTCGCAGTAAACCGAAGGATGGTGCACCATGAACGGGCCCCCGAAACACGCGCTGAAAGTTATCTCCGGCTCCTTGCGCATATCCAGTTCCGTCGCGCTTATCTTTGCGGTATAACCCGAAATAAAGTGATACATCGCCTGCTCAACGCTCAGCCTTGCCAGGGGGGGCATGCAGCCGTTGGCGTCGCAGGTGAGCATCACGAGATTTTTGGGATGCCCGCCCATTTTTGACTCCACGGCGTTGTCGATGTAACTGATAGGATATGCCGCGCGCGTATTTTCGGTCATGGCGGCGTCGTCAAGGTCAAGCAGCCTTGTTACCGGGTCGTAAGCCACGTTTTCAAGGACCGTGCCGAACTTCCTGGTGGCCGCGTAAATCTGGGGTTCGGCCGTGGGCGAAAGGTTGATCACTTTCGCGTAGCAGCCGTTCTCAAAATTAAAAATCCCGTCGTCGCTCCAGCCATGCTGGTCGTCGCCGATAAGGTTCCTGGCCGGGTCGGCTGAAAGGGTGGTTTTGCCGGTTCCCGACAGGCCGAAGAACAGCGCCGTGTCGCCTTTTTTCCCGATGTTCGCCGAGCAGTGCATGGAAAGCACTCCTTCAAGGGGCAAAAGGTAATTCAGCACGGTGAAAACCGACTTTTTTATTTCGCCGGCGTAGCCCGTATTGCCTATGATCACCAGCCTGGTCTCAAAGTTTATTATTATGAAAGTGTTGGACTGGGTCATGTCTATTTCGGGCAGGGCCTTGAAACCGGGCGCGCAGATTATCGTAAAGTCCGGGGCAAATTTCCGGTACTCATCGTTGGTTTCCGGCTCTATGAACATTGTTTTTGAGAAAAGGCTGTGCCACGCGTACTCCGTTATTATCCTTACCGGCAGCCGGCGGCTGATGTCCGCTCCCGCATATAAGTCCTGGACAAACACATCCCTTCCCTCAAGGTAGCCCTGCAGCCGGTTCACCAGCGCGCTGAACTTATCCGCGTTGAAGGGGCGGTTATATTCGCTCCACCAGACATGTTTTTCGCTTTCCCCCCCTTTTACCACAAACTTGTCGTTGGCCGACCGCGCCGTATACTTGCCGGTGTTTACCACAAACGGGCCCATGTAGGCCACTCGTCCTTCCTTCCTGAAAATCGCTTCCTCATAAAGGCCGGGAACCGGGAGGTTCCAGTATTGCGCGCCGAGGTTCGTTAAACCGTGGTTTTGGAGGCCGTATTCGCTTTTCAAGGCCTTCGCTTCTTTGATAGCCGGTGTTTTGACGCCCAGATAATCGTTCATTTCCAGTCCCTCACACACTTTCTGTCTCCGATGTAAATTTCTTTGGGCGAGTTCGGATCCAGCGCCCACCTGATTCTCTGGACGCCCTCGATAGTCTCCTTCATGCTTTGGCAATAGCTCAGCCTTAAATGCCCCTCCATGCCGAACTCACGCCCGGGAACCGTCACCACCAGGGCCTGCTCAAGAAGCCGCCTGGACAAAGCCACCGAGTCGTTGGAATAGGCGCGGAAGTCCGGCAGACAGTAAAACGTTCCCTGCGGTTTTATAACTCTCACGTCGTTAATCGCCTCCAGCTCCCGGATCATCACGTTGCGGTTGTTTTCCAGCGTGCTCTTGAGGCTTTCCACATAGCTTTGAACGCCGTTCAGCGCGCCCACGGCCGCCATCTGGAGAAGCGAGGACGGGCAGGAAGTTGTCTGGGCCTGGACGTTTGTCATCGTCGCTATCAGCCTGGCGTTTGCGACCGCCCAGCCTATCCGGAAGCCGGTCATCGCGTAAAGCTTTGACACGCCGTTGATTGCCACCAGCCTTGAAGAGTCCGGGTTGTCCCTGGAATACTTGTAGCAGGAAACGGATTTTTTGCCGTCAAATATTAATTTATGGTAGATATCGTCCATTATAAGGTAGATGCCTTTTTCCCCGCAGAACTCCACTATGCCCGCGATAAACTGCTCCGAATAGACCGCGCCCGACGGGTTGTTGGGGCTGTTTACGATTATCGCCTTGGTGGAGGAACTTACCGCCTCCTTGATTTCTTTAAGCCCCGGCTCAAACCTTCCGTCTTCGGGGGTCACTATTACCGGCCTGGCGTAGCACAGTTTGACCATCTCCGGATAGCTGACCCAGTACGGCGCCGGGATAAGCACCTCATCCTGGGGGTCAAGTATCGCGAGGAGAAGCGAGTAAAGCGCGGCCTTTGCCCCGGAAGCGATCATCACGTTTTCGGCGCCGACCGCCCTCCCGTAATTTTCCTCGGTGTATCGCACCACCGCTTTTTTGAGCGAAGGGATTCCGTCGGTAGGCGTGTATTTAACCTCAGCGGAAGTGAGCTTGCCGGCAGCCGCCAGGATGGCGTCTATCGGGGTTTTTGTCTTAGGTTCCCCGCTTCCGAGATGTATAACAGCCTCACCCCTTTCCCTGAGAAGCGCGGCCTTCTCGTTAAGGGCAAGGGTGGGGGATTCCTGAACTGCGCCGGCCAACTGGCTTATTGGAGATTTCATAAATTGCGAATAAGACGAATGACTGCGAATAACTGCCAATGACACGAATAAATTCAATGCTGCTATTCGGTTTTATTCGCAGGATGTTTGTTATTCGCGCTCCTATTCGCTGTCAAAAATTCAAAGGCGCGGGTGGGAATCGAACCCACGCATGACAGTTTTGCAGACTGTCGCCTTACCACTTGGCCACCGCGCCGTTTATGCTTATTTTATATACACTTTCTGGCTTTACCCGAACCCTGTCAAAAAGCCAGTCTGACACTAGTCTGACACAATCTGCTGCTTTTCAACTTCCAGGATCACTTTTGAGGTCCCGACCACGGGCCGGTTCTCGCTGGCCAGTAAGTTGATAGCCAGGCCCTTGTGACTGGCGGACAGGTGGGAGTATCTCTCGGTCATCCGGGTTGTTGAATGCCCCAGAAGCTCTGAAACGGTCTTTATGTCCACCCCTTTCATAACAAGCTCACTGGCGAAGGTATGGCGGAGATCGTGAAACCGGAAATCCCTGATCCCGGCCTTGTCCAGGGCAGCATCAAAGTCCACCCTGCGTTTGCCGTGCCATGACCGGGCCTCACTATCTTCAAAGAACACGTATTCCCGCCCCCTTGGCAACCCCTGAAGAACGGTTGACACATCCGGGTGAATCGGGATATACCTTATTTTACCACTTTTTGTCTTTTTAAGGACAAGCTGATTAGCGTTAACGTCAACATCGGCCCACTTGAGGTTTAGAATCTCCGCCTGTCGCATTCCTGTTTTCAGCGCCACCAGCACTCAGCTGTCCCAAGGGAGCCATCGTCAACCGCCTCCTGGCGGCCTGGGGGCGTTTTGCAATTCCTTTTGGACAGTCTCTTTATATCTCAGCTTTAGAAATCTGGAAGCCAGTGCGCCTTTTTGAATTTTTTTCAACACGCCAGGACTTACGGATTTAGATGGGATTATATAAGCGCGGTTTGTAATTATACCAGTGGGTCCGTGCAGGCTCATTTCGAGGGCTCTCTGGTAGCACATTTCGGTATTGCGGGAGACAAACGGATGGTCTCCTTTTATCAATATGCAACTTGAATCTCTGGCCCCCGTATTCCTGGCTGAAGTCATGTTAACAGCCAGAAAATCACCGTCCGACCCGCTTGGTGTTGTGATAATTACCCAAAGATGGCTTTTTTCAGCGGCGAAAAAGAATGTGTTTCCGGCCTTCATCGCCCTCAACGACCAAGGGAAATTTTAACTTGCGCATGGTAAGAGGTTTCTCTGGCAAGCAGACGTATTTCCGACTCTGATTTGCCAAGAACGCGCAAAATTTTCTCAACGGGAATTGGGTTGCTGCTTCCTTTGGGATCTTCCCACTCCTTGAACTCGTCGTGTGTCCATTGAACCACATCCCATTTATCCCGATGTGCCAACATGACATGGACAGTATCAACAAGTTCAATTTCAGCCGGAGAAAGTTCACCGACTCCGGGTGGCTTTCTTACGGACAAATCGAAGTTTTTTGTGATAAGGTGGGTTGTCCAGTAACCAGACCTGTTCAAGTGTTTGCTGCTCTTGACCAGGTCGTATACTTCACTAATGGCAGGCCCTTTTGGTAAAGAACAATACGAGCCGCCGCAGACTGGCAGCCCCCAATTTACCAACGCAACCCGATCAATCGTGTAAAGTATTTTCATCAGTAATAAATAGTTTAACTTTTCACCGCTTTTCGTGATGAGTCGGGCTACGACTTGAGTTGCCTTAACCTCGTTAAGAGGGAAATGCAAGGGTAAACCGGAAGAACTTTTCATAACTTTACCTTTGAATACGGAGAGAAAGACTCTATATTAAGTTTAATGGATATTCTATTAAATTTCAAGGCTTATTTGTGATTCAAACTACAATTCAAACTACAGATTAAAACTTAAAGAGTATCTCTTCCGGTATCTCTCGCGAGGACTCGGCCGGCGCGACAGCCGGCATCCGCTCCGCCCGGACCAGCGGCGCCGGGCGCGTTGGTTTACGCGCATTTTTGCTAAAATAAGGGTAAGTTCCAGGCACCGGAGGATTTATGAAAAATCTGCTTTTTATCGTTCCGCTAATGATATTCGCGGCGAATTCCTGCGCCGAGATAATAACGCTTAAGGACGGCACGCGCGTCGAAGGCGCCGTGGAAGGCGATATGGACGGCATGAAGCTGATAAAGACCAGGTACGGCAGCCTGACCATAAACGGCAACGATATCTTATCGATCGGAGCGCCCGAGATAGTAGTTGACGAGCCGTATAACGCTTTAACGAGCACGATCTCCGTTCCCTCCCCGGCGGTTGCGGCTTCGACGGAGGCCGCGGCGGTTCCGGCCCAGGCTGCCGCGGTCTCGACAGCAAGCGTCACTGCCTCCACGATGACGGTCGCCGCCTCAACAGAAACCGTATCGGCCCTGCCCGACCTGCCCCCGGCGCCAAAGGCCGGGCCGGAATACACATTTAAGACCGTCACCCTGAGCACGATGTCGTTTGAAAAAGTCTATTTTGAAGGCGGCGTTATTATAGCCACGGAAACATTCGATTCCAGGGGCGAACTTTTGGCGCTAACGGGCCTTATAAAGGACGGCTTTTACCGGGAATATTACGAAAACGGCAACCTTAAAACGGAAAAAACCGTCATAAACGCCAAGACCTCCGGCACGCTTAAGGCTTATTACCCCAGCGGCGTCCTGCAGAGCGAGGCTTATTACCTGCAGGGGAAGCTTTCCGGCGCGGTGAGGATCTATAACGAGAACGCGAAGCTCCTTTTCGAGCAGAACTTCAAGGACGGCCTGCCGGACGGCTGGTTCAGGGAATTCGACGAGGCCGGCGCCGTAAAATCGGAGCTTTTCTATACGGACGGGCACGCGGCGGAAAAACCCATAGCCAAGGAAGAGAAGAAAGCGGAACCGGCCGGGGAATCCACGCTGACAGCCACAAGCCGGACCCTGGCCAGGGGCGAGCGTATCTCTTTCTACCTGAACAATAAATACGTGGCTAAACTGCAGCTGGACAAGTATTTCAACATCATTGCAAAGAACGGTAAGATACCCGACGGCGCCGTGAAGGTCTACGGTAAAACCGGCAATCTTGAGAAAGAGCTCTTCTTCCTCAAAAACGAGCTCATTTCGCTTAAAGCCTATGACGGGAACGGGCGCCTGACGGAAGAATACGCCTATCAGGAAGGCCAGGCGGTAAAGAAATA
>JAHJSU010000007.1 GCA_018829985.1 Elusimicrobiota bacterium | reverse complement strand
TCAATGAGGAGTGATAATAACTGCAATTTTCGGGTTGGCGCTATTCTTTTTTTGCGAGCGCGGTTTTTATCGTTTCAACCAGCTCTTCCGTGTCGAAGGGTTTGGAGAAGAAAGCGATTATCTGGGAAAAATTTTCAAACATGCACCGGGAAGTCGTCAGGGCGGACATGACTACCACCGGCAGAGCTTTGAGTTCCGCGTCATTGGCGATGTGGGTGGCCAGCGAATAGCCGTCCAGGCCCGGCAGCATAACGTCCATCAGCAGCAGGTCGGGCTTATAGGAGCGCAGAATCCCCGGCACTTCCTTGCCGCCCTCGCAGAGTTTTACCTCGTAGCCAAGAGATTCAAGCTTTTCCTGCAGCAGCGCTGAAAGCTCAAAGTCGTCATCCACCAAAAGTATCTTTTTTCCCATGCGATAATTAAACACAAATTTAAAAACGCGGTCAAGAGAAATCCCCCGCGGCCAGCCCGAAAATTGCAGTTGAAGTCATCCGCCTCAGGCAGATCTCCACGGCAATTTTCGGAAGGCTAAAGGATAAAGGCTGAAGGATGAAGGAAAAGATACGGCGAATACAAGGTTTTTTTCCACCCTTTAGCCTTTATCCCTCATCCTTCATCCTTCCCGAAAACTTCACCTGAAGTTTTCGGGCTAGAAGGTCTGCGTGATTTTGTTGAGCCCTTTGGGGCTGTCGGGGTTCAGCCCTTTGGCCAGGGCCAGATGCAGGGCCGTAAGTTTCATCTCTATATCGGCCAGCAGACAGTTGAAAGGGAATTTTCCGTTCGCGGGGGCGATCACGCGGTAAGGCGTGAACCTGGCGTCCAGCGCCAGCCTCACTTTCTCCATGTCTTCCGGCAGTTTCCGGGACGGGCTGAACAGGAACGCGAAATCCTTTGAAGTGTACGCGCCCACCGGCCCGTGCAGAAATTCCGCGGCGGAATACCCCAAAGCGTGCGCCTTGGCCATTTCCCTGAACTTCAGGGCCGAATCGTCCGCCACCGCGTTATACGGCCCGCGCCCCACGAAGCCTATCACACCGGCTTTTTTCAGCCCCGGCCAAAAATCCGTTCCGGAAGGATCAAACCCGGAAGACAGAAAATCCCTTATAAGGCCCGTTGTCCGGCTGAAATCCTTATCCTTGAAACAGCCGCTCCATACCCGCGCCGTCCACAAAACAGCCCAGAGCTGGAGGATAAAGCTCTTCGTGGCCGCCACGGGCAGCTCTTTTGAATCCGAAAGCAGGATATGCGCGTCGGTGCTGCGCGCGAGCGGGTTCTCTTTGAGTTCCGCTTCATTCGTCACCGCCACGCTTTTAGCGCCCCAGCCCATCAGCTTTCTGACGGTTGCGGTGATGTCTTTGCTTTTGCCGGACTGGGAAAAAGCCCATACGGCGTGACCCTTGAAGCGCAGCGGAATACGGGCTTCGAATATAGAATGCGGATGGATGAAGTTAGTGATGACGCCGCAGTAGCGTTCCCAGATATACTTGGCGAAAAGCGTGGCGTTGCCGGACGAGCCGCGGCCCACAAGGTAGACGACCCCGTCTTTCGATCTCAGCGCGCCGGCTTTGAGGTTTGAGGCGCGGCGGGAGAAATCCTCCAGCAAGGCCGGGATTTCCATTATATCCTTATATGTAAGCGTGTCCCGGGGTTTCATAAGGAGCCTCAGCGCCTGCGTTTCCTCCCTTTCAATTTTTTTATGCCGTCTAAATGGGGGACAGCGCCCTATTTCCTTAATTTGGTATCGGAAATAGGGGAAATAGGGCGCTGTCCCCTATTTAGACCCGTGCGGCCGTAGTGGGCGTGCTCTATCGGAGAATCCGGGCAGATATAAGTGCCGCGCGTAATCCCCTTGGGATCTTTGACAAGACCCAGCCAGACGAACCACGGGGCGAGGTCCGAAAAATCCTTCGCCAGCAGTTCCGGGCCGCTCCGTTGGAGCAAGCCGGCGTCCCCGAAGCCCCCGGTGACGGCCGCCGAGTGATAGCCGGCGTCCTTTGCCGCCTCTATGTCCTTGTGCGTGTCGCCTATGACATAGACGTCGCCGGGGCTTATTCCGATCTTGAGAAGCTTTCGCGCGCGCCCCACGGCTTTCATCAGCACGCGGCTCCGTATACGCGAATCGCAGCCGTAGCCGCCGAAAGCGAAATATTTCATGAACCCGGAGGGCTTGAGTTTTATAAAAGCCCCCTCCTTCAGATTGCCGGTGCCCAGCCCTATCATCACGTCTTTGCGCTTTGAAAGCGCGTTAAGAAGCTTTTCAACGCCTTTCATCTTGAAATAATTCTTGCTCCTGACCGATTTTTCCACTTCTTTCGGCAGATATTTCACGTATCTTCGCTCCATTTCCCTGACCTGGCGCGCCGTCGGCTTCCTGCCGGAGGCGCGAATATGGGCTGTCCGGAAATTTTCCTTGTCGGTGGCCCCTTGAAGCGGGAATTTGGAGCAGATATCGTCCACGCCGCACATATCCTTTACGGCAAGGTTCAGCCCTCTTAAGCCCGCGCCGCCGGCCTTTATAAGCGTCCCGTCGATGTCGAATAAGACGATTTTCATGATAAGATCTCCAAAAAACAGTATACAGTAAACAGGAAACAGCATAAAGACAAGTAGACAGTAAACAGTATACAGAACACAGGGGGTTAAGGAGTTCCTTTTATCCTGTATACTGTATTCTACCTACTGTATACTATCTATACTGCCTACTGTCTACTATTATTATAAACTATGTTCCCTTTCTTCACGGTCAGCTTGTTTAAATTTGCTCCGAAGTAATAACATAGTTCCCTGTAATCCTCGGCGTCAAAGACCGCGAGATCGGCCTGCTTGCCCGGCTCTATGGAGCCCAGCCGGCCGGCGGCCCCAAGCGCGCCGGCGCCGTTGATGGTGGCGGCGCAGAGCGCTTCCTCCGGCGTCATCTTCATGCGGGCGCAGGCGGCCGACAGGACGAACTGCATATTCCAGCAGGGAGAAGTGCCGGGGTTGAAATCAGTGGCCAGCGCCACGGGTACGCCTTCGGCGATAAAAGCCCGGGCGTCCGGGTATTTTGAAAGCCCCAGGAAAAAATTTGAGGCGGGCAAAAGGGTCGCGACGGAACCGCCGCGGCGCATGGCCGTAATGTCCTTTTTTCGGGCATAATCCAGGTGGTCGGCGCTTATGGCTCCGGCCGCGGCCCCGGCGGCGGCGCCGCCGTAATTGGAGAGCTGCTCGGCATGGATCTTGGGGACAAGGCCGGCGCGCCCGCAGGCTTTAAGATATTCAAGGCTTTCTTCCGGGGTGAAATAGCCTTTTTCGCAGAAGATATCCGCGAATACCGCCAGCTTCTTTGAAACCACTTCCGGCAATATTTCAGAGAGCACATAGCGCAGATATTCCTTTGAGCCGCCGAACTCCGGCGGAACGGCGTGCGCCGACAGCAGCGTGGGCAGCATCTCCAGCTTTGTGAGCGCGGCAGCCGCCTTTACCGCTTTAAGAATCTTAAGCTCGGAATTCCTGTCCAGGCCGTAGCCCGTCTTTACTTCTATCGTGCCGGTGCCGCATTCAAGGAACCGCCCGGCGCGCCCGATCAACTGCGAGACCATCTCCGCCGGGGCCTGGCGGCGCACGGCCTTTACGCTTGAAATTATCCCCCCGCCCCGCGCCTTTATTTCGGCATAGGTCGCGCCCTGCGTCCGGAGCGAGAAATCCCCGAGCCGCGGTTCGGCGAACACGGCGTGGGTATGGCTGTCCACGAAAGCGGGAATCGCCACGCCTTTTACTTTTATGGCGCTGGCTTTTTTCGCCAGGGGGTTCCGCGTCACTTCTTTTTCCGTCCCGGCGGCCCTTATAAGCCCGCCTTCCATCAGAACAGCGCCGTTCTTCACGAAGCCGATTTCCCGCTGCGCCCGGCCGGCGCGCGGCGCGGCGGGGCCTTTAAAGGTGAGCAACTGGGTAAGACCGGTTATAAGTAATGCCATAAATACGTAGCGTATAGCGTCTAGGGGCTAGGGATTAAGGAAACACCGTCCCTATACCCTATACGCTCGCCCCTATACGCTTTTTTTACCGATAATTCATAAACTGCAGCGTTATGCCGAAATCATGGCCGCGCAGCAGCGCCATGACGGTCTGGAGCTCGTCCTTTGAGCGGGACACTACGCGCAGGGTATCGGCCTGGATGGAAACTGTTACCTTAAGTTTGTTGTCTTTCACGAGCTTGACCATCTCCCTGGCTTTGTCCTGCGGGATGCCCTGTTGTATTTTGACCGCCTGCTTGGCCGTGCCGCCGAGCGCGCTCTCTATCTTAGCCGGCTGGAAATTTTTGAGCGGCACGCCGCGCTTTGAAAGCTTGGTCAGCAGCACGTCATAGACCGCCTTGACCTTGAACTCGTCCGACGAACTGAGCGTTAGCGTGTTCGCCTTTTTGTCAAAAGAGATCTCGGACTTGATGTCCTTGAAGTCATAGCGGTTGGTGATCTCTTTGAGCGCGTTCGTTATCGCCTCGTCCACCATATTGAAGTCCACTTTAGAGACGACGTCGAAACTGAAATCGGTTGCCATGTAAACCTCCTCATGCTAATAGTGAGCGAATTACCAAATATGCAAATATATGCGAATTACCGGACATGTGAATTAAAAGATTCGCATAAATTCGCATTTTCGTTCATTCGCATTATTATTCGCATATTACAGCATCGGTATTTTCACGTCGTGCTTCTTCGCGAAAGCTATCGCCTTTTCGTAGCCCGCGTCGGCGTGGCGCAGGACGCCCGTCGCGGGGTCGTTGGTCAGCACCCTTTCGATGCGGGGGTCCATCTCTTTCGTGCCGTCGGCCACCAGCACCTGCCCGGCGTGCAGCGAATACCCCATCCCCACGCCGCCGCCGTGGTGGAAGGAGACCCAACTGGCGCCGGAAGCCGTGCTGACCAGCGCGTTGAGGATGGGCCAGTCGGCTATGGCGTCCGAACCGTCTTTCATGGCCTCGGTCTCCCTGTAGGGGCTCGCCACCGAACCCGCGTCCAGGTGGTCCCGCCCTATTACGACGGGGGCGGAGAGTTTGCCGGTTCTGACCAGCTCGTTAAGCTTTAGGCCGAATAAATGCCTTTCGCCGCAGCCCAGCCAGCAGATGCGGGACGGCAGGCCCTGAAATTTGACTTTCTTTGAGGCCATGTCTATCCAGCGCTTCAGGCCCTTGTTTTCGGGAAACATCTCAAGCGCTGTTTTGTCGGTCAGCGCTATATCTTTGGGGTCGCCTGAAAGCGCGGCCCAGCGGAACGGGCCCTTCCCCTCGCAGAAAAGGTCCCTGATATACGCCGGCACAAAACCCGGGAAATCATAGGCGTTCTTTACGCCCTGCTTGAACGCCATCGTGCGGATATTATTGCCATAATCGAACGTGACGGCGCCGGCCTTCTGCAGGGCCAGCATCGTTTCCACGTGTATGGCAATGGACTCCATGGCCAAAGCGGTGTATTTTTCGGGGTCTTTCTTCCTCCTTGCCGCGGCAACGGCTACGGTCATGCCTTTCGGCACATAGCCGTTAAGCGGATCATGGGCGGAAGTCTGATCGGTCAGGACGTCTATCTTAACATTGCGCCTGAGCATCTCGGGCAGCAGCTCGGCGCAGTTGCCCAGGAGGCCGATAGAAAGCGCCTTTTTTTCTTTAACGGCTTTCGCGGCAAGTTTAAGCGCCTCATCAAGCGAATCGGCCCGCACGTCCACGTAGGCGGTGTCCAGGCGCTTCTGTATGCGGGTCTCGTCCACCTCTATGATGATGGCCACGCCGTTGTTCATGGTTATGGCCAGGGGCTGGGCGCCGCCCATGCCGCCGAGGCCGCCCGAGACCACCAGCCTGCCGGTGAGGTCGCCCTTGAAATGCCTGCGCGCGCACGCCGCGAAAGTCTCGTAAGTCCCCTGCAAGATGCCCTGCGTTCCTATGTAGATCCAGCTTCCGGCCGTCATCTGGCCGTACATCATAAGCCCTTTCTTTTCCAGCTCGTCGAAAGTTTTCCAGTTCGCCCAGTTGCCGACCAGGTTGGAGTTGGCTATAAGGACCCTTGGCGCGTATTCGTGGGTGCGCAGGACGCCGGCCGGCTTGCCGGACTGCACCAGCAGGGTCTCGTCGTTCTCAAGGGCGGTAAGGGACCGCACGATGGCTTTATAGCAGTCCCAGTTCCTGGCCGCCTTGCCGCGCCCGCCGTAGACTATCAGGTCGCCGGGGCGCTCCGCCACCTCCGGGTCCAGGTTGTTCATCAGCATGCGCAGGGCGGCCTCCTGCTGCCAGCCCTTGCACGAAATTTTATTTCCGCGGGCCGCTCTTATCCCTTCCATCATTGGGATCATACCCTGTTCTCCTTAAAAAAAATCCCATTTAAAACTTCTTTTTAACGCTTAACTTCTGCACGTTGCCCATTTCGCCGAACGGCGACATGGAATAGTCAAGCCCGGTGTCGAAGAAATACAGGCCCACGCCGGCTGAGAATCCCCCCGCGCCCTTGTTCCCAGCCCCCAGCCCCGAACCCCCAGCCCCCGATCCCCAACCTCCGGTTTCGTTCATCATATACCCGGTTCTCAGCGCAAATCCCGGCATAAAGTTGTAATTCAT
>JAHJSU010000050.1 GCA_018829985.1 Elusimicrobiota bacterium | reverse complement strand
GCCGCAAAATGTAACTACAGGCCTGTCTTGTCTCGCGCAAAGCCGCAAAGCTCGCAAAGAAAAGCGGGCATGCATCTGTTTTTTTGCGCCTTTGCGCCTTTGCGTGAGGAACATTGAAATTCCTGAGCATCAAGGTAGGCGTGGAAACCGTCTGTTCATTAGTCCTTAAGCTCACATCCAGCTCGCCATGGCTTATAGAAACCGCGCTTAAAGTAACATATCCGTAAGGCCCTTCTGTGTCCACCCCTACTGTGCCGCCGGACCATATCAGCGTGCCGGTATTTCCGGCAAGGTCTTCACCGGAGAAAGTAAATGCCGCTTCGCCTGAATTTGTCTGCTGTGTTATAGTAAAAGTTCCCTTCCAAATGGTCGGACTTTCAGCCTCAAGCCTTAGAAGTATGGGCGACTGTGACCTGGGCGTTATGGTCAGGATAGGCGGGAAAGCCAACAATTCGGAAATCACAAGGCGGAACGGATGAATGCCTATACCTCTGGAGACAGCGGGGGACGAAAAGATTATTTCCGCGGAAGGGGCGCTGAAGTCCACTAAGAGCGGGACCACTTCTGATAATTGGCTTTCCTGCCCGAGGCGGTTAAGCGCAGTTACGGCATAATAATACAAACCTGAACTGGCGGGAGAATCAATGATAGAGGTGGTAGTATTATTACTGCTGATTTGCAGCAAGGAATTCGGAATGTCGCCCTCCACCAACTCCCCGGCTACGCTGCTGCAATATACATTATACAGGTACGGCAACTGTCCGGACGGAATACGCCACGAGAACATTACTTTCCCCCCGTCCATAACGAATGCCGCCGGGTAGACCGGAGGCGTCGGATAAGCCTCAAGAGTTTTGGTGGAGACCACAGAGGAATATTCCGTGGGTATATAATCGCCGTTTAGGGCGCGGACTTTAGCATAACAAGTGGTTTCCGGCTCAAGGCCGGTAATTGCCGCAACCACCTCGTCGCCGGAACTCCCAAAAACAATCGAAGTGGAAAATATGGTATTAAACTCGTCGGTTGAGCTGTTCAATTCGTAGCGCGTTCCGGCCGGATTGCCGTTGGGCGCCCATCTGACGGTGAGACTATATGAGGAGACCGACACTATTTCAGGATCGCCGGGGATATTTGCCAGGGTGAAAAGCGCGCATGAACAATTGCGCGCGCCTTCACCGTATGTATTGTAGGCGGCCACGCAGACGGCAGCCGGGGAATTCGGCTCAAGGCCGGAGTACAGGAACGATGTTTCGGTTACGGAAGAGAGAAAAACCCCGGTATCGGAATAAACCGCATATCCTTCGGCCCCCGCAGGAGGCTGCCAGTCCCAGGAAACGGACGAAGTCGCCGTTACCTGGCCGGAAAATCCCTGTACCTGCCCGGGGTAAACCTCCCCCTGCTCGCCGACCCAGGTAAAGTTCACTTCCACAGACGCCGACTGTAGAAAAACAAAATCTTTCGCGAAAAGATACAATCTATAATCATTACCGTGCGCCAGGTGCTGCGCGAACATGCTTAACACGCCGGCGTTATTTCCGCCGGAATATATGGTCCAGGTGGAAGCGTTGGGCGGACCCCAAAATTTGGGGTTGGTATTCCCGAAAAGCGCATTCCCGGTAGATATCCATATTCCGTCGTCGGGGTTCCACCAACGCCCGGCGCTAAGGTCTTCTACGGCCGCATAAATTGAATCAACTCCCGTATTATCCCGTGTCGTTCCCAAAATGACATCAAGCCCGCTGATCGAAGAGTTGTTCACCGGAGAACTGACAGCCAGGACCGGCGGAATTGTATCGGGGAAGATAGAAAAATTTAAACCGGACAGCTCCGCGCCGGGCTGGGCGAATACCGGGGAGTATTCCCCATAAATGCCTATGGGCGTGCCGGGAAGCAGTTCCTGTCCCGGAAGTCCGGCAAAAGCGGCTATGTAATACGTGGCGGGGCCGGGAAGCGAAAGGCTGTAGAGAAGACTGACTCCCTCCGCCGCAAAAGGGAAGAATTGCCCGGTGTCGCTGCGGAAATAGTCGGTGGACACCACCACCGTAACGGTTGACGCGTCCGGAAGCGCCGGGGTGATGGAAATGGTTCCGCTTAATGAAGCGGCGCCCTGCACCGTTATAGACGCGACGTGCATGAACTCTTCATTACCCACATTGTCCTTCGACATGTAGTAAATGGTATGCGTTCCCGGAAGCAGGGTAAATTGACCGGCGTAATACGGATTGGAGCAGGAACCGGCCCCGTTTACCCCGCCGCCCTGCCCGCCGCCGTCGCAAATTTCCGGCGGGATATCCACAAGCATGTAAGTGGTGGCCAGACCGCTTGCCACGCCAGTGGAAATAATGTCCCCGGCATTCAGGGCCACAAGCGCGCCCGTGCCGACATAAATTATCCCGCCGAGTTCCCTCGGATCGGCGTTTGATATTTCCAATTGTGTCTCCGGGGCGGTGGCGTCCACATGTATGGCGGCGGTGCTGAGGGCAGTGTCGCCAAGCGGCGCTTTGGCGAAGGTGAACAGGTCATGGATACCTTCTTCGGGCAGCGTAAAAGGCTGGTTATAAACAGTGGGAGTGGAGTTTTGCAGATCGCCGTCAAGAATATAGTACACCGTGGAGTCTGGTACGGCGAAAGTAATTATTACGAGGGTGCTGCTGGAGATATAAGAGATGTCCGCGGAAACATACGATTCTTCAAAAGTTATTGTCGGGCCCGGCGGGGGCGGCGGGGGCGGCTGGGCAACGGCCGGAAGCGCGGTAATAGCCGACGCCGCCAAAAGCCACAAGAGCGCAAAAGGGTTAATTATCTTTCGCATTAGCTTAACCCGGCAAAGTCTAATCCGAGTCCGCTGAAAAACCAGCAGATCCATAATTATGCAGGTTCAGTGAGGCCTGAATTTACTTGCGCAAGTGAAAACCCAAACTTATAATAATGGAAATAGTATAAGAGGTTTTTGATAGGTTGTCAAGGTCGCTATCGTCATGTTCGCGGGGGTTTCCCGACGGGCGGCGGGGTGTGAAATCTTATGTTTTTAACGCCGGCCGGCAGGGTTTTTCAGGCCGGTTGGAATCCGCCGAAGGTTTTCTGGTTTGAAGGCGCGGCTGGACATAGATCCAGCCGCGATATCGCTTGTTCTTTATCCGCCGGGCAAGCCGGGGGCCGAGTTTCCGGCGGAGCCGGTATACCAGCGACGAGATGGCTTCCTGCCTTTCGGACGGCGTGTCCATGAAGACATAGGAGCATATTGCCTCTTCCGTCACGAAATCGGGGCTTTTCTCAACAAGCAGCGAGAAAAAGCGGAACTGCTCGGGAGACAATTGATGCGTCGGCCGCTCCCCCCTCATTATGCACAGAGTCGCGGCGTTAAGGGTAAAATCCGGTTTTTTAATCACGCCACGGTCCCATTCTACGCGATTTAGCTGCCTTTTAACCACTGCCAGTAATTCAGCGCAGCCTCTGCCTTTTTGAACAAAGACGTCGGCCTGGCAGATTTCGCAGCTGTTGATAATCTGCCCGGGGTCGCCGCTCAGCATGATTATCGGGGCTTTCTTCAGATATTCGTCGCCGCGCACGAAACGGCAGATCCCGGCGGCGGGGCCGTCGGCCAGGTGATAATCCAGAAGGAAGCAGTCCGGCCTGTATCGTCCGGCCAGCTCTATGGCGGCGGCGTTGTTTTCGGCGGAATAAACGGTGAATCCACAGACCGAGAAATACCTGTCCAGGATTCTCAGCACCTCTCTATCGTCTTCAGCTATCAATATCGTATTGCCCATATCCAAACCCTATGCAATATTCTATAAAATTTTCTTCTATTATTCAGGTCCTGATAAAATTTTGTCGAGAAAAAATTAATGTGTCATGATCCAGAAAAGTAGAAATATCATGGGCAAAGCGTTAAAACCTCTCTTAAAGGCGTAAAACCGGGGGATTTATGGAGCAAACGCTGACCATGAGTAATCGGGAAATAGACAGACCCGGGGCTGTAAACAATGTTGCGGCACGCGCGGGTCACTATTCGAAATCCCCTAGCAGGAGCTGTTCAGGCTCGAGGTCAACGCCGGCTTTATCTTTTACTTCGGCGCGGACATTTTGCATCAGCGCGTAGATATCCGAGGCCGTGGCGTTGCCCAGATTTATGATGAACCCGGCGTGCTTCCTGGAAACCTCCGCGTCCCCCACCCTCAGCCCTTTCAGCCCCGCCGCGTCTATAAGCCGCGCCGCGAAATCCCCCGGCGGCCGCTTGAACACGCTGCCGGCCGAAGGATACTCCAACGGCTGCTTCTCCGCCCTCTGCGCCAGAACGCGGTTCCGTTCAATTAAAAGTCCTTTTCTGTCCCCCGCCTGAAGGTTGAAAACCGCGCTTAAAATTATAAGGCCCTCTATCCCTTCCACCTTCCGGTAGCCGTATTTAACGCCCGCCTTCCTCAGCGTTTTAACGTAACCCGTGCTGTCCATGGTTTCAAAACTTTCGAGCGCGTCAAAAATCTCCTGGCCGAAAGCGCCCGCGTTCATAAAAACGGCCCCGCCCGCCGTGCCGGGGATGCCGGAAGTCTTTTCAAGCCCGCCCAGCGAATTCTCGACCGAAATTCTTGCCACATCGTCCCACAACGCCCCGGCCTCGGCTTCGATAGTATGCCCGGAAATCCGGACCTTATCCAGTTTTGAAGTGACCGCCGTCACGCCTTTCAGCCCCTTGTCGCTTACCAGGACGTTGGAGCCCGCCCCCAAAACGCGGAAAGGAATATCATTCCTGGCGCAGAAGGCGCGGAGCCAGGCCAGGTCGTAACGGGCAGCGGGCGTGACCAGCGCTTCAAAAGGCCCTCCGGCCCGGTAAGTCGTGAAGGCGGCGGCCGAATAACCAGGCAGCCAATTTTGCCCGAACCTTTCCTTTATCTCTTTATATTTTTCACACATTGCCGCACAACCTCGTAAGGAACCGCCCTATAAAACCCCCGCCTGTAACGGAATTCTTGTTTAAATTCACAAAATAAACTCCCGCCATTATCAGCAGGCCTCCCGCGAAAGCCCCCGCTGCCGGCGGCTCACCGATGAACAGGTACGCCGACAGGACGGTAAAAAACGGCTGGATGTAAATAAAATATGAGGAAGTCACGGGCCCGAGCGTTTCCACCGAATTATTCCAGAAAGTGTAGGCCAGCGCCGAAGAGAGGACGCCCAGATACCCTGCGCAGACCCAGCCTTTGGCGCTGATAGCGGCCAGTTCCCCAGCTTTGCCGGAAAGGGACCAGACGACAAGCATGGTGAACATGGCGACGATCATCGTAACGGCGGTCACCTTGGTCTGGGGCCAGAAGGTAAGCCATTTTTTCGTCAGTATGACATAACCGGTCCAGGCTAAACAGCTGGTCAGGAATATCAGGTCCGCCTTTATGGCCGGAGCGGGCGCCGCGGCGGTCCCCGCCGCGTTGGAAAAGACGACCAGCAGCGCCCCGACGGCGCCGAGCATGAACGCGATTATCCTGGGCAGGCCTATGCGCTCGCCAAGCCCCGCCATGGCGGCCGCGATTATGATGGGGATGGTCACTATAAGCCAGCCGGCGTGGCCGGCGCTGGTATAGGTAAGCGCGTAAGCCTGCACATACTGCTGGGCCGAAACGCCCAGCACTGACATAATGAAGATCTTCCAGATATGGCCGAACCTGAAATCCGAAAGCCTGAGCTTTGAGCCGGTCACAAGCGTCAGCAGCAAAGCCCCTATGACGGCGCGCAGGGTCACGACGGTCTCGGGCGAAACTTCGGTCACCAGGTATTTGGTGAACGGATAGGAGCCGCCCCAGATCGCGGCGGCGATTATCACCTGGATGTAGCGCATAGCTATATTATAGAAATTTCCCCCCGCCCAAGGTTGAAAAAGTAGGCGGAAGACAACAGTCCAGCCCTCTTTTAACCTCAAAGCCGGCCGGGAGGCCGGAGCGGAAAAACCCTTTAGACCCATACCCATCCGGCCCGGGGCCGTAGTCCCAATGCCTCCGGCCGGGTAGGTCTCCGGACGCTTACGCGGCGGCGGCGGACGTATTAGACTATAAGTACAGGGACGGCGTACCAGTCATCCCTCATGGAGGCCCGGTAGAATGAAGAAAAAAACCATACTGCTCTCTTTAGCCCTGGCGCAGGGCGCCGCTCAGAATATTTTCGCCGCCCGCCCCTCTGATGAAGCCGACTCCCTGGACCAGCTGCTGAAAGCGGCCCCGGCCGCGCACGGGAGCCTTTCCCTCCCCGACGCCGCCCCCGCCGTAACCGCCGCAGCGGACGCCTCCGCGCTGCCGGACGATTATTTTCTCCGGCCGACCGACCCCGCGGCGCAATACCTCGAAAGGCACTTTTTCAGCCCCGAAGGCCTGGAAATGGACGAGGCGCCGGCCGGCGCGTCCAAATCTGCGCCGTCCTTTTACCGCGGCTCCGCCGTGGGCGAGGCCGGCTTCTCGAAGGAACTTGAGGGCCTTACCGGTTCCAGGTTCACGGAAGGCAACAAGGTCACGCTGCTTTTCGGGCCCGAATCCTTCGCGCTGCGCGACAAGCTGATGCTGGCGGCCAAAAAGAGCATCTACATAACCGCCTACTCCTTCCACGACGACCTCACCGGCAACCAGTTCGCCGACCTCCTGATAGCCAAGAAACGGCAGGGCCTCGATGTGAAGCTTATAGCCGACAAGAAGGTGGCGCTGCTCAACGGCCGCAAGCTGCTGGCCAGGATGGAAGCGGGCGGCGTGGAAGTGCTGCGCTACCAGGAGGCCGGCAGGTTCCTGGACATCTGGCACGTCAAGATGCTGATAATAGACGGGCGGCACGCCTTCGTCGGAGGCATGAACGTCGGCGACGTCTACTCGCACAAAGCCCCGTCCGGCCCCAAATGGCAGGACTTCGACGCCCTCTATTCCGGGCCCGCCGTCACGGACACTCTTAACTTCTTCGCCAGGTCGTGGAACGCCTACGTTCGTTCTCCGCGCAAGCCCGTCAGCGTGGCGCAGGCGCGCAGCAACGAGTTCGAGACCGGCGACGCCGGCATGGCGGTGGTATTCCAGAACCCGCCGCACGAGAAACAGATACTCGGCACCATACTCAAGAGCATCTACGGCGCCAGGAGCAGGATAAACATAGCCAACTCCTACTTTATCGCCATCCCCGAACTGCGCAACGCCATATTTTCGGCGCGCAGGCGCGGCGTGGAGGTCAACATCCTAACCAACACCTCCAAGAGCATAGACGCGGAAGCCAAGCATGCGGCCATACCCATAATCAGGAGCCTCGCCGCCATCTACCCGTCCGGCGCGAACATCTACCTGAACCAGGGCGAGAACATGCACGGCAAGTTTATGACCGTGGACGGCGTCTTCGCCACGATCGGCTCCTACAACATGCACCCGCGCAGCGAGAAATACGACACGGAGTTGAACGTGAGCATAACCGGGTCCGGCTCCGTGCGGCAGTTCGACGAGACCTTCCGACGGCTGATCTCCAACGCCAGGAAGGTTGAGGGCCCGCGGGACCTGGCGATACCCCCCGGCTTCGCGACCTTCATCTCCAACCTGATAGAGAAGTATTTCTTCAACATGCTGAACCCCAGGTAAGGGCCCGGGCAGCCGCCCTGAAAAATAAATCCGGCCGCCCGAGAGGCGGTCCGGATTTATTTCCGGGGGAGAAGTTACTTATTGAGTTATCGTGCAGCGTTCCCTGCCGCTATGCCGGGCGATCAGTGCCGGCGGTGCTGGAGCGAGACGAGGGCGCCAAACTGGCCGGTTTTGATTTGGGCGGCGTTGGCCTCGTCGGTGTCGAGGTGCATCGCGAGCCTGAAGCTTGGGTGGACGCGGACCGTCACGTCTCCGAAGACGAGCTCCCGCCCGCCGGCGATCCTGACCTGCACCACGTCCCTGTCCATCAGCCCGAACGAGAGCGCATCCTCCGGCGGCATGTGAATATGCCTCTGGGCCAGGATAAGGCCCTTGTCCAAAACCAGGGTCCCCTTCGGCCCCTCGAGGGTCAGCCCCGGAGTGCCCGCCAAATCGCCGGACATCCTTACGGGGGCATGTATCCCGAGGGCGTATTCCTCGGTCATCGAGATTTCAACCTGGCTCTCTTTGCGTTCCGGGCCCAGGATTCGCACCCTTTGAACCCTGTCCTTGGGGCCGATCAGGTCGACGGTTTCCTCGCACGCGAATTGGCCCGGCTGCGAAAGCCCGCCGCGGACCGTGAGCTTGTAGCCCGCGCCGAAAAGCGCTTCGACGTGCTCCAGCTTGAGGTGCACGTGGCGGGCGGAGACCTCGATGGGTATGGGGGTCGCGTTGTTGTGGATCAGGGCCGCCACCTGGTCGCGGCCCAGGGCGCGGATCGTTTCCCTGGCGATCATCCGCGATTCGTCCGTGTGGACGACGAGAACCCGCGCTTTCGAGCCCCGGCCGGTGATGTCCGCGACCCGGGAGCGGCCGGGCCTGGCGCCGCGGTTCTTCCCATCGTCCACGGCGATGCCGAGGCCCGCAAGGCCCTGCGTGGCCAGCGCCCGGACCTCCGCGCTGCCCTCGCCTATCCCGCCCGTAAAAATGAGCGCATCCAGCCCGCCTATGGCCGCCAGCCCGGCCCCTATGTATTTCCGCACGCGGTAGGAAAAAGCCCTCAGGGCCAGCAGCGCGCGCCGGTGGCCGTCCCCGGCCGCTTTTTGCACCTCCCGCATGTCGCTGGAAACCCCGGAGAGCCCCAGGAGCCCCGAGCGCTTGTTCAGGAGTTTGTCGAGCTCATCCGGCGTCAGACCCTCCTTGCGCGCGATATGGACGATAATCCCGGCGTCCACGTCGCCGGCCCGCGTGCCCATGATGAGGCCTTCTACCGGCGTCATCCCCATGCTGGTGTCCACCGACCGGCCGTGCTCGACGGCGGCCACGGACGCGCCGTTGCCCAGGTGGCAGGAGATAATTTTAAGTTCGCCGACCCGCCGGCCGAGGAAGGTGGCGGCGGCGAGCGAGACGTATTTGTGGGAGGCGCCGTGGAAGCCGTAGCGCCTGAGCCTGTCGCGCTCGTAGTATTCGTAGGGCAAGCCGTAGAGAAAGGCCGAGGGCGGCATCCGCGCGTGGAATGCCGTGTCGAAGACCGCCACGTTGGGAACGCCGGGGAAGGCTTCCAGCGCGGCCCTGATCCCCAGAAGGTTCACGGGATTGTGCAGGGGCGCGAAAGTCGCCGCCTCCTCGATCGCCCCAACGACCTCGTCATCGACGACCGCCGCGTTGCTGTAGCGGTCCCCTCCGTGGACCACGCGGTGCCCTATGGCCGAAAGCTCTTTTATGTCGCGAAGAACGCCCTGCTCCGGGTGCGTAATCGCGGCGACCAGCGCCCTCATGGCGCCCGCATGGTCGGTTTTCCCCAGCTGCCTGGAGGAGGCTCCCTTGGGGCCGCTGAAAGCATGGCAGGCGCTTTCAGCGCCGATCCGCTCAATCTGGCCCTCCGCGTGCCTGTGCTCGTCGGTAGTGTCGTAAAAGGAATATTTGACGGACGAGCTCCCGCAGTTTATGACCAGCAGGTTCATCGCCACCCGCGTGCGCAGCTCGAGACCGTATGGATCCTGCGCCGCCGCGCCCTTGCGCGCGGCCGAAACCTGAATATTTTCCCGCTCCGCGAACCTTTCCGCGATCGTCCTGGAAAGGAAGCGGATCGCCTGGGGATTGGCGACAAGATAGCGGGTGAAGATATCCTGGCGCATCAGCATCATCCGGCAGTCCGCCAGCGCGACGACGTCCGCGGAGGTGGGCTCGCCGGTCATCAGCGACATCTCGCCTACGACGCCCCCCGGCCTGACGGCGCCGAGCCGCCTGCGCTCGCCCAGCTGGTCCGTCATGGCCGCCTCGGCCGAACCCTCGATCATGATCCCGAGAAACCAGCCGGGCTCCCCTTGCGAGATAATCACGTCGCCGCGCTTGAAGCTCTCGATGCGCGACTCCCCCAGCACCTCCGCAATCTTCTCCGGGGCGAACCCCGCGAAGAGCGGCTGCTCTCTCAAGAATTCCAAAGTATCCATGGGCGCTCCATCCTTTTGCCGGATCCGCGTGTTAAAGGCTATAATACCAAAAAGGCGGCTGGAGAGTCAGTTTATCGCGGCTTTTGGCAATACTTGTGCAGGCGTCCGCCTTAGGCGGATGTCCATCAATCCGGAAAATTCAGCTTCAACTGAATTTTTCAGGTTAAGATCCATGGATTCTTAGACGCCCGGGGAATCCGGGTTAAGGAGAAGCACGTGCTGACTATCAATTTGGGCGGAAGGTGGCGCGTCGCCGAAAGGGGAAACGCGCAAGCCATCCCCGCCGTTGTTCCAGGCTGCATTCACATGGATCTGCTTAATGCCGGCCGGATTCCGGATCCGTTCCACCGCGACAACGAACTGTCGCTGAAATGGATAGCCCGGCGCGAGTGGACCTACACGCGCGAATTCAATGTGCCGCCGGAAGCGCCGGGCAAGGAGCGCGTGCTGCTGCGCTGCCTCGGGCTGGACACGCTGGCGGACGTCTTTATCAACGGACGAAGGGCCGGGTCGGCCGATAATATGTACCGCACCTGGGAATTTAACGTCAAAGAGCTCCTGCGCCGGGGCACAAACAAGATCGCAGTCCGCTTCCACTCCGTTTACGACCGGATAGCTCCTTTCCGCAAGGTCAACCGCGCGGCTATGCTCGACGGCCGGCAATGCGTGCGCAAGATGCCCTGCAACTTCGGGTGGGATTGGGGGCCTTCTCTTGTTACCTGCGGGATCTGGCGCGGCATCGAGCTGGCTGCCTTCAGCCAGGCCCGGCTGGGCGCCGTAAAGATAAGCCAGGAACACCGCAAAGGCCGGGCCGTAGTAACGGTTCAGACAGCGGTCGAGGCCGTCGCGCCCGGCGCCTTGAGGGCCGGTGTCCGCCTGCTCTACAACGGCAGGCTAGTCGCCGGCGCCGTCGTGCCCGCCTTAGGCGGAGGCAAGGCCCGCGCCCGCCTGACGGTCAAAAACCCGCGCCTGTGGTGGCCCAACAACCTGGGCGCTCAGCCGCTGTATGAGCTTAAAGTGGACCTGCTGAACGCCTCGGGCGAAATCCTTGACACCGCCGGCCGGCGCATCGGCCTGCGGACCCTGCGCCTCGTTCAGAAAAAGGACCGCTGGGGCCTGTCCTTTCGCTTTGAGATCAACGGCGTTCCCTTCTTCGCCAAGGGCGCCAACTGGATACCCGCCGACGCCGTCTATACCCGCACGACCGCCGCGGACTACCGCCGCCTTCTTCAGGCCTCCGCCGACGCCAACATGAACATGCTCCGCGCCTGGGGCGGAGGCTTCTACGAGGACGATGTCTTCTTTGACCTCTGCGACGAACTGGGTTTGTGCGTCTGGCAGGACTTCATGTTCGCCTGCTCCACTTACCCGGCGTACGACGCCGGATTTCTGGCCAACGCAGCGGCCGAGGCGCGGGACAATATACGCCGCCTGCGCCACCACCCCTGCCTCGCCCTGTGGTGCGGAAACAACGAACTGGAGCAGGATCACGTCGGTCCCGAATGGACCGGCACGAAGATGAGCTGGAAGGACTACGGCGCGCTCTTTGATAAACTGCTGCCGAAAGTCGTCGCCGAGGAAGATCCGCAGAGGGATTACTGGCCCTCAAGCCCGCACTCAAGCGCCGGCCGGCGCGAAAACCATAACAACCCCGCCTGCGGCGACGCCCACCTGTGGTCGGTCTGGCATGGCGGGGAGCCCTTTGAATGGTATCGCACCTGCAAACACCGCTTCAACAGCGAATTCGGCTTCCAGTCGTTTCCCGAGCCGAGGACCGTAAAGACCTACACCCTGCCGGGCGACCGGAACATCGCCGCGCGCGTCATGGAGCACCACCAGCGAAGCGGCGCCGGAAACACCTTAATCATGCGGTATATGCTGGACTGGTTCCGGCTGCCCGCGCAATTTGACGGCACGCTGTGGGTCAGCCAGATCCTGCAGGGCCTGGCCATGAAATACGCCGTGGAACACTGGCGGCGCTCCATGCCGCGCGGCATGGGCACGCTGTACTGGCAGCTCAACGACACCTGGCCGGCGGCAAGCTGGTCGTCACTTGACTACTTCGGAAGATGGAAGGCCCTGCACTACATGGCCCGCAATTTCTTTGCCCCGCTGCTGGTAAGCGGACTGGAAGATACGGAAAAGGGCACGGTAGAAATACACGCCACCAGCGACCTGCGCAAAAATACCGGCGCAAAACTTAAATGGACGCTGACGGAACTCTCGGGCAGGATCCTCGCGCAGGACGCCAAAAACGTATGCGTGCCCGCCCTGAAGAATACGCGGCTGCTGACCATAGACGCCGCCGGGCCGCTGAAAGTATGCGGCCCGCGAAACCTGCTGCTGTGGCTTGAACTCCTGCTGGACGGAGAGCCCGTCTCCAAAAACCTCGTGCACTTCGCCAGGCCCAAGCACCTGGAACTTGCCGCCCCGGATATAGCCCCCGCCGTCAAGCCGGCGGGGGACGGAGTTTTCCGCGTCACGCTGAAGTCGGCAAGTACCGCCCTGTACGTCCGGCTGGAACTGCCCGGAGCGGATCTGCGGCTCAGCGATAACTTCTTCCACCTCCGCCCCGGCTCGCCGGTCATCATACTGGCCGCGCCCGCCCGCAACATGACCCTGCCGGAATTCAAAAAGTCGCTGAAGGTTACCAGCCTGATAGACACGTACACGTAGTTCCTGCGCTAAAAGTCGCAGGAACTATGTAACGCGCGGAAAAGCCTGCTTTGCCGGCCGCCCTTACCTCACGAATTTTCCCGATCTCCTCAATATCCCGTCCGCGCGCTCACGGGTGCGGCCAAATTGTTGACTCTCCCGTAAAAAGTCAATTTTGCTCAAAAACCGCCTTTGTAGCCGCAGGCTTCAGCCTGCGTCCGCCTTAGGCGGATGGCTTACTGTTTTTCGCAGGCTAAAGCCTGCGGCTACCGTTTGGGACTTTTTACGGGAGAATCAATTGTTCAACCAGTGAAACCAAGCCGAACGGCGGGGCGCGGCAAAATGATATAATTGGTGTTCAATTATGGAAAAATACCTTGTCACCAGCGCTTTGCCTTACGCCAACGGGCCCATCCATTTCGGCCATATAGCCGGTGCCTACCTGCCGGCGGACATCTTCAACCGCTTCCTCCGCCAGAACGGCAAAGAGGCCGTCTATATCTGCGGCACCGACGAGCACGGCGTAGCCATAACCATCAACGCGGAAAAAGAAGGCGTCCCTTTTAAACAGTACGTGGACAATTACCACCGCGTGATAAAGGAATTTTTCGACAAGCTCAATATCCGCTTCGACCATTTTTCGAGGACCACCACACCGGAGCATTACGCGCTCTCGCAGGAGTTTTTCCTCGCCCTTCACGGCAAGGGCTATATCAAGTCCGCGGCCGAGCCGCAGTTCTACTGCGCGGCCTGCGGCCGCTTCCTGGCCGACCGCTACGTCTCCGGCGCCTGCCCCAAATGCGGCGCGGACAACGCGCGCGGCGATGAATGCACCAAATGCGGCGAATGGCTGGACCCTTCCAGGATAGTCTCCCCCGCCTGCAAGGTCTGCGGCCGGAAGCCGGAGATCCGCCAGGCCACACAGTACTTCATAGACCTGGAAGCCTTCGCCCCTCAACTGAAGGACTGGCTGGAGAGCAAAAAAAACTGGAAGCCCAATGTCAGGAACAAAGCCCTCTCCCTTATCGAAGAAGGCCTGGTCAAACGCGCCATCACCCGCGACCTTTCCTGGGGCGTGCCCGTGCCGCTTGAAGAAGCCAAAGGCAAAGTCCTCTATGTCTGGTTCGAGGCGCCCATCGGCTATATTTCGGCCACGATGGAGTGGGCCAGGCTGAACGGCAAGCCCGAAAGCTGGAAGGACTGGTGGTTTGATAAAGAAACAAAGCTGGTACACTTCATCGGCAAAGACAATATAATCTTCCACACCATTATGTGGCCCGCCATGCTGATGGGCCAGGACAAGCCGTATATCATCCCGGAGAATGTGCCCGGCAACGAGTTTTACAATCTGGAAGGCAGGCAGTTCTCGAAGTCGGAAGGGTGGTATATAGACACGGCGGATTTTTTCTCAAAGTACGGCGTGGACGCCCTGCGCTACGCCATAGCTTCCAACGCGCCCGAGACCTCGGACTCGCAGTTTACCTGGGAGGATTTCCAGGCCCGCAACAACGAGCTGGCCGACGGCCTGGGCAACCTGGTCAACCGGTGTTTTTCATTTATAAAAAAGAACTTCGGGGGCAGAATACCCGCCATGGCGGCGGACCTCAAACCCGAAGACAAGGCGCTTCTGGACGGTTTCAGCGCGGTATTTGCGGAAGCGGGGAACTCCTATTATTCGTACAAAGTGCGCCAGGCCGTATCGCAGGCGATGGCGCTGGCCCATGCCGCCAACAAGTATTTCAACGATACCGCCCCCTGGACGCTCAGGAAGACGGACCTGGCGCGCTGCGGCACGGTCTTGAACATCGCCTCAAGGGCTATTATAAATATTGCGATACTGCTGTATCCTGTGATCCCCGATACCGCTTTTAAGATCTTGGCCAAAGCCGGGTTAAGCCCCGACGGCAAGGCGCCGCAGTTCAAGCCCTATGACGGAGATTTGAACGATATAACGCTGGGCGCGGATGACAGCCTGCTGCTGGCCAAGATAACGGACGACCAGATAAAACTGGAAGTTGAGAAACTTCGCCCAAAAAATTAGCCCGCTAAAATAGCGGGCTGATTTTTCGGCAGTTTTAAGTTATTTCGTAACTACTCAGCTATTAAACCATAGAACGCTGATAACGCTGATTTTTAGTAATTACTCAGCCACTAAGACACCAAGGCACAAAGAAAGTTTATGGATCAAACGGTTTGTTGTCTGATTTCTTTCGTGTCTTTGTGACTTTGTGGCTGAGTAGTAACGATTT
>JAHJSU010000049.1 GCA_018829985.1 Elusimicrobiota bacterium | reverse complement strand
TTGCCTGTTCCGTAAGGGGCCTGGGGCCCAAGAGGGGGAGGTATTAGGACCTATGTCTTTATGGGTCTTAAGGGAAGGCTGCTCCTAAAATTGCAGTTGGAATCGTCCGCCTTAGGCGTATATCCATGGCAATTTTCGGAAGGATAAAGGATGAGGGCTATAAGGATAAAGGCCGTCTAATAAGCATAGCTCCTGATACGGCACCTACGCAGGTATTGGAAAAGACGCAGAAAAAACAAAGAGATTTTTCCGTCCTTTAGCTTTTATCCTTAATCCTTTAGCCTTCCTGAAAACTTCAACTGAAGTTTTCAGGTTAGCGTTTTATATCATCATTATCCAAAAAAGAATCCGGCTCGGGTTTGGGAGGCGTTTTTAAGGCTTTCCAGAAAAAGTAGCCGGTGAAAGCGGCAATCACCGCCTCGGCGATAACCAGCATCAACCATGCGCTTGAGCTCATACCGCTCCTCTTTTTCTATGCGCGACATAGACCAGCCTGGCAATGCCCGCGAACAAGCCGGCCAGCAGAATCCTTGCGAAAAGCACGTACGGGGTGATCTTTTTTGTAAGGGTCGCCCAGATCTCCGGCAGGCTGCCGAAAAAAACCACGAGCAGGAACACCGGGGTGACATATTTGATTATGTGTTTAAAAACGACCGGTACGGCAATATCCGCCCCGTCGGTTATTTCTTTCCAGCCCTTTTCCATCCCGAACACCCACGCGAACAGGATCACTTCGGCTATGGCGAACACGACCAGCGAAATAGTGCCCACCCAGTAATCGAATTCATTGAAAGCTTCCTGCGACAAGACGCAGGGAATGCCGAGCAGCAGCACCGCGAAGCCGAAAGTCCGGGCCGCCTTTCCGCGGGCCCAGCCGAAATTGTCCTTCAGGAAGCCCATGCACGGGGTCCCCATCGCCAAAGACGAGGTGATGCCCGCGAAGAACAACAGGCCGAACCACATGAACCCGGAGATGGCCGAAAGCGTCGCGCCCCACTGGGTAAAAAGGAACGGCAGCGTCATGAATCCGATGCCGAAACCGCTTCCGCCTTTGGTCATTTCTATCACTTTATCCACCCCGAGATAACCCACGGCTATCGGGATTATAATGGCCGAACCGAGCACCACTTCCACGAATTCGTTCATCCAGCCGGCGCTCATGGCGTTCAGGGCGATGTCGTCCCTGGACTTCACATACGAGGCGTAGCAGTGGATGCTGCCCATCCCCAGCGAAAGCGTGAAAAAGATCTGCCCGGCCGCGTTGCGCCATACCACGGGATCCCAGATGGAGCTGAAAGTCGGCTGCCACAGGTAGTTCAACCCGAGAACCCCGTCGTATACCGCCCCCTGCTCTCCCGCGGTAAGGGTCACGCCCCTGACAGCCAGGACGACGCCGAAAAGCAGCAGCAGCGGCATCCCGATCTTCGCCGCCAGCTCAACGCCGCCCTTAAGGCCTTTCGACAAGATCCAGGTGTTAAGCAGCAGACACAAAATCCAGAAAACAACAGGCTCGACCGTGCCGAGCCCGATGTAAGAATTGAAAAAAGCGGTCACTTCTCCCTGGGTTTTTCCCATAAAATGGCCCGCCACCGAATGATACGCCCAGGACAGGGCCCAGGATTCGATATAGCAGTAATAAGCGGCAATGGCGAGGTTCGTGAAGATCCCGAATACGCCCAGGTATTTCCAGAAAAAGCGCTTGTCCATGGCGTTGAACATGAACGGGGCGCTGTGCTGGCCGGATTTGCCGCCGTAGCGCCCCATCGCCCACTCGACGTAAAGCAGCGGCAGCCCCATCAGCAGAAAGCAGGTAAGGTAGGGGATAATAAAGGCGCCGCCGCCGTTCTGGATCGCCTGCGCGGGGAACCTCAGGAAATTACCCAGGCCCACGGCGTTCCCGGCCATCGCCAGGATCAGCCCTACCCTCGAGCCCCACGCTTCCTGTTTGTTCAGCGCCATATTAGGGAATATGATACCAAAAAAAGCGCGAAGCGCAAAAAATTGCCGGCAGGGGGCGGCAATTCCGCAAACAGCCGCGGAACCGCCGGACACGGCATTGTTAGCCTGAAAACTTCAGTTGAAGTTTTCGGGTTAGTGAGGCTTCGCGATTTTAAAGTAAACTATTGTAACTGCCTGGGTGGATAGGCTGTAGGTAAGAAGCAAGAAAGTGATTAAGCAAGAGAGTGATTGAGTAAGAGAGTGATTCTTCCTTGCTTACTTACTTTCCTGCTTAATCACTATCCCCTAACAGCCTACAGCCTAAACAACCTGAGTGGTTAAAGGAGGCCGTTATGACCGCTGACCCTCACTCGGATAATATCCGCAAAGAATTATCGCGCTGGAAATGGTTTTTTTTCAACCAGAAATACCGCTTTGACCTCGGGCACCAGTTCCTGGCGATGGTCAACTTCGCGCTGCTTGTCATCGCGGCGAGCGACAAACTCAGGTATTACACCAGCGTTCAGCGGACCTGGGTGCTTGTGGCCGCCGCTGTCCCGCTGGGGTTCCTCGGCATGTGGCTGGTCGGTTTTTTCCTGGACCGCTTCGTTAAATACGGCCAGGCCTGTAACATCGAGGCCGTGAAGCGCAATCCGCTCTGGGACGAGCAGAAGGCTTATCTGCAGAGGATAGAGGCAAGACTGGGTATTCTAATGGAGCGGACGGCGACAAGGGAAGGCAATTAGGCAATTGGGCGACCAGGCAATTTGGAAAAGCCGAGAGACTGATTGCCGGGCTGCCTGGCCGCCTGCGAAAAAACCGGCTCCGACTGAACTTTCCCGGCTATCTTTCATATAATAATATAGGCTGAATCCGTACCGCCTTAGGCGGACGGCGCGGTTGCCAAGGAGAATATATGTCGAACAAAGCACCGGTTTTCGATTTTACGGCGGAACAGATTGCGGCGATCCCGGGCAGGGCGATAGAAGCGCTTGAAGCCCGGCTGAAGGAAATAGCCGGGATCCCCGGTCCTGAAAGCACTTTTGACAACACCGTGCGGGCTTTTGAGCGCGCGGTCGCCGACTTCGGCGAAGCGGTCAATATCCCGATAATTTTGGCCTATGTCTCGGACAACGCCGAAGTGCGCAAGGCCGCCCAGGAGCTTGAGCTGAAGGTGAGCCAGTACTCGGTGGACCTCTTCACCAGGGAAGACGTGTTCGACGCGCTGAACCGGTACGCCGCCAGGAAGGAACAGCTGGGCGTCGTGGAAGGCCGGCTGCTGGAGAAGACGCTGCTCGACTTTAAAAAGAACGGCCTGGGCCTGGAGCCCCGGAAAACGAAGAAGGTGAAGAAGCTGCTGAAGGAACTGGTGGCGCTGGAGCTCCAGTTCTCCAAGAACCTGCGCGAAGTGACCGACAGCGTGGATATGACGGCCGAAGAGCTTAAGGGCCTGCCCGAAGATTATACCGGGCGGCTCAAGAAAACCTCCGACGGCAAGTATACGGTGACCATGAACTACCCCGATTATATCCCGTTCATGGACAACGCCGAATCCGACGGCGCCCGCAAGCGGCTGGAGGCCGTGTTTAACGACCGCTGCGCGGCGGCCAACGTTAAGCTGATGGAAGACGCCATAGCCATGCGGCGAAAGATCGCCAGGCTTATCGGTTATCCGGATTTCGCCGATTATATGCTGGCCGACCGCATGGCCAGGAACAGCGCCAATGTCATAGATTTCATGGAGCGCACCTGGGCGAAGCTCAAAAAGAAGGGCCGCAAGGAGCTCCGCCACCGGGCGAAGCTGAAGAACAAAAAGACCGGCGGCGCGGACAAGACGCTGAACGCCTGGGAGTGGCGCTATTACAACAACCTGCTCAAAAAAGAGAAGTATTCGCTGGACCACGAGAAGATAAAGGAATATTTCCCGCTGGAAACCGTCATCGGCGGCATGTTCGACATCTTTGGGCGCGTGCTGGGCATAAAGTTCGAGCCGGCGGATCTGCCGGCCTGGCATAAGGACGTGCGGGCCTACGAAGTGAAGAACGCGGACGGTTCCACGGCGGCTTATTTCTACTTCGACCTGTTCCCGCGCGAAGGCAAGTACAAGCACGCGGCCTGCTTCGGCCTGCGCAGCGGGCGCGCCCTGGCGGACGGCTCCTACGCGCTGCCCGCGGCGGCCATCGTGGCCAATTTCCCCGGCCCCTCAGGCGAGATCCCGTCCCTGCTGAAGTTCGACGACCTGGTGACCCTGTTCCACGAGTTCGGCCACGTTACGCACCAGATACTCACTAAGGCGGAATACGGCAAATTCTCCGGCACCAGCGTCTCGCGCGACTTCGTGGAGGTGCCCTCGAAGATGCTGGAGAACTGGGCCTACTTCCCCGAGGCGCTCAAGCGCGTCTCCGGCCATTACAAAAAGCCGTCCGAAAAGCTGCCGGACAGGCTGATAAAGAAGCTTATAGACACCAGAAACATGGATTCCGGCCTGGTCTACCTGCGGCAGATCTTCTTCAGCCTGCTGGACATGAAATACCACATGGCCGGGGGCAGGGTCGATACTACCAGGCTTTACGAAAAAATGATGAAAAAGATCTCGCTGATACCGATGAGCGATGGCACGCATCCGCAGGCCAGCTTCGGCCACCTGATGGGCGGCTACGAGGCCGGCTATTACAGCTACCTGTGGTCGGAGGTGATAGCCGCGGACCTGTTCTCGGTGTTCGAGGCGGCGGGAGTGATGAACGCCGAGACCGGCGCGCGCTACCGCGACCTGATACTCGCGCCCGGCCGGAGCTACGACGAGGCGGGGCAGGTGGAAAAATTCATGGGCCGCCCGGCGGCCGAGGACGCGTTTTTAAAGAGCATAGGAGCGGCGTAGGGGAAAGCGTGAGAGCAAGAAAGTGAGAAGCAGGAAAGTGATTGAGTGAGATAGTGATTCTTCCTTGCCAACTTACTCACTTAATCGCTTAATCGCTTACTCACTTAATCACTTAATCACTCACTCACTTTCTCACTGTATTAATTATGAAGACCAAGCTGTCCATATTTATCGGCCTGATGGTGAGCGCGGCGCTGCTGTATTTCGCTTTCAGGAACGTGGAATTCGCGAAACTCCGCGCCATCTACGGCAGCGTGAACAATATTTTCATCATCCCCGCGGCGGCCATCATGCTGCTTGAGCTGTTTTGCAGAGGCCTGCGCTGGAAGCTGCTGCTCGACCCGGCCGGGCCTGTAAAGGTCTGGGACGCTTTCCGCCTTGAGACCGCCGGCCTCGCTTTGAACAATATCCTGCCGCTGCGCCTCGGCGAGATAATGAGGGGAACTTCCGGGGCCGGGTTCTTCCGGATACCGGTGATGACGGTTTTCGCGACCATACTGGTGGAGCGCGCGCTGGACATCATCGTGCTTGCCGCGCTGTTCGCGGCCGCGGCCGCGCTGGGCGGCGTCACGGGCGGGCTGGGCGAGTACGGCGGGTATTTCTGGGTCCTGCTGGGCGGCCTGGGGGCCGCCATAGCCGCGCTGGTCTTCGTGGACAAGATAATGGCGCATCACTTTTTTTCCGGGTTCTTTGAAAGGTTCCCGCGCGTAAAAAAGGCGCTGGCCCACCTCGCGCTGGGCGTAAGGGCCTTTCATTCTTTCAGGACCGGCTCCGCCATCCTCGCGCTCGCGTTCGTGCAGTGGGTCCTGAACGCGCTTAACCTTTACCTGCTGGCCTTCGCTTTCGGTATTGGGTCCGTCATGGACCTGTATAAATGCGTCGTCTTGCTGTTCACCACCGCTATGGCGGCCGCCATACCCGGCATGCCGGGCTATTTCGGCAATTTTGAATTCGCGGTGGCCAAGGTGACGGGGGCGTGGGGGATACCAGGCGAAGTCGGCTTCGCCTACGCGACCTATGTCCATGTGCTCACCTACCTGATAGTGACGCTGCTCGGGCTGATATTCATTTACCAGATGGGGCAGTCGCTCGGCAAGGTGTGGGCGCAGTTCCGCGGGAAAACGGATAGTAACCAGTGACCAGTAACCGGTAACCGGTAACTACAATGTCCAAGATAAAATCGGTGCTGATGCTCAGCCAGACTTTTTATCCGGCCATAGGCGGCTCGGAAAAACAGGCGCTGGAGCTTTCGCGCGCGCTCACGGCCAGGGGCATTAAGGTCGCCGTACTGACCCGCCGCATAGAGAACGCGCCGAGGCGGGAAACGATCGACGGCGTAGCGGTCCGCAGGCTCCGGACCCTGGGCTCCGGGGCGGTGGATTCCATCGTATTCATGATCAAAAGCTTTTTTTATCTGCTTACGCACGCCGCCGATTACGATGTCGTGCACGTCCACCTGGCCTCGTCGCCGGCCGTGGCGGCGGCGCTGGCTTCCATGGTAACCGGCAAAAAGGCGGTGGTCAAATTGGGCGGCGGCAGGGGAGTGGACGAGATAACGCTGTCCATGAAGACGCTGCTCGGCCGGCTTAAGCTCAGATTTTTCCAGCTGGCCGGGCCCGAACTGCTGGTCATGAACAGCGAGGTCTATGACTGGCTTAAAAGCGAGCCGGCTTTTTCGGGCCTGAAGCTCAGAAGCTTCCGCAACGGCGTCGACACCGGCAAGTACTCGCCGCATTCCTATCAGGAGAAAATAAGCGCGAAAAGCGCGCTCGGCTTTGAAAATTACACGATCTTCCTTTTCGTCGGCAGGCTGTC
>JAHJSU010000048.1 GCA_018829985.1 Elusimicrobiota bacterium | reverse complement strand
GGACCGTAGGCCCCACGAACCGGCCCGCCTGGCGGGCGGGCGCCACGGCCGCCAGGCCGGGGCGGTGGGGCGAACGGCCAAAGAGCGCGGCCTTTTCCGTCAGCGGAAAAGGCCGGGCTACTGGCCGCGAAGGGCCGTTTCCTCAAACCTAAGCGTCAAGGCGCTCGTCGTGAAACGTGGGGTAGAATGATACCGCCTCGTCGAGAAAACGCTGTCCTGGCTCATTCTCGCGCGAATTTAAAAGGCCATTTTGCCAGAAATGGCGGGAGACGGGCTTTAAAGGCTTTAAGGGAAAGGGGTCGTTTAGGGGTGGGATTGCTTCTTCGTGATGCCCTCCGGTAGGGTAGGTATAGTTCCCCTAGCGGAACCATACTCCTCTTTTCCCTGTTTTGGTAGTCCCCTCAATAGTTCCCCCATCCGTGCTTCAGCCCATAAAAGGTCCTCGCCGATTGTTTGCCCCTGCAAAAGCAAATTTTCCTTTTTTTTTTCGCCATCCCAAGATTGTCTCTGGAAAGCGGCGCCAGGCGCTGCCGGCGGCGGTTGTATGGGGGCGTAAAACTGGGGAGCTAGTAGCTTTTAGTTCTCATAAGGCCATAGGTAGGTGCTCCGCCATTAATTACGACCAGATTATTCGCCCGGGTGATGGGGAAAGTTAAGAAGGCCCAATATTCGCCTGTTCTCTGGCCAAATCTATCCGACACCACATTGTCGGGCTGATAGTGTATAATTTAGAGAGAGTCATAGTAATTTCACAAGCGGGGAGGGGTTATAAAAAAACTAATTTTAATTAGCATATCATTGTTTGTTGTTACCGCGACAACGATGGTATTATATGCGGAAACCATATACCTAAAAGACGGCAGTGTGTTAAAAGGAACAATAACGGAAGAAACCCAGGAGACAATGACTATTGAGTATGGGGATAAGTGGAAAGAAGTAGATAAGACAGATATTAAAAAAATAGTGCGAAAAAAGAAACCCGTTCCGGAACCCGAAGAATACGAGGAAGCTGCACCCGAAGAAGTAAACCAGCCAGCGAAACCGAAGATTCAAACAAAACCGCCGGTGGTCAAAAGGAACTGGTACGCGGACTTCCCGGCGGCAACGGGATCTGATAGCGGGGTACTGGGTGAAATTAAATTGAGCTATGATATGCCCGCAAAGCTTAATATGACTTCTTCGCTAGGCAGTGGCTACGTAGATATGGAATCTGGATTTACCTTGGGTTTAGATGTGCTACAAGGATACAAGACTTTCGGTGCCGGGGCGGAAATACATTATTCAATGTCACGCGGAATAAAAGATGCGCCTGAAGCGAAAATAAGTTTTTTGGCCTTCCTTGGAGTTTTAGAAATATCTAATTATGATGGTTATAGAAATGACCAAGTCACCCCTTATATCAGAATCCAGGGTGGCATGGGTCTTTTTGGGGCCAATACTGCGGCCCTTGGCAGTATGACAATCAACAATCCTGGGGCGGTTTTTGGAGGAAGCGTAGGCATTAGGAAAAAGCAGGGACTCATGGCCGAACTGACGTATAACTATTACACTGCTTCCACCTCGTATGAGTCATACACATTTGATTACAACTATTCACCGATTAGATTGTCCGTTGGGTATGCTTTTTAACCCGGTTTATTTTGATTGAAATTGACCTAACATTTTTTACAAAAGACCGTACATAGGGGCCGCCTCAGAAAACGGAAAAAAACACACGTTAAGGCTTCTTAACGGCCTTAATTCTCAAAACTCTTAAGTTATGCGACATTCGGCCAAATGAGAGCCTTCCGAGCGGAAGCCTATTTGCAAAAATCTATCGCAAAACCATATCTTTTTGCAAGGACTTTTGCGATTGTGGGTATCTCCAAATGAAGATTAATCCTTAGCGTGTGTTTTTTTCCGTTTTCTGAGGGGACCCCTTAGGGCTGAGTTGGATGTTTGAGCTAGTGCAGCTACTATTGCCGACAGTCCCCATCCACGGGTCAAAGCGCGCCATACATTTTTCAACAACTAACCCACCACCACCATCACTGCTAATAGCAGTAACAAAAGGACCAGCAACAGTTGCACATCCAGAAAGCAATAGTGCGAATATCCCTGTTAAAATTAAGCATACTGAGCGCATAGTTACCTCCAAATATTAAACCGGAAAATTAACAACCTTAAGTCTACCATTTCCCCAAGGAGACTTTGGGCTTGAGGTTTATATGCAACATAATAATCGGTATACATAAAGTTCACCGCCGCTTGGCTTTCAGAAGGCCCAAGGCGGCCCTGGGCAGGCCCGGAGATCGAGCGCGGCGGCCGAGCTTGCTGGCGCAACTCCCCTTGTGCCAGGGTTTTATATGATCAGCTTCCATTCAGTGGCTACGCTGGAATAATCAATTTTAATCGTCGGAGTTACCGATTTCCTTTTGCGCGATTGTGTGTTTTACACAACATCTCACAGTTCTTGGCCTCTGTTGCGCCACCTTTGCTCCAAGCTGCTACATGGTCGGCGTCCATTTCGCTAAAACTCCAAATTTTACTCTTATTCGCATCGTGCCCTATAACACACTGCGGGCAGTTTGATTTACCTCTTTTCTCTGCTGCGGCTTTTTGGGTTGTGAAAATTGCTTTTTTAGTTGCGTTATCAAAAACCCGGACTTCAAGCAATTTTGTGTCAACTGCGCCACCGAGGATATACTCAAAAACACCCTTGCGATTTTGGATATAGGGATCAGCGTAAAGCTTTTGTACTTGGGGTTTGGGGAGCAACCGGACAGAAAACTCGCTTAAGGAGTTGCAGCTTTAGGGTAAAATGCGTCCATCGCTGCGGCCAGCCGGTAAATTGTGGCGACATGGACATTGAACGTGTCGGCAATCTCACTGGCGGCTTTCCCCTCTTCAATCAATCGTTGCGCCAGCTTAAGCTGTTCTGGATTGAGCTTGAGCGGCCGCCCAAAGCGCACACCCCTTGTTTTGGCCGCGACGCGGCCGGCGTGGGTGCGCTCCAGGATAAGCTCCCTTTCAAATTCAGCGATGCCGGCGAACACGGTCATAATCATCTTGCCGGCATGGGTGGTTGTGTCTGCCCAGGGTTCGGAAAGCGATTGGAACCGGGCGCCGGCTTCGCGGATGGTCTCCATGGTCTCCAGGAGGTGCCGGGTGGAGCGCGCCAGGCGGTCCAACCTCCAGACGATGACTGTGTCGCCTTCCCGGAGATGATCCATCATCTGTTGGAATTCCGGACGCTGCCGGCTGACTCCTGAAACTTTCTCACGGAAAATCTTTTGGCATCTCGCTTTTTTAAGCGCTTTCATCTGCAAGTCGAGATTTTGGTCCAATGTCGAAACCCGCGCATAACCAATCTTCATCGATATCCTCTTAAACCGTCGCAAAAGTTCTTGCAAAAGGATATAATTTTGCGAGATACTTTTGCAAATAGGCTCCTGCTCGGAAGGCGCCTGTTTGGCCGGGTGTCGCATAACTTACGAGTTTTGCAACTCCCGGAAAAAAGGAACGTACCATGCCTGCCGAGTTTCTCACTGAGGAGCAGCAACAGCGGTATGCACATTTCAACAGCGACCTGACCGAAGAAGAACTCGCCCGGTACTTTCATCTCGATGACAATGACCGCCGTCTGATCCTGGGGCGGCGCGGGGATCATAACCGTCTGGGGTTTGCCGTGCAGCTTTGCACAGCCCGCTATATAGGGAGTTTCCTGGAAGATCTCTCGGAGGTCCCGGCGGCCATCTTATCTCTTCTGGCACGGCAATTAGACATCGAACTGCCGGGCGATTTTGCCGAGTACGGCGCAAGCCGCCAACGATGGGATCACACTGTTGAAATCCGCCGTCACTGCGGATACCGGGAGTTTTCCGATCCCTCCGTCCGGTTCCGCTTAAATCGCTGGCTGTATGCCCTTTGCTGGACTGGAACGGATCGCCCCGGCGCTTTATTTGACCGCTCCATCACCTGGTTGGTGACGCATAAAATTCTTCTTCCTGGAATTACCGTACTGGAACGCCACGTCGGGCGGCTTCGCGCGCGGGTTCAAGAGCGGATATGGGCCTCTTTGATCCAAGGGGTATCACTCTCAACGCGGACAAAACTGGATGCCCTGTTAACAACCTCTGATAACGCTCACGAATCAACGCTGGACCGGCTTCGCAAGGGCCCCTTCCGGCGAAGCGCGCCGGAGCTCGTACGGGCTTTGCGGCGCGTGGACGAAATCCGCGCTCTGGCATTGCTCATAATAGTGTCCATGGCGCCGCTGTTGAAGTTCATCGGCAAGGACTTTTTGCCGTCCGACGACACCGGCCAATACCAGATAACGGTTAAAGCCCCTGAGGGCGCCAGCCTTGAAGCAATGAAAAAGCTTTTTTCACAGATAGAGGCCGAAACAAAACAGATCCCGTTTGTGGTAAACACGCTTTCCTCCATAGGCACCGGCGCCGGCGGCATTCTTGGCGGGGCCGAAGCTGTCAACGAGGGTTACATTATAGTAGAGCTTAAAGACCTTTCAGAACGCTCCATGCCCATGAAAGAAATAATGGCGGCCTCGCGCGAGATGCTGGCCAAGTATTCAAACCTGAGGGTGTCGGTAAACACCTACGGCGGTATGGGAGGCGGCGGGGAGCGTGAGCTTGAATATGTAATAACCGGCCCCGACCTTGACAAGTTGCAGCTATACTCAAAAGCGGTAGTGGAAAGGCTGAAAAAACTCAAAGGCGCCGTTGACATAGACACCAGCTTCTCCTACGCCAAACCCGAGTACCGCGTGGAAATAAACCGGCGGCGCGCCCACGCTCTGGGCGTGAAAGTGGAAGACATAGCCACCAGCTTAAGGACTCTTGTCGGCGGAGAGGAGGACATAACCAAGTACAAAGACTCAGACGAGCTTTACCAAGTGCGCCTGAGGGCCCAAGCTGCCTACCGCGACAGCAAAGAAACCATAGCGGCCATGATGGTGCCGGCGAACGGCGGCAAGGTTGTGCGCCTTGACAATGTGGCCGACATAAAAGAGGGCCTTGGCCCCACCCGGATAGAACGCCATAACCGTCAGCGTAAGATTACCGTCGAGGCTAATACCGACGGAGCGCCGCTCGGAAAACTGATAAGCTCGGCCGACGCGGCCTTCAGGGAAGTGAAAGCTCCGCCGGAATACAGCGCGGGCCCGGGCGGCAGGGCGAAAGAACTTGAAAAAATGCTGACGAGCTTTTTAATTGTTTTCCTTATGGCTTTCATCTTCATCTACATCGTGCTGGCCAGCCAGTTTGAAAGTTTTGTGCATCCGCTTTCCATCATGATAGTGCTGCCGCTAACCGTGCCTTTCGCCCTGATTTCACTGTTTGTGTCCGACCAGGGGCTTACCATATTCAGCCTTATGGGCATGTTTATGCTTTTCGGGATAGTGCAGAAAAATTCAATCCTTCAGGTGGACTACACCAACACTCTGCGGGCCAAAGGCATGAACCGATACGATGCCATGCTGCAGGCGAATAAAACCCGCCTGCGCCCCATACTTATGACCACGCTTACCCTTATAGCCGCCATGATACCCATGGCGCTGGGCGCCGGCGCCGGTTCAGGCAGCAGGCGCGCCATGGCGTTGGTTATTATAGGCGGCCAGGCGCTGTCGCTTCTTATAACGCTGCTGATGACACCGGTCGCCTATTCGCTCTTTGACGACGCGGAAAACTGGTTCAGAAATAAATATATGGGACAGGAGAAAGCCCTTAGGCTTTAGGCGACCGCCGCCCCTCGTGGCGCACAAAAAGCATATTATGCATTGCTTGTGCTTTCTGCGGAATCTTTCATGTCCCGGCGCGCATTCGCGCTCTCAGCCAAAGCACAACCCCCGCCGCGCCCAGCACAAGCAGCGCCGACACCGCGCTTTCAACGGAATTCAGCTTTTTCGCCATGGCGAAATACGCGTCCTTCATCAGCCAGCCCAGCCAGCCCAGAAAGAAACAGCGCGGTATGGAACCCAGAAAAGTCCAAAGCGTAAAACCCGCGGCAGGCAGGCGAATCACTCCGGCGGCGGCCGAAATAAGCGAAAGCGGAATAATGGGCATGGCGCGCAGAAAAAAAATGCTCAATCCTATCTTCCTCCCGGTCCAGCGGCGTTCCATCGCCTCTATGTCTTTCCAACCGAATCCGAGAAATTTCTCTATCCTGTCTATCACGGGCTTGCCGCCCCAATAGCCTATGCCATAGCCGATGAACGCGCCCAAAGTGGAAGCCAGCGTTCCCGGCAAGACTATGAACCGCGCTATATCCCAGAAAGCCTGGCCGCAGGAAATATTTACCGGTATCAAAATAGCGCCCGCTCCCATTATTATGACGGGCGACGGTATGGGCACTATAACCGACTCAATAATTACCCCGATAAACACGCTGACGGAACCGTGCGTTCGCAGCAACTCCAAAATCCATTGGGTAATTTCCCCAATCATGTTAAACCCTTCTGGTCGGCGAACGTTAACCTGAAATCTTCAGTTGACGGACTGTTGCCGTCCTCCTTCGCCAAGGCTTCGGAGGGACGTGGTTAAAACTGGTGGGCGGTATAGGATTTGAACCTATGGCCCCTGTCGTGTGAGGACAGTGCTCTACCGCTGAGCTAACCGCCCGAATGCACATTTTACAATAAAACAAAGCTAAGGAGCCCGGATTCTTCAGTTGAAGAATCCGGAAATTCTAATTTCCAAATCCTAAATCCCAGACAAATCCAGATGATATTGGTTTGGGATCTGGATATTGGGATTTGGGAAATGCCTGAAAATTGCATGGATATTTTTGTCAATGAAAGACGATTCCAACTGCAACTTTCGGGCTAACTTCCGGAATTCACGCCCCTGCGCAGAAAGAGCATGAGTTTTCCGATGGTGTAGGTTTCCTGCCCCGGGGTCAGAAGGGCGAGCAGTTCACGGACGGTCTGGAAATCCTCTCCGAGCGTGACGACGGGCGGTTCCACATATGCATTGTAGTCCGTATAAGACCTGTTTTTGCAAGCTCTTCTTTAATTTCGCTCTTTCCGCTGCTTAAAAATCTTTCAGAAAAAGCTCCCCTTCCTGATTATATAAAAAAACCGGAGTATTTCCTTAAATTTTAAAAAAGC
>JAHJSU010000006.1 GCA_018829985.1 Elusimicrobiota bacterium | reverse complement strand
CTGAGGCTTTTGACGCCCCGCTTAGCCTTTGGATTTCCACACGCTGGCCGGGGCCTGCTACCGGGTGCTCCGACGCTTGTCCGGACGGGACTTTCACCCGCAAGCGCAATGCAGTTTGTTCAGGACGCACCATATTTTTATATAATAACACGAAAGAGTAAAGGGTCTAAGGGGTTAAGGGTAAAAATGTTTTTTCACCCTAAAACCCTAAGACCCTGAAAACCTTCGGTTCATGTGGAGGACCTATGAAAATACCCATGGTGGACGTGCTGGCCGGTTATTCCGGAATAAAGGACGAAGTGGAAACCGCCGTCAGGACCGTGATGAATAAAGGTAATTTCATCCTGGGAGAGGAAGTGGCCGGGTTCGAGAGCGAATTTGCCGCTTTGAACGGCTCCAAATACGCCGTGGGCGTGGCGAACGGCACCGACGCGCTGAGGCTCTCCATAGTCGCGTGCGGCATCAGGCCCGGAGACGAGATTATCACCACCCCTTTCACCTTCATTGCCACCACCGAAACCATCAGCCAGTCCGGGGCCGTGCCGGTCTTCGCCGACATAGAACCCGACACCTATAACCTGGACCCCAGGTCGGTGGAAAAAAAAATCACTTCCCGGACCAGGGCCGTCATTCCCGTGCATCTCTACGGCCACCCCGCGGACATGGACGCCCTCGCGGCCCTGGCTAAAAAGCGGGCCTTGAGGGTCATAGAGGACTGCGCGCAATCCTTCACCGCCCAATATCAGGCGGCCGGAAAGGAATGGAAATTTACCGGCGCCATAGGCGACTGCGGCGCCTTCAGCTTCTTCCCGGCCAAGAACCTCGGCGCTTTCGGGGACGGCGGTCTTGTCGCCACGGACGATCCGAAGATAGCGGAGGAACTCAAGGCGCTCAGGAACCACGGCAGCAAAGTGCGCTATCTCCACGAGACGGAGGGTTTTAACTCCCGCCTTGACACTATACAGGCCGCGATACTTTCGGTCAAACTTAAGCATGTGCTGAAATGGACGGAAATGAGAAACGCCGTGGCCGCGAAATACCGCGCCGCGCTGAAAGACGTCTGCGCGCCCGCTGTCGTAAGATCCGGCTGCCGCCACTCGTTCAATTATTACACCGTGCGGTTCAAATCAAAGGCCGCGCGCGACGCGGCCCAGAAACACCTGAGCGACAACGGGATAGCCAACCAGATATATTACCCGGTGGCCCTGCACCAACAGCCGGCCTACGGGCGGCTGGGCTATAAAAAGGGCGACCTGCCGGTCTGCGAACAGGCGCAGGACGAAGTTTTCTCCCTGCCGATGTATCCGGAACTTTCCGACGAACAGATAAGGACCGTGACGGACGCCGTCAAAGAGGCCGTACTGATAAAATGACAAACCTCGCTTCAAAAAGGATAACCGTAACGGGAGGCGCCGGTTTTTTAGGCTCCTTTGTCGTCAAAAAACTTAAGAAAACGGGCTGCCGGGAGATATTCGTCCCCCGGATAGAGGACTACGATCTCACGCGCATGGACGCCATCAAGAAGCTTTTTAACGACGCCAGGCCGCAAGTGGTCATACACCTCGCTGCCGTGGTAGGCGGCATAGGCGCAAACCGCGAAAATCCCGGCAGATTTTTCTATGAAAACCTGATAATGGGCGTCCAACTGATGGAAGCAGCCCGTTTGAAAGGCGTCGAGAAATTCACGGCCGTAGGCACCATCTGCGCGTATCCCAAATTCACCCCCGTGCCTTTTAAAGAGGACGACCTCTGGAACGGCTACCCGGAGGAGACCAACGCCCCCTACGGACTCGCCAAGAAAATGCTGCTGGTGCAGTCGCAGGCCTACAGGGCGCAGTACGGGTTTAACGCTATTTTCCTGCTGCCCGTCAATCTCTACGGCCCCGGCGATAATTTCAAGCCCGAGTCGTCCCATGTCATCCCGGCGCTGATAAAAAACTGCTTCGACGCCGTTGAAAAAGGGGACAAAGAGATGACGGTCTGGGGAACCGGCCGGGCGACCAGGGAATTTCTGTACGCCGAAGACTGCGCCGGGGCCGTAGCGCTCGCGACGGAGAAATACGATAAACCAGAGCCGGTCAACATAGGCGCCGGTTTTGAGATCTCCATAAAGGACCTGGTTGAACTGATAGCCGGGCTTACCGGGTTCAAAGGCAGGATAAACTGGGACGCGTCGAAACCCGACGGCCAGCCCAGGCGGCGCCTCGACACCGCGCGCGCGCTGAACGAATTCGGTTTTAAAGCCGGGACGGGTTTCAAAGCGGGCCTTAAAAAGACCATAGAGTGGTATAAAGGCAACAGAGGTAAAATTTCCTGATGGATAAATCCCGGCTTGTGGAATTTTTCAACGAATCCGCCAAGACCAGGGACGCGTGGCGGAAACAGAACTGGTATTACCATAAAGAGCTCCTGGATTTTTTTCTGTTCGTCATCCCGGCGAAAGCTTCCGTTCTTGAAATAGGCTGTTCAACCGGGGATCTGCTGAAAGACCTTGATCCGGCGGCCGGCCGCGGCATCGACATCAGCCCGGAAATGATAAAGCGGGCAAAAGCCAGGCATCCGGACCTGGCTTTTGCCGTTGACGACGTTGAAAACCTTTCGTCGGACGGAAAATACGATTACATAGTGCTGCAGGATCTGCTGGGTGAATTGAACGATGTCTGGCGGGCTTTCAGGCGCCTCCGGAAAGTCTCCACCCCCCGCACCAGGCTCATAATAACCTCCTATAATCACCTCTGGCAGCCGCTGCTCATGCTGGCTGAAGCGCTGGGTCTGAAAGGGCCTCAGCCGCGCCAGAACTGGCTGTCGCTGCCGGACATAGAAAACCTCCTTTACCTGAACCATTATGAAGTCGTTAAAAAAGGCTATCGTTTCCTTATGCCTTTTTACATCCCCCTCTTGTCCCGGTTCATCAACCGCTATCTGGCCAAGGCTCCGCTGATCAGGAACCTGTGCCTGATACAGTTCATTATAGCCAAACCCCTGCCGGGCGAACCGGAGAAGAAGGAGTATTCAGTTTCGGTCATCGTCCCTTCAAGGAACGAAGCCGGCAACATCGACCGGCTCATAGAGGAAATGCCCGTTCTGGGCAAAGGCGCCGAAATAATTTTCGTGGACGGAGACTCCGACGACGGAACCGTCGAAAAAATTAACGAGGCTATAAAGAAAAACCCCGGCAAGGACATCAAACTTATACTTCAGGGCGGCGCCTTCGGCAAAGCCGACGCGGTAAGAAAGGGTTTTGAGCCGGCCAAAGGCGACATCCTGATGATCCTTGACGCCGACCTGACCGTTCCGCCCGAAGATCTTAAAAAGTTCTACCTGGCGCTCGCGGAAGGCAAAGGCGAATTCATAAACGGCTCGCGCCTTGTGTTCCCGATGGAAAAAGAAGCCATGCGCACCCTTAACATGTTCGGCAACAAGGTGTTTTCGATGATTTTTACCTGGACCCTCGGCCAGCGGATAAAAGACACCCTTTGCGGCACCAAGGTGCTTTTTAAGAGCGATTACGAGCGCATCAAAGCCGGCCGCGCATATTTCGGCGACTTTGACCCCTTCGGCGACTTTGATTTGCTTTTCGGGGCGTGCAAACTCAATCTCAAGCTGGTTGAAATGCCCATCAGTTATAAAGACCGGACATACGGCGTGACCAAGATAAGCCGCTTCAGGCACGGACTCCTGCTGTTTAAGATGTCCTTTATAGCGTTTAAAAAGCTGAAGTTAAACTAGAACAGAAGTCGAGAGTGGAGAGTAAATAGAACAGAAGTCTAAAGTCGAAAGTAAGTAAAACAGAAGTCTAAAGTAATAAAACAATGTTTCCGCACTTTAGACTTTAGACTTTCGACTTTAGACTATCGACCCCAGACTTTAGACTAACCTGGAAACATGAGATCAGAAAAATGGATCCTGGCGGGTTTGGTTCTGCTGTCTTTGCTCCTGCCCGTAGCAGGCATAAAGTGGGATAATCCCGGAACGGCCAGGTCAAAAAGAGTGCTCTCCCCGTACTGGGACACAACCAGGCTCTTTAACGCTCTTTCCTCAGGCTGGCAGGAGATCTACGATAAATCACAGGGCGCGACCCCGCTGCTGGCCGAAAGGGGCGGCAAATACGCCACCCGCCTTAAAGGAGCGGTAAAAGTTGATTTTAACAAAGACCTTCCCCCCACTTTCCTTTTTAATTCCTATCGTTCAATGATGATCCGCTCCAGACATCCTGACGAAGCCCTTCCCCTTTCGAACCTGGCGCAGATGAAACCCGCGGAATTAAAGTTAAGACCGTCCTCTTTCCTCTATGGCGGCGGGTATCTTTATCCTTTAGGGGCCTACTACCTGGCGCTTTCAAAGTTAGGAATCATACGCAGACTGCCCATGCGTCAAATGCTTGAAGATCCGGACGTCCTGGGCGGGATATACACGGCGGGCCGTTTTTTAAGCGCGCTTTCTTTCGCGGGGATCTGCCTTCTGTGCTTTTTAATAGCCCGCGAGGTCTCCAATTTCCGCGCCGGGGCGCTCTCTTTTATCGTCGCGATGACCACACCCGTGCTGCTGACGCATTCCTGCTACATGCTCCCGCACGTGTGGTCCACTTTTTGGGGCATGGCCTTCATTTTTTTGTTCATCAAAGCCATGCCGGCGCCGGACCTGAAACTGGCGGCGCTGTCAGGCATCTGCCTGGGTATTTCGGCGGGCAGTTACTGGAGCCAGCTCCACATACTCATTTTCCCGGCGGCGCTGCTGCTTTCCCTCGGAAAAGGCCTGCTGCGAAAAGACGTTCTGACAAAGGCCGCTGTTGCGGCGGCCGGCGGCGCGCTGGTCTTTATTGTCCTGAACCCGTACCTCCTGATGGAATGGCGGACGGCGCTTATGGAATGGAACACGGCGCTCAGCATGGACCTGGGCGCCATGCATCGTTCCTACATAACGAAACTGGCGGCGCTTTTTACAGGAACGCTGCCCGCAACGATAGGGGTGGTCTACACCCTGGTGATAGTCTGCGGCTATATCTGGGGACTCCTGTCCGGGAAACCGGTCATAAAAAGCCTGGCGGCGGCATGCATAATAATGGCGCTCCTGTCGGCTTCCGCAATCCCGGCCGATACCCCCGCCTGGATAAGAAGGTTTTTTCCATGGCTTATGGTCAGCCTGCTTCTTGCGGCGACGGCCGTCGAATCCCTGCTTTCCCGCCTTTCCCCGGCCTGGAAAGTCCCGCTGCTGATCTTATTCCTGCTGCCCGGCTCGCTTATGTCTTTGACTTACGCGCTTAATTTCGCGCAGGCCTCCACCTCCGGCTCCACTTTTTCCCAAATGGCCGACGAGCTGGATTCAATAAAAACCGACGGCAGGCTCGGGCTGCTTGAATTCCCCCAGCCGGCTTATACGCCGCACTTCCGCATCTACAGGTGGCCGCTTCTTTTCGTCACCGGCGCCGGACTCGCGGATCTTGACAAAAAGGAACTCCCCTTATATCTGCTGGTGACTTTTCACCAGAAGAACGCCGTTTTGAAGGTCCTGGGGGAAAAGTACGAACTTATCAGGGGTTTTTACCCCGCACAGGTGTTCGTTTTTAAGATGGACCCGGGCTTGAGCGCCGCGAATATTCCTATCGAGCTGTACAAATTGAAGGGGCCGGGGCGATGATGTTTCTATCACGCGTATTCAAACCCCTGTCGAAATTGATCATTTTCACGGCCACCAGGAACTGGACGCGGAGGCTGGCACGCATCGCGCTCAGGCCTTTTAAAATAAAACGGGACCTGGCGGTCAGGTCCGGCGAAGAGATCATCTACGTAAACTCCATCGACAGGCTGGTCGCGGCCGAATTATGGAAGCGCTCGCTTCTGTCCGGGTTCGAGTCGGAGCTCTACAAACAGGTCGTCAAAAAAGGCATGACCGTGCTTGAAATAGGCGCCAATATCGGCTTCTTCACGATGCTTTTCGCGAAACTGGCCGGAGAGAGCGGCAAAGTATTCGCCTTTGAGCCCGACCCGGATAATTTCAGGCTCCTGGAGAAAAACGTACAGGCTAACAATTACACGAACGCGGTGTGCGTG
>JAHJSU010000047.1 GCA_018829985.1 Elusimicrobiota bacterium | reverse complement strand
GGCCGCCGCCGGTCAGGGCGGCGGGGTTGGAGGAATCCGGGTCGAAGTCTTTGGCCGGGAGATTGGGATCCACGCCGTCAAAAAGAACGGAACCCGTTTTCTGTGAACTCTCTATTGTGGAATTTTTCTTGCCGGCACCGGCGGCTTTGTCCTGGGCAGTTTTTATTTGAGAGGAGGCAGAGCAAGCTCTGCCACTACAGTTGTTATTTGCAGCAAAGGAAATCGGATTTAAAAATAAAACAGCGGCGGTGAGAACCGCCGATATGATTAATTTGGTTTTCATCCCCATATCCCCCTGTCAAAAGAGCGGACAGACAACTTAAAACACCATCTCCGAAACGGTGATATCCGCCCCCGTTATTTCAGTATCTTATACGGATTATCGGTGACGCTCAGCATGTAGACCGCCGCTTTTACATTGCGGGTGACGGCTTTTTCTATGATAGCGGCGCCGGGATAGAAGCCTCTGCCTTCCAGCTCCGTGGTGAAAGCGAAGATCCCGGCCGCGTCGTAAGCCCAATCGCAGGTGTCGCCGGTGGCTATGTACATTTCGTTGGATTGTTCCGGCGTATAATTGGTGAGTTTGGCCATCTCCGAAGCCATCTTAATGAATACCTGCCTGTCCTTCTCGTTGTCAATCGGGGCGTCCTTCCCGCCCCAGGGATACATGATAAGGCCCCCGTAAGAATGATAACTGTTCATGGTCGTCAGATTCTTCCGGGCCTCCACGAATTTCTTTACGGCCAGGGTTTCCGGCTCCGAGAAAGCCGAGGGGCCGCAGTAGGTGTCGGCGGAAGGATAATGGGAGGCGCCCTGGCCGCCGAACCAGGAGTCATAATTGCGGTTCAGGTCCACGCCGATGCTCTTATTGGAATTCACGCGCATGTTCTTCCTCTGCCACTGGTACCTGCCTGTCCTGATGTCATATTCCACGCCGTCGGGGTTCAGCATCGGAATGATATAGATATCCAGCCCGGCGATATATTTGCCGATATCCGCGTCGTTCCTGTGGTCGAGCAAATATACCGCCAGCAAAAGCGGCACTTCGTTCGAGAGATGCTCTCTGGCGTGATGATTGCCGATATAGACCGCCCCCGGCTTGCCGCTTGAGGCGGTCCCTTTGGCCGCGGAGTTTATGCGCAGGCACCAGATTTCCCGCTTCTCCACGCTCTTGCCGAGGGAGAACAGCGAAGCGATATCGGAATTTTTGGAAACCAGGGACTTCAAAAGGTCGGTCGTTTCTTGATAATTGTGATAGGCGGCATCCGCTGCCGGGAAATCCTTAAGACTCTGGATGTACTGCCAAAGCGGGACCTTCTTCTCTATCGTATAGCCTTTCTGCGCAAGCAGCGCCAGGGAATCTTTGGGCGCGATGCCCGAGAGATCGTTCTTGCGGATCTCAACTATATCCACTCCCGCCTCCAGGAGCCTGGTGCGCACATATCTGTCGGCGGCCTGAACGGTTATCCAGTAGCGGTCGTCCTGAACGCCCGCCCCTTCGGAGTCCGCGGGCATGGGCGGTTCCGGCATTTGAAGGCCGGCGGTATATTCCGCTGAAAATTGTTTTAAAAGCTGGTTAAAAGAGAGGTTATCGCTTTTGCCCGGCTGCCCTTCGACTTCGCTCAGGACAGGCTTTGCAACATCCGCCGCAAAAGAAAAATGGGAGCAAAACAGAGCGACCAACAGGGAGAGCGCAAATCTCTTAATCACAAGCTGACCTCCAAACCGGGTTGACTTATATCAATAGTCTTATAGTCAAGTATAAGACTAAAAGCCTGCCCCGGCAAGGCCGAAGGTCCCAGGCGCATTTGGGCCTTAAGACCCTTATCCTGTCAAGTCTTGACAAAACCTGGGGCGGGCAGGCAGGCGGTGAGGCAATAGAACCCCGTGGAAAGCCCCGGAACAAAACCCTCGGAAAGGATTGCAAACATATTTTTGGTGAAGCAAAAAGTATTTGTTTGCCGTATGCCATAGGCAGAAAGACTGCCATAATCGGTTTCTGCGTATAGCTTATGGCATATAAGCCTATGGCAATAGCTGTATCTAAAACTTATGGCCTATGGCGAACATAACGCAAAGCGTTATGTTCACAGCGCTACCGCTCTGTTGCAGCGTTTGCACCAGCCGGCTGGTTTGCCGGCCATGTTCTTTCTGTTCAGGTTCACGCCGTCCTTACAGCCCGGACACTTGACTTCCATGCCCGAAAGGTCTATTTTGGTGTAGTCTTTCTCGAATATCTCTTTATTGGTGTGGCGCGGTTCAAGCCATTTGCCGTCTTTCATAAAGCCTCCAATACTGTCATAAGCTATATGCCATAGGCCATAGGCAGAAAAACTGCCACAGCCGTAAATTCCAGATTATAAGGAGCTCCGTATAGCTTACGGCTTAAGGCCTATGGCGCTCCCCACAGTTTTACCACAGCCTGCAGCGCCGCCGGGGCCCAAAGCGCGGCGAAGGTCCCGCCCGTCACCAGGGCGGAGAAAACCAGAAAGCTTTGCGGGGTCAGCAGGCGGCCGAAACCGTTTTTTACATCCCTGGGGCTCATGCCGAAGATCGAATAGCTGAATCCCCCGCGGGGACAAGCCGCGAGGCACTCTCCGCACAGGTTACAATAAGCGGCTATCCCCGGCTTCCCGTCATGCCCCGCCTTTATGGCGTACATGGGACAGGCGTCCAGGCAGACGGAGCAGTCGGCGCATTTTTCGGTATCCACGGTCATGCGGAAAGGGTTAATGCGGCCCCAGAAAGCCTGCCAGGCGCCGAACGGGCACAGAAAAGAGCAGAAAGTCCTTTTTTTCGTCAAAAGCGGACCGAAGAGCAGAACCGCCAGCGCGAAAAACATCAGCGCCAGTTGCATTTTCCGTATAAAGGCTTCCTGGTCGAGAAAGACCGAAGTGAGCTTGAACGGACACAGCCACAGGCAATAGACCGGCAGCATATAGGCGAGCGACACCAGCAGCAGGAAGATCAGCAGCGCGGCCGGGAAATCCCGGAACCTGCCCGCCGGCAGCCGGGTTTTTATCAGCGCCTTTTTGGGCAGGGCTGAAAGGCTGTCGTCTATCCCCCCGAAGAAACAGGCCCAGGAACACCAGGCCCTGCCCAGGACCAGCGTAAAAAAAAGCCAGAGAAAGACTATGGACAACGGTCCCCACAGGCGCCAGTCCCCGCTCATGAAAGCCAGATACTGCTGGTAGAGGTAATTAAAAAATGAAGGAGCTATGGCTATATGGCAGTAAGGCGCGTCCCCGAAACAGGCGGCCGTAAAAACCTGTGAAAGGAGATTCAGTTTAAAATGTATAAGGAAAAACGCCGCCGTGACCCCGAAGAATATCCGCCTGTAAAAAGACACTTTGGCGGTGTAAATAATGAAAAATCCCGTCAAGGCCGTGAAAAGAGCCCAGGCGGCCGCGTATGCGGCGTTCAGCCGGCCTGCGGTCATGTGAACGGAAAAAAATGAAACGGGCAAAAGCACCGCGGCGAAAAAAAGCAAAGCCGGCAGGAACCGCTCTTTATCAGTGGTAAACGGCTTCATTTGTTATAATATACAAAAATACGGCCTTCTTTTTTTCTGCTGGTTTTTTTTCGGGTTAAGCCTTTTCTAAAGGAGTAAGAAAGGACGAAACACACCGGAACCCGAGATTGTCCCGCCGGGCGTCCGGCTGCCGGAACCCGCGCTTGGCGCAGCGCGCGTAGTCGCCGTCAAGGTCCCAGGCCGCCCCTCTGCAGACTATGACTATAGCGCTGTCGGACCCCCTGGGGTCCGCTTCCGGAGTTATTTCATAATAATTTTCGCCATAGCCGTCCAGGCACCATTCCAGGACATTGCCGGGCATCTCGTGAAGTCCGTAGTTATTGGGCTTTTTTTCCCCCGACGGATGGGCCTGCTGTTTGGAATTGGCGGCGTACCAGGTGTAATCGCCGATTTCTCTTTCGTTCTCGCCGAAGCTGTATGTCGCCTCGATGCCGCTTCTGGCCGCCTTTTCCCATTCGGCCTCCGTGGGCAGCGATTTGCGCGCCCATTCGCAATAGGCCGTCGCGTCGTACCAGTTCACATTTACGACCGGATACGCGTCGCCGCTCCACGGGGGCTGCTCGCGCATTTCCCGTTTTGTCGCCGCGCAGAATTTCCTGAACTGCGCCACGCTCACTTGGCGTTTATCAATATAAAAGGCCTCCAGCGATACCACATGGCAAGGGTGCTCGTCCCGGGCGCCCTCCTCATCCAGCGCGCCCATCGAAAATTTTCCGGCCGGTATCAGCGCCATTTCAGCGGCGTCGGCCAGGCAGCGCGCCGCGACCGGGAAGCCGGTGGCTTCGTTCAGTTCATCGGTAAGTTTTTCAAACCCTTTCGGCAGAGCGCGCGAAGGAGTTGTTTGCGGGGATAATGAAGCGGGCTTCGGCTGTTCCGCAACGGGGTCAGGCGTTTCCACGGCGGGTTTCGGCCGTTCCGCGGCGGGCTTCGGCGGTTCTTTAACGGGAGGCGGCGCGGGTTCTTTTTTCTTTTTAACCGCGGCGTTCAGCCCTGACTCGTCTACGATAAGATATTTTCCGCCGCAATAGGCGCAAACCCCGGCGGCCGGGGCGTTCTGTTTTTTGCAGGCGTAACAGGTGCCGGGAGTTACGCCAAACTTGCAATGTTCACACGTGACGGCGTTAAGCGGCAGGCTTCCCATGCAGAACGGGCATCTGTTCATCAGGGCCATATTATTTCGCTATTGTAACTGCCCAGGTTGTTTAGGCTGAAGGCTGTTAGTCTATCAGGTAAGAAGCAGGAAAGTGATTGAGCAAGAGAGTGATTCTTCCTTGCTTACTTACTTTCCCGCTTAATCACTGTCCCCTGACAGCCTATAGCCTATCCAGTAACAGTTTAGTCAAACCGAAGGTGGTTGCAGAGCTTGCTCTGCGAGCAATAGGCAAAGCAAGCTTTGCCACTACATATTTTTTTAAGAAGGCTAAACTGTTACCCTATCCACCTAAGCAGTTACCCTTATTCCTGAAAGGCGTCTACGGTGAAGACGTAAATCCCGGTTTTTTTATCCCGCCAGCAGCCGCGCTCAAGACCCGCTTTTTGCGAGCACAGCCCGCTTAAAAAATCTTCTTTGCCCGGTATCTGCTCCCAGACCTGGGGCAGGAACAATCCGGAACGTCCGTCCCTGACAATAACCACGCCATGCTTATGCGGGATTATCCCTTTGGCGCCGGCTATTTTTTTAAGCGGGGACAGGATGGATATTTCGATCTTCAGTTTTTCAAGCTCCCCTTTTCCCACAGGCTTAAAGCGCCTGTCCTCGAACGCGGCGGACAGAGCGCCGTAGCGCACGGCGTCAAGCAGCGTCATGCGCGGCTCAATAGTGCCGACGCAGCCGCGCAAATCGCCGCCCCCGGTAAGCGTTACAAAAACCGCGCCGGGCAGGTTGAACGCATAATCTGCGGATAGCCGGTCCCGTTTTGGTTTTATTTCCAAAAGCCGATTTTTAATTTCCGTCCTGGCTTCTTTCAAAAGTTCTTTTTTTTGCCCGTCGTTCAGTACGACCTTGCCGGCGGCGGCTTTTTCGCTTTTGAGAAAAACTCCGGCCATATAGCCCACCACCCGGTCGGGAGACGACTGTTGGGGGTACTCATCGTAGGAATCGGCGTATTTGAGCTCCAGAAATTGCGCGGGACCAAGCGTGTTTACGGCGGCCATCGCGGCCGTGATCGCCGCTTCGCCGCAGGCGCAGGTTGCGAGTTCCGGTATTCCCTTGTTGAGCAGTATCCTGTTGGCCAGCCGGAAATATTCCGGATTCATCATTTTTATCGCAAGGCCGAGGGTTTCATCCACTCTTTTAGCGTAGCTATGATCGGGATAATGGGAAAAGTCGGCGGAGACGACTATAAGCGCTTTTCTGCCTTTAAGTTTTCGGCCCAGGGTCTCGCCGATCTTGACGAGATCGCCTATATTTTCCGTGTTCAGGACGGCGGGCAGAAGCTTGAACGGCTTTTTGAGCCTCCGCTGGAGGAACGGCAGCTGGACTTCCACCGCGTGTTCGTTGGCGTGGGCGGCGGAATTATTCTCAAAAAGCGGGCAGGTCTTGATAAGTTCGCCGGCCAGTTTTTTATCCACGGGAACTTTGCCGAGCGGCGTTTCAAAGAAACCGTCCTTTACAATGGCGGCCCCTTTGACGGACATGGTATGGCCGGCGGACAGTATTACGACGGTATCGTATTCGTCGCCTATGGCTTTATAGGCGTAGCCGGCGATCCGTCCGGAAAAAGGATAACCGGCGTGCGGAGCGATAACGGCCAGGACCGCACCACCGAGTTTTGGGACGGCGGCTTTGGCCAAAGCGGAATCCACGAACCCGGCAAGTTCTTCCTTATCCGCCGGATAGAACTTCCCGGCAAACATCATCTCCCGCGCTTCCACGCTAAAAACAGCAGAAGACAAAATCAACAAGAATAATGCACCTGCATGCCTGTGTTTTTTTATTTTCATTTTAATAGATTTTCTCAGCAGCGCCATTTACGTGAACGAGCGTTTTTATGCGCCCGCCGTAGTTTATCCGCGCCTTGCAGCGGCCGCGCGCGCCCTCGGGCAGAAAGCATTTGAACGGGCAGAGAGTGCATTGAACGCCGTTGCAGACGGGGGCCCGGAACCTGCCGTCCCGGACCCGGGGATTATCGACGGGGATAAGCTTGCCGAAAGTTTCGGGGGGCGGGTAGAAAGCGATCAGGGCCGCGGCGCAGACGTTTACGGCCGCGACAGCGGCGGCCGTAAATACCGCCGGCGTTCCCTTATTCAAGAAATTTCCCCTTAAACTTTTTTCATCCCTCATCCTTCATCCCTCCCCCTTACGCCTTCTCCTGCTCTTCGTTCAGGGGATGCCGGGCGTAAAACTCCGTTATTATCCGCCAGGCCTCGTCGGCGGTCTCCGCAAATTTGAACAGGTCGAGGTCTTCTTCCGAGATATAGCCATATTTGGCCATGTTTTTAAAATGTATGACATCCGTCCAGTATTTTTTGCCGAACAGGATGATCGGCAGGCGGCGTTTTATGCCTGTCTGGACCAGAGTGAGCACTTCGAAAAGCTCGTCCATGGTGCCGAAGCCGCCGGGAAACGCCGCCAGGGCTTTGGCCCGCATGACAAAATGCATTTTCCTGACGGCGAAATAATGGAACCGGAAACAGAACTCGGGCGACACATAAGGATTGGGACCCTGCTCCTGGGGGAGCGTGATGTTCAGGCCCACGCTCTTTGCGCCGGCTTCGTAGGCGCCGCGGTTAGCCGCTTCCATTACGCCGGGGCCGCCGCCGGTTACCACGATAAGCTTGTTCTCGCCCAGCTTGCTGTGCTCGGAAACCAGTTTGCCGAATTTTCTGGCTTCTTCGTAATACCTGGCCGATGACTTGAGCTTCCCGGCGAGAGCCAGTTTAGCCTTCAGCGAGGCGTCCCCGGGATTTTTGCGGACGGCTTGTGTCAGCGCTTTTATCTGCAGCGCGGATTCCTGCGGGCTCCAGATGCGGGCGCTGCCGAAGATCACCACCGTGGATTTAATGCCGCGCTCCGTCAAAGCCAGTTCCGGCTTGAGGAGTTCCAGCTGCAATCTCACCGGACGCAGTTCGGGGCGGCTTAAAAAGGCGGCATCGGCATAAGCTTTCCGGTAAGCGTGCGATCGTGTAAGTTTAATCGTTCGCTTTTGAAGGTTCGTTTTTGCGGCCACGGTTGTTTCTCCTTGGACAGCGTGACAGCAAGAAAGTGATTAAGCAAGAAAGTGTGATATTCATCCCTCCTCTCTTGCTTTCTTGCTCTCTTACTATCTTACTATCTTGCTCCCACCAAGCCATTCGGCGATCCTGTCCGCCATTTTTGCGGAATTAAGCCCCAGCTCGTCGTAGAGCTCGTCGGGCCTGCCCTGGTCCACATAACGGTCCGGGATACCCAGCCTCAGGACTGTTGATTGTATTGCATTTTCATTCAGATATTCAAGCGCCGCGGAACCGAAACCGCCCATAAGGGCGTTATCTTCCACCGTAACCAGGCGTTTTGAGGCGGCGGCCATTTCCGTTATAAGTTCTCCATCCAGTGGTTTGACAAAACGCATGTCGGCCACGCCGGCGTCTATGCCCCCGGCTTTAAGGAGCTCAGCGGCTTTGATCGCCGGGTGGACCCTGTTGCCTATGGCAAGGATATTGACCGCCTTGCCCTTGTTAATAATCCGCCCTTTGCCCAAAGGCAAAAGCTTCAACTCCGCGGCCATATCCACGCCGAAGCCTTTACCGCGCGGATAACGGAGCATCACGGGCATATTGAGGGCGAAAGCGGTGTAAAGCATATGCTGAAGTTCGTCTTCGTCGGCCGGGGCCATGACGGCGACGTCCGGCAGCATGCGGAAAAGGCCTAAGTCGAACACGCCGTGATGCGTGGGTCCGTCCTCCCCCACCACTCCGGCCCGGTCCATGGCTATCACCACCGGAAGTTTCTGCAGGGCTATATCGTGCATGACCTGGTCAAAAGAACGCTGCATGAAAGTGGAATAGATGGCGGCTACGGGTTTCAACCCTTCGGCGGCAAGGCCCGCCGCGAAGGTCACGGCGTGCTCTTCGGCTATGCCCACGTCATAATACCTGTCCGGGAATTTGTCCCTGAACGCGTCAAGGCCGGTGCCTTCGGGCATGGCGGCGGTTATGGCGGTGATCCTGCGGTCCGCGGCGGCGAGCCTGACAAGGGTATCCGAAAACACCCTCGTGAAAGTGGGGATACTGGCGGGGTCTTTTTTGGAAAGCCCCGTTTCCACGTCGAACCTGGGCGTGCCGTGGAATTCCGTAGGCCCGGACTCGGCCGGTTCATAGCCTTTGCCTTTTCTGGTAACCACGTGCAAAAGCACCGGGCCCCTGAGATTCTTGACATAACCCAGCACTTCCACCAGTTCCGGTATATTATGGCCGTCCACGGGGCCGAAATAGGCGAACCCCATCTCCTCGAAGATCATGCCCGGGAAAAAGAATACGCGCGCGCGCTTGATGACCCTGCGTATTATCCTGCCCCAGAACGGGAAGCGGCTGAGAAAAAGTTCCGTCCTGCGCACCGCTCTCTGCACGGACCCGAGCGTAAGCATTTTCGTCAGTATGTGCCCGAGGCGGCCGACCCGCTGGGAGATGAACATCTGGTTGTCGTTCAAAACCACCAGCATCTCGATGCCCAGCTGGCCGATGTTCTGCATGGCCTCCCAGGCCATGCCGCCGGTCATGCAGCCGTCGGCCACCACGGCGACCACCTTATATTTCCCGCCCGACTGGTCGCGCGCGGCGGCTATGCCCGCTGCCGCCGAAAGGGCGGTGGAGGCGTGCCCCGCGCCGAAAACGTCGTACTCCGACTCATACCGCTTGAGAAAGCCGGAAAGCCCACCTTTCTGCCTTATGGTCGGGAACTTTTCGGCCCTGCCGGTGAGTATTTTGTGGGCGTACGTCTGATGGCCGGTGTCGAATATTATTTTATCCTGCGGGGTATCATAGCTGTAATGGAGGGCCACTATGAGGTCGGCCGCGCCGAGACTTGAAGCGAGATGCCCGCCCGTTCTGCTGATCCCGGAGACGATGGCCTCCCTTACTTCCCGGGCTAATTTGGGCAGCTGGTCCAGATTCAGTTTTTTTAAATCCTTTGAGCCCCTTATTTTCCCGAGCAACTCCATGTAAAAACTCCTTAACAGAGGGGTTAGAGGCGAGGGGCGAGAGGATAGGGTGGAAATAAGTAACTCCTTCCCTAATCTCTATCCCCTATCCTCTATACCCTATCTCTCCCTGTTGCAGACATAATCGGCGATATCCGCCAGCACTTTTACTTTGGGGGCCGGATAGGGCAGGGCTTCCAGTTTTTTATGCGCGCGTTTTAACAGGCCGGCGGCCGCGGCCCTGGAGCGCTCTACGCCGTAGAGGGAGGCATAGGTGAGCTTTGCGTTCTTCGCGTCGCTGCCGCTTTTGCCCAGCTTCTTTTTATCCCCCGCTACGTCAAGGATGTCGTCCGTTATCTGAAAGCACAGGCCTATGGTCCCGGCAAAACCGGAAAGCGTCTTAAAATCCCGGCGGTTCGCCCCGGCCAGCGCCGCCCCCATCTCCACCGAAGCCGTAATAAGGTCCGAAGTCTTGTGAAGGTGTATATAATCAAGCAGGCGCGCCGCTTTTGAACGGTCAAATCGGCCGGTCTTCAGAAAGCCTTCCGCTTCAAGGTCCGCGGCCTGGCCTGAAACCATGCCGCCGGCGCCGGCCCTGCGGGCAAGGATGGCGGCGGCCCTGAGAACGTTTTCCGCTTTTATACCTTTCACCTCCGCGTTCCCTGCTAGGACCGAAAAAGCGTCGGTCAGCAAAGCGTCCCCGGCCAATATGGCCGGGGCCTCGCCGAAAACTTTATGGCTGGCAGGCCGCCCCCTGCGCAGGTCGTCGTCGTCCATGGCGGGAAGGTCGTCATGTATAAGGGAATAGGTGTGCACCATCTCAACGGCCGCGGCGGCCCTGAGGACCCTGCGGTAATTGCCGGCGAATATCTCATAAGCGGCCGTCAAAAGGGCGGGGCGCAGGCGTTTTCCGCCGGCGTCAACGGAGTAGAGCATGGCCTCCAGAAGCCGGGGGTGGCAGGCGGGTATTTTATTTATGCGCCGTTTAAGTTCCGCGTTAACGGCCGAAGCGCGGATTTCAAGAAATTCCTCTATCTGCATCAGTCAAATTATACAAAAATAGGCAACTACTTAGGCTGCTTAGGCTGTAGGCTATCAGGCTGTTAGTCTGTGTCTCTGCTTCTTACCTACAGCCTAACTGCCTACAGCCTATCCACCTGGGCAGTTATGATTTTTACCAGATCAGCTGCAGGCCCAGACGGTGGGTGGCGCCGAGATTCCCGTAATCAAGATAGGCGTAATCCACCCTGACGCCGTGGATGATGTTTTCTTTTTCGGTAAAACTGTCAAAGTTCATGCCGAAGCCCCCGCTGATGCGCGAGCCCGTGTCCCTTTGTGTTTTATACCCTATTCTGAGCTGGAATACCCTCATAACATCGGTTTCAAACCCGATACAGCCGAAAAAACCGTAGTCGGAATACTTCACCACGTCGGCCGCCGTCTTGAATATCATGATGTCGTTTATGGTGTGGAAATCCTTGGCTATCCCGGCGCGCAAAACCCGCGGCAGATCGTAGGTCTCGTCCGCAAATTTCTGCCTGCCTGAGAAATTAAGGACCGAAACTCCGATCTGGACATGGGCGGGCAGCACCGCCAGCGCCCCGGCGTCAAACGAGTAAGCCGTTGATTTCTGATCGGCAAGCTTTTCGCCTACCTGCTTTATGCTGGCCCCCAGCGCGATCCGGTAGGCTTTAGGACGGTAATCTATTACCGGCTCCACCCTGGTCCAGCTGGGCGTGATAAGCATGGGGTCGAGCTTTCCTATGTCGGCGTCGAAATGCGGCCAGGACTGGGCGTAGGAAAGCATCACGAAGCGATGATTGGTGCTGGTATGGCCTATGTTCATATCGTTGCCGTCGTAGGCGGTTATCTCGCCGCTGGTGAGCATCGAAAAACCGAAGCCGAAAGTGCCGTATTTGGAACGGTAGGTGAGGGCCGCGTATTCCTGGGTTATCCCCTCCAGATACTGGTTGTGGCTTCCGGAAAAAGAAGGATAGCTAAGGAGCCCCAGGCCGGCGGGATTATACAGTATGGAATCGGGACCCACCATGGCGGTATACGCTTCGCCCATGGCGGAAGGGATGACCGCCACCGGGATCTTGAGAAAATTTGCAGCCGTCGTGCCCGTCTCGGAAGAGGCCCGGAGGTCCCCGCTGAAAAAAGCGAGGAACAGCGCGGCCCAAAGCGAAGCCCGCCCCGCACTTTTTCTGAAAAAAACAAAGTGCGGGGCCCGCTTCCCAAAACCGCTGTTTTTCCGCCGGTCTGTCATAAATACGGATAACTGCCCGGGTGAACAGGCTGTAGGCTGTCAGGGGACAGTGAGTAAGCAGGAAAGTAAGTAAGCAAGGAAGAATCACTCTCTTGCTCAATCACTTTCTTGCTTCTTACCTAATAGTCTAACTGCCTTCAGCCTAAAAACCTGAGTAGTTTCTATTATAGTATACATGAAAATACGGCTATTTCAATGTCTAAATTGTTACAGTTCCGCCCCCCCTGAAAATTCGTTTCCCGGCAAAAAAGAGGGCGTCCGCCTAAGGCGGACGCCCTCTTTAGAAACTGCCGCTTACGAACCTATTTTATCCACTTCACAAAGTCATCCCATTTTGATTCCGAGGCCCAAAGCAGGCTGTCATATGAAGAAGGATAGTAGCCGGGAATATAAATGGCGAGGCCGGAGGCATTGGCGTACTTGGCGCCGAAAACCCGGTTATAAAGTATCAGGTCGGTTTTCAGGAAATCCATCAGCTCTTTGCCTTTCTGCGCGACCGCCGGGGCGGCGGTGGCTTCGCTGACGAGCTTCACGAAATGATATATGTCCTTATTGCTGGAGTAATAGAAAGCCTGGGCCTTGGTCCTGGCGTTCTTGACATTGACGAGGTCGTCGGCGGCCATTACTTCCGCTGTCCACGCGTCCAGCAGGGCGGCGAACTTCCCGAAAGAGGCTGCCTTTATGGCGGAATGGACGCCCGCCCGATTGATGCCCTGGTAATGGTCGGTGTAGGAATCGACCATGGCTTTTGAAAGCTCGGCGCCGGTCATACCGGGTTTGGCGGCAAGCGGCGCCAGCCAGGTATTGTAGGTATAGCCGTCGGCGGGCTCGGTCTCTTCGGAGGCAACGACATAGTCGGTATAACTGCGTATCTCATAGCCGACTTCCACCATCTGCATCAGGCAGGCGTCCATCGCGAAGATATCTATTTTGCCGATCTGTTCCATCGCCTGTCTCAGTTGCGGGGTCGTCATATGGTTCCCCGTCTCGTCGTCGTAGGAGAGGCCTTTTTCGGATTCAAAAGCGAGGTCCTTGTTCCAGCCCGAGCCGTGATTCCATACCACCAGCGCGTAATGTTGTGCCGGGAATTTTTCCATGGCCCATTGGGTGAATTCGACCAGGTATTTCCAGCTGCCCATGTCCGACTTGGCGATTTCCATCAAAACCGGGGAAGTGAGCTTGGAGGTGTCGTTGTCTTTGGCGACAAGGTACCTTCTGGATCCTTTCCAGTCTCCGTCAGCGGAGGAATAGCCGGCTATGCGGCCCAGTTCGGCCACGATATTGACGTCGGCGTCGGAACCGACCATTTCCATCTCGTTAACATCCTTGAGGCCGTATGATTCAAGATTATTCTTGGCGTTGACGAACACCATGACGGTCCATTTTTTCGCGGCCTTGGGATTGCCCGGCATCCCAACGACGTCCGCGCCGGGATTATCCGCTTTTATCCGCTCGATAATCTGCGTGACGCTGCCTTTCTGGTCGAAGGTGACGCCGCCTTCGAACGCGTATGCCGACGTTACCAGCATAACGCCCGCGAGCAAACCGACTATTTTTTTCCTCATCTGATTCCTCCTATCGGTAGTCCCGGCTTTTAAAACATCGGCAGTCGTTTTGCCGGTCACTGAGAATGTTATTAAAAGGGCGTTTCAAAGTCAAGAGAAAAATTCCCCAAAATTTTCACAGGCGCATTCCGGCGTTTTTGTATTTGTTGGAACGGGCGGTTTATTATTATAACAGTGACTACCCGGCAGCTTCAGGAGACAGAGCCGTATCATCTGGGAAAAAGCTATGAGTCCGCAGATTTCGCAGATGTACGCGGATTTTAAAACCGGTAATTCAGGGTTGGTTAATCTGTAGAATCTGCGCAATCTGTGGATAATATTTTGACCTGAACAGTTACTTTTAACCGCAAAGAACGCAACGTAAACGCAAAGGCCGCAAAGTGAATCTATTTGGAGATTACAGCGATAAAGAGTAACTACAGGCAGCGAGGCGGCTGGAATCAGAAGCTGTCAAGCTGCCTGGCTGTCTAGCTGTCTAGCTGTCTAGCTGTCTAGCTGTCTAGCTGCCTAGCTGTCTCGTAGTTACAAGGAGCATACTAATTATGAAAAGGATTTTAACAACCTCGGCCGCAGCGCTGGCGTTCGGGCTCTTTTTCCTTTACTGCGGCGCGCGCGCCGCGGACTCGTCCACGCATTCTTCGCTGGAAGCAAAGCTGGCGCTGGAAAGCTCGCTTGAAAAAAGGGTGCAGCTGGTGCTTTCGGAAGCGCTGGGAACCAGCGACATCATCGTCATTATCTCGGCTGACATGCAGGAAGAATCGCGGAAAAAACCCGCCCTTGACTTCCTGCCGGGCATCCCGCAAAAGGAAAAAGTGGGAGAAGCCTCTTTGTCCACTTCGCTTACCATGGTTAAAAAAATATCCGCCACCCTTATCCTGGACAGGAATCTGCCGGAAGAAGACGTCAAGCTGGCCAAAAAACTGGCCTCCGGACTGCTCGGTCTGCCGGCTGAACGGGAAGACCTGATAAGCGTCGAGAAGATGAATTTCAGAAAGACAACGCCTTTTTCCGCCGCCGACCTGCTGGTGCCGCCGAATCTCTGGAACGTGGTGTGGGTAGCGCTTATAGCCCTGCTCGGCCTGGTCACCGTGCGCACATTTTTTAATCCCCTTTCCGGCGCCACAAAAAACCTTGTAAGCATAATCGGGGAGAAATTAAGCGCGCAGTCTTCCGAGTCCGGCAGGCCGGCCGAAGCCCCCCTGCCGGCGGCCCTGAGCCCCGAAGCGCCCTCGGCCAAAAAAGAGACCTCCGGCGGCGAACAGGGCAAAAAAACGCCTTTCTGGTTCATAACCGGGGAGAACACGGCCAGTCTGGCTTTTATCCTCCGGACAAAATCAGTGGAGGAAATTACCATAGTCTTAAGCTACGTCCCGAAAGCCGTTTCGGCGGGCCTCATAGAAGCCCTCTATCCGAGAAGCGTGGAGGCCCTCGCCGGCCTCCCCAAAGTGACCCTGATGCCGGAAGCCGCCGTAAAAACCCTGGAAGCCGAGCTTTTTTCCGCGCTGGATTATGTGGTAGGCAGCGAAGACAAAACCATGGAAATAATAGAACAGCTGCCGGAAACCATGCAGGAAAAAGCTGTGACGACCCTGGCGGCCCAGAACCCCGCTTTTTCCCGGAAGGTGTCGGACGCTATCGTGCGGTTCAATGACATAAAATACCTGGAGCCCATGCACGCCCAGATGCTGGCCAGGCGGCTGCCGATGAAGAACCTGGCAATGGCCATGAAAGGCTCTGAAGTGGCGCAGATCTTCACGAGCAAGCTTTCCGAAGGCATGCAGGAAAGATTCCGCCAGGAACTGGAACTCACCAGGACCATGCCGCCGGAAGTTCAGCGTGCGGAGCGCCTCAGGCTGGTCATGGAGATAAAGAAGCTTAAAAATGAAGGTTTTCTAACGCTGGACAGGACAGCCCAGCCCGCTTCAAAAACGGTTAAGCCCGCCTTAACCCCGGGCCAGGCGGCCTCCGCGCCTGGAAAACCGCCGGCCGGCGCCGCGCCGGGCCAAAAACCGGCTCCAGCGGTGACGGGTATCAGTCCGGCCGCGATGACGGCCGACGGCACATCGCAGAATTTAACCATCTCCGGCAGCAACTTCCAAAGCGGCAACATCGTGCAATTCAAATGGGGCGCGGGCGCGTGGAAAATCGGCAAGACGCCCGCGATAAACAGCGCGAGCCAGCTCGTCGTCAGCATGAACCCCGGCACGGTCAGCGACACCATCTATGTGCGGGTGTGCCGTTCGGCTCTCGCCGTTGCAGCGGCTGATTGTTCGTCCGGAACGCACTCTGTTTCGGTGACGGCCGCGGCGCCGGCGCCTGCGGCGACTAAATCAGTAGATAGTAGGTAGTATGTAGTAGGTCGGAAAAAAAGCGGCCCCCCCTACCTACTTTACTTACGAGGAGAATTTATATGGATCTGATGACCGTACTTGGCGTCCTTTGCGGCATGGGCGTTATAATCTTAGTGCTTTCTTCCGGAGGTATGCTCAAGTTCCTGCTGAACTGGGAAGCCATCCTCCTGATTTTCGGAGGCACGCTCGGTTCCATCATGATAGCCTACCCGTGGGCCGCCCTCAAATTCACGACTTCCGCCATACGCATAGTCTTTTTCCCCCCGAAACGGCCGCCTATAGCGGAGATCATCGGCGTTATAGTGCGGCTGGCGGAGATCGCGAAGAAGAACGGGCTTGAAGCCATCGCCTCCGAGCTTCAGAAGCTCCCCCACCCGTTTCTGACCGACGCAGTCCAGATGATAGTGGACGGCGTGGACGAGCATATACTGCGCGAAAGGATGGAACACGACATCAATACCACCCGTCTCCGGCATCAGCAGCAGACCAATATCTTCAACTCGGCCGGCACGTTCGCGCCTATTTTCGGCCTGCTGGGCACGCTGATAGGCGTCGTGCAGGTCCTGAGGAATATCTCAAATCCCCAGATGATGGGCTCGTCCATGGCCATAGCCATGACGGCCTCCTTCTACGGAATCTTTTCCGCCAACTTCATCTTTCTCCCCATAGCCAGCAAGCTCAACTACTACTCCGACGAGGACATACTGATGAGGGAAATAATAGCAAAAGGCATAGTTTCCCTCCACGAGGGCGACGTGCCGTGGCTGGTATCCAAAAAACTTGAAGGCTATCTCTCGCTGGCTCTCAGAAGAAAAACCAAAAAGAAATGAAGTTTTTTATTGAAAGATACACCATACACAAGAAGGAGGAGAATCCCCTCTGGATGCTGGTGCTCACCTGTATCATGACCAACCTGATGCTGTTTTTCCTTATCCTCTATGTTTCCAGCGTCAGCCCGGAAGTTAATGCCGGTTTAGTGGAAGGCCTTAACAGGCAGGTGGCCGGCGGGTCGCTGAAAGAAAAGAAGGCCGGGGATATACTGCAGAAATTTAAGGAGAAGGACGCGGCCGCGACGCTTAAGGCCGAGCTTCAGAAAACCGGCTTAAGGGACCTGGCCGAAGTGCAGCTGACCGATAAATTCATCCGCATAAATATCGCGGCCCCCATACTTTTCAGATCGGGCAAGGCGGAACTTGAGCCGAACGCCCTTCAGGTGCTCCCCGTAATGGGCAAGCTTCTTGAAAAATTCAACCAGCACGACATTCTTATAGAGGGGCATACCGACAATATCCCCGTGAAAAGCGGCAATTACCCGACCAACTGGGCTCTTTCAGCCGCCAGGGCGAATTCCGTGGTGGATTATCTGGCGGCCAATTTCAGCATTCCCCAGGAAAAACTTGTCTCCGCGGCCTATGGGGAATACCGCCCTGTCGCCCCCAATGACACGCCGGAAGGACGGGCAAGAAACAGACGGATAGAGATAGTGGTGGCGAGAAAATGAGCCAAAAAGACAACAGCCAGATCTGGCTGATACCGTTCGCGGACCTTATGTCCGTGCTGGTGATACTTTTCCTTGCCCTTTACGGGTATTCCGTCAACACGAAGAGATCGGACTATGAAATGGCCATGGCCTTGATGCAGAAGGAGCTGGGAGCGGCGGACGCGGACAAAAAAATAAAAGACATGGGCCTCACGAAAAAAGTGGAGGAAGACCTCAAAAAGCAGATCCAGGACGGCCAGCTGGGCGTGGAAGTGACCACCAGCAGGATAAAGCTGACCTTCGCCTCCCCCGTGCTTTTTGATTCCGGCTCGGCGACCTTGAAAGAAGGGGCGAAAGACCTTTTAAAAAGCGTGGCCGAAAATCTCAAGACCATGGACAACCCGGTGCTGGTGGAGGGCCATACGGACGCCGCCCGCATGCTGGGGCACAAGTTCCGGTCAAACAGGGAGCTTTCGCTTATGCGGGCTTTCTCGGTTATCGACTATCTTATCTTCCGGGGCCTGGCACCGGAAAAGCTCACGGCCTGCGGTTACGGCGAATTCCGCCCGGTGGGGCCCAACACCACGGAAGAGGAAAGGGCGAAGAACAGGCGGATAGAAATAATAGTCATGCGGGAAGAAGGCAGGGAGTCTTAGTAAGGATAAATTAACGCCTTTTCCGCCGGAGGCGGACCCGCCGGCTGGTTGGCGGGCGGGCGGACTCCTTAGATTTACCGCAGAGTCGCAGAGTACGCAGAGAGGATTGAGAATAAGATCACACAAAGACGCGAAGGCGCGAAGAAATGCCGGAAAATGAAACTTTGTGGCTCTGTGCCTTTGTGTGAGAAAGATTTCTCTGCGTACTCTGCGACTCTGCGGTAAAAGCAAAAAGGAAATTCCTATGTATCAAATTATGAAATTTATTTTTTTATTTTCATGTTTCATTTTGGCCGGTTTGCGGCCGCCCGCTTTCGCGGCTCCGGAGCAGGCTGAAAACGCCAAAAGCGAACAGCTGGAAAAATATTACGACACGGCTTTTGAATATTACTGCGCCAAAAACTATCAGAAAGCGATAGAGCAGTGGGACCTGGCGCTCAAGCTCGACCCCGGCCAGGTAACCGCCAGGAACATGATAGCCGACGCAAGGGAAAAGCTCTCAAAATCGTCGGACAATGTGAAACCCCAGTTTTATAAACTGATAGCCAAAGGCGGATACGGCGACGCGCTTCTTAAGCTGGAAGAACTGCTTGCCACCGACGCCACGAACCCGGCTTTTCTCAAGCTCCAGCGGCGGCTTAAGAAAGTGAACGCCATAGTGAAAGAAAAACCGTCCAGGTCGAAATCCTGGACTCTGGCCGTGAACGGGCTTGCTTCCTATATAACCGAAAAGGAAGACCTGCGCTTCACCTACGATTCGCTCAGATATTCCCGTGAACTTTCCCCCGGCGAAGCCCGCTTCAGCCGCCTGCTGGCGGTCATAGATGACGAAAGGCCCGATATTAAAATGAACGATACAAAGCCGGCAACCATGGGCATACTAGAGCATAAGAAAGACGTGGCGCTGCACTACATATACGACTCCAAATTTTATCTTGCCGTAAAAGAACTGCAATCCGTGTTAAGGCTTGAGCCCGGCGATTTTACAGCCCTGAAACGCCTCGGCTCGGTGCATCTGCAGCTGAAAGATTACGCGCAGGCCAAACGCACCTGGCAGAAAGCTCTGAAGATCTCGCCCGAAGACCAGCAATTGAAGGATTATATAGCTGCCCTGAACAAGATATAAAGGCGCATCCTGCCGCGCGCAAACACGGAAAAAAATAACCGGGGGTAAAATGGCCAGAACGATGGAACTGATAACCGTAGTGACGCAAAGAAAAGACGGTCAGCGGGCCATAGACGCGGCTCTGAAGGCCGGAGCGCCGGGAGTGACCAGCTTTTACGGGCGCGGCACCGGCGTGCGCCAGAAACTGAACATTTTCGGGCTTTTCATAGAGGCCGAAAAGCAGATAATCCTGATAGCGGCGCGCAAAGACAACGCCGGCAAGATCATGGAGGCGATAGTCGGGGAACTGGAACTGGACAAACCCGGCAGGGGTTTCGCCTATGTCCAGACGATCGACAGGGTCGTCGGATATTACGAGGGTGGAGATGCTAAAGGGACCGCTTAAACTGCTGCTGCTGGCCGCTTTGGCCGCCGGCGCGGCGAACATCCCGGGCATAACGGGCGAGAAGCTGGAAGCCGCCCGTAGTCCCGCGGGTTTCGGCGCCGCCGGGTCCTCCGCTGAAAATGCCGCGGAGCCGGCGGCCCTTCCCAACATAACCGCGCAAATGGCCGCCATGGAGGCGGCTTATAAAAAAGAAATCGCCGGCCTTCCCGCCGAAGAGCGGGAGATCGCGCTGGACGCCATGCCCAAGGTGGAATTCAAGGCCAATCCCCTGATGCAGCGGCTGGCCCGGGCGCCCGGGCCGGACTCCGCCGGCGGCATGAGCGGGGCCCAGAACGCGCTCCGGACGTTTTCCGAATTCCGCTACAAGATGTTTAAATTCTGCAGGCGGCATGAAGCCGCGATAACGGTCTATTTATGGCTCGTCCCGGTCGGCCTGGCGGGGCTGGCTTTTTCACTATTCCTGTTCAAAAGGTACACCATGAGCATATCGGTTACCGGCGCCATCTTCCTGCTCTCAAATTACCTGCTGTGGACGCTCTCTTCCTCGGTGGTCCTCTCCGCCGCGCTGACAAAGGAAAACCTGCTTGCGGCGATCCCGCGGGATTTCTGGCTGTCACCCGTGATTTTTCTTATCGTTTCCGCCGCGCTGCTGCGGCTCGCGGATGAAAACTACCCGTTCTGGAACAGGACTATAGCGGCGCTTTTTACCCCCATAACGGCGGCGTGCCTGACGCTCGGGTGGTGGCGGGGAGTCCAATTCCTTAAAAGCGCGCTGGCCCACCTTTCCTCATAAATTGTAACTACTCAGGTCTGTCGTCGTAGTGGCAGAGTTTACTCTGCCCAAAAAGGCAAAGCAAGCTTTGCCACTACAAAAAATACGTGAAAAATACGGAGAACCTGAGAAAGTAGTTACGTTAAAATGAATAATTGTACCTGGTGAGGATGTTAATTTCGCTGGTATCGCCGGCGGGATTCAGACTGTCTTTCCTGGAAGAGGTTCCCACGCCGAAGGTGTCTTTGCTTTTCTGGCTCTTAAGCCAGACGGTTTCCAGATTTACGGACAGCGAGGACGCGTTGCTCGGATAGGTGAGAGAATCGCTTTTGTTGGAACTCCTGGTCGTCCACAGCTGGAAAGCCATGGCTTTTCTGGGTATGCTGTAAGTGAGGTTCGCGGTTATGGAATTATTCTTATTGGTGGTGGAATCCACTTTATCCTTTGAAGCGGAATTTACCAGGCCCGTTGAAAGCGACATTTTGGGCGTCAGCCTGAAAGCCCCGCTCAAGCTAATGACGTTGGTGCCGAGGTCGTGCGAAATAGAAGTATTGTCCGTGAAAGCGCTGGTTTGATAGCCCAGGTTGAGCGTGTGCGGCCCCATGGGCCGCACGACCGAAAAATTCAGCGTGGCGGTCTGGTTGTCCTGCACGGTCGCCGGCTTGCCCACGACAGCGCTCAGCATATACGAAGTGTTCAGCATGGTGGCGCCGGGGAGTTTGAGGGCGTTAGAGAAATTCATCTGGGTTTGGCTGCTTTTGGTTTTGGCCGGGTCATCGGCCAGATTGTCGGTATACTGGTTGTAGCCGACGGTAAAAGAGGTCCAGCCGGCGGGGCTTATGCCCACCTCTCCGTCGTAGAGGAACCTGTCCGAGATGGTGGAGGCGCTGGCGAAAGAGGCGAATTCCACGTCCACCCGCGACACCGACGTGCGCACGGAAAGCCTCGTCCCCCTGTATTTCAGCTCACTCTTCCAGGCCGCTCCAGCGGCCGCGCTCGCGGCGGAGCGCAGGTCCTCTTTGTGCGCGCTCAGCTGATAATCGGCGGTCATCGTAATATTGTTCCGCAGCTTCCATTCCATATTTGTGCCGTAGACCAGCGTCTGCTGGGGCACGAGGGTGGAGGTATCGGTGTCTATGTTTATGGAAAACTCGTCGTCCTTGCTCAGCACCGCATCCCCCGTCACTTTAAGCGACGGCAGCGCCTGATAGCTGAGCTTAAAAGCGCCGGTATACCGGGCGAACCTTCCGGCCGAGGAGGAATCCGGCTCCTGGGGCGCCACTATCCTTCCCGCCACGGCCAGCCATGACACTTTCCCTTTCTGCCGCTCAAAAGAAAGCCCCCTCATCCCCTGGCCGTCAAGGCTTAACGGGCTGAACGCGGGTGAGATATCCCCGGCGCTCAAGCACCCCCAGGGCGCGTAGAAGTTTAAAAGTATTATGTTGGGCGTTATTATCCGGCTCTTGGTGTGTATGAGGTATGTGTTGAACAGAAAAGACGAATTTTTTATCTTGCCCACGATATTGGCGGCGGTAATGCCCTGGTTATTGTTCCAGCTGTCGTTGCTTGAATTCTTATAGCTGAACGTCACGTCGCCGCCTACTTTAAACGACTCCGGAGCCGGCGGCCTGAACTCTTTTTCTATGATCTGAAAGCCCCTGTAATCGGTCTCGAGTATCCGCTTGCCGTCGCGTATCAGGAACACCCGGTACAGGAGCCTCGCGCCCGTTAAATTTTCGGGGATGGTGAACTTCAGCTGGGCGCCGTGCGCCGCGCCGGGCTGCACGTCCTCAGCCGGCGTGACGGGGTTCGTCGCAGCCATGAATTTCCGCTCCCCGCCCTCCTCCAGCGTGTAAACCTCGCCGACCCAGTAATAGGTGCCTTTAAGCCAGACGCCGGTGCCGGTGTTGACGACCAGGGTCTGAAAACTCACGTCGTCGCCGGCCGTAACGGGGTCGGGGGCCGCGACCGTAAATTGCAGGCTCGCGGAACCGTCGGCATAGAGACTGCGCGTCATGAGCAGCAATATTAAGGAAAAGTATATATTTAATTATACGCATAGCGGCGCTAACTGAAAATTATAGTTTTTTTAAACCCAAAACCAAACCTCCTCTCCTTAACTTGACACTTTTGACATTGTCAAAAGTGTCAAGTTAAGCCGGTTTTCACTCGCTTCCATGCCTCCTTTCCCTTAATCCCTAAGACCCTCAAACCCTTAGCCCCTAAAACCCTTCCCTATCGTATTATCGCCAGCTTTTTGACCACTTTCTCCACTTTGCCGGTGGAAATATACTTAAGCCTTACGACATACAGATACACGCCGGAAGCCACCTTTTCATTGGAGAAATTCCAGGCGACCTTATAGGAGCCCGCGCCCCCGGCTACGGTGTCCGGGCTCACGTCGGCGGCCCGGAAAGTCTTCACAAGGCCGCCGGCGATATTAAACACCGAAACCTCGGCCTCAAAATCGGACTGGCTGGCCAGGTTGGTCTCAAAATGGATGTTTACCGCTGTCCTGGCGGGGTTGGGATAGGCGTAGACCGCTTCCTTGCTCAGAATGCTCCATTCCGGAACAAAGTTAAAGTTTTCCCCTTCCTTAAGCTTTATCGGAGTAAGATCGGTAAATTCCCTGCCGTTGAACACCCGTATGGAATAGGTGCCCGGCAGCAGGTTTGAGATACGGAACCTGCCGCCCGAATCCACCGGCGCGGCCGCGACCCTTCTGCCTTTCTGGAAAAGCTCCACATAGGGCGTTTTATCGTCCTCCCCGGACGGCCTGAACCGCGCCGAAGCGGCGGTGCGCGCGTAATACGAGGAATCGGGAATGAACCCTGCCGGTATATACCCGGAAATCGTGGCCAGCTCATACGCTATACTCAGCATGAAGTTAACCCCGCCCGCGCCGGTGTCTATATCGCTTTTGGAAACCGCGCTTGTGATATCGTTTGCCGACCAGGTGGCCCTTACAGTATATTTTCCGAGATCGAGGCCGCTCAATTCATAAGTTCCGTCGCTTGCGGTATTGTCGCTGGCCCTCACAAAATCATTAGCGTCATACGCCTCAACTATTACGCCCGCAATAGGCTGGGTTGAGGCCTGCGTGACCGTGCCGGAGATGGAGCCGGTATTGGCCGCGCCCGAAACGGCGGAGGCCGTGCTTGAGACCGGCGACCAGTTCAGCGCGTCGTCGGCGGCCCACGCGGCGAAATAATAAGTCGTTCCCATAGCAAGCCCGCTTATCGTGTAGCTCTGGGTGGAACCCGCCGCTATTGCAGCGGTGGAGATGGTCAGATTGCCTGGCGCGGCGGTGGAGAAGTCCGCCCCGGACCAGGTGGAGGCTTGAACCGCGAACCAGCCGCTCAGCAGATAGCCGCCGGAGCCGTTATCGCCGGGCGCTACCCAGGATAATACCGCCGTGCCGGGCAGACTGCCCGTCACTGCCGACAGGGACAGCGGCACGCCCGGCGTGGTTGTGTCGTAATAAATGAAGGTTGAGCCCCAAACGCCGAAACTGCCCCAGTTCGCCGGATAAGCCTTGTCCGCTGCCCTCGCGTCGCAGTAATAAGTGCCGCCCTGCCCGAGAGAATCGGCCAGGATATCGCTGAAATTATAAGTCCAGCTCGCACCGGTCCCCGCCGCGAGGGCGATCTCCGCTGCGACCCAGCCTGAAACCGCGCTCCAATATTTTCCGTCTTAAGCCCGCCTCAAGCGTAGCTCAACCGCATTCACGCCCGCAACACCGTCCGCGGCGGTTCCGCTTATGGAAGTCGGCGAATACGCGCTTGACCCGTCCGCGGGCGCCGTCACACCGGCGGATGGCGCTCCGGTGTCATAAGTGAACGCCGCCGTGGAATAAGCGGAAGAATAACCTATGGTGTCCGACGAGCGCGCCACTATTTCGTAGAGACGGCCGTTTATAAGCGGCAGGTTTACAGCAAGGCTCCAGGCTTGCGTCCCCGACGCCGCATGCCACACCCTTGTCGGAGCCGTAAAATCCGCGCCGTTCCAGTACCGGGCTGCATCGTCATCCAGTACGGATATCTCCGTGCCTATTACGGGATGCGAAGCCGTCTCGATCGCGCTGCCGGCTATCAGCGTAATGGTGGAAAGGTAAACGTCGGCCGGGGAGGTGATGATCACCACGGGGCCGAGCATGCTCTTCTTTATCACAAAAGCGTCGTACAGTATCTTCTCGTTGCCGGCCGCGTCGCGGGCCTTCAGGCTGAAATAGTTGGAGACGCCGTTGGCGAGCAGCCCGAAGTTATAGCTCCAGGTTGTGGCATACACAGCGCTTGCGGCGGGGTCGCCTATATCGGTCCAGCCTATCACGTTCGCGTTGCCTGAAAGTTTATTGGTGCTTACGCTGTACCGCGCCTGCGCGAGCTTTGAGGTATAGTCGCTGAACGTGGCGGTGGAAACGGGTCCCGGGTCCTCGGATACCCAGTCGCCGGGCGCGGTATAATCAAGCTCGACATTAGGCAGAGTGGTGTCCTTTAAGACATAAAAAGCGTCAACAGCCTCGCTTGAATTGGCGACCGTGTCGAAGACCCTGACGGAAATAAAGTTAGTGGGACCTTCCTGCAGGGCGTCCCACACGCTCTGCGGCAGGGCCCAGTCGTCCGAGTAGGCCGTCCCGGCCAGGGCGGTGGAAACATCTATCCAGTCGGCGACCAGGCCCGCTCCGCCGGGAGCCGTGGCCGCCCGGACCTGGAAATTAAGCAGTTCCCCCCCGCCCGTATCGGCAAAATCTACGTCGTAGACGCTGGTATTGGCGTTTCTCCAGACGTCGTCGCCGGACTGATTATCGGTTATTGTCGGGCTGCTCGTGTCCAGCGCCGGATCTAAAAGGGTATTAGCCAAGGGCAGTTCCGCAAACCTGGTGGGAACGCCGCAGGAGTTGAAGGCCTTCACGCGCGCGTAGTAGGTCGTGCCCGGCAGAAGACCGCTCCAAGCCGCTGAGAGGTTTAAGGTCGCGGAAGAAAAACTTACCGGTGTATAATCGGCATAGCTTGAAATGTCGCACTGGTAAAGCGTTCCCGGCAAATTCTCCCCGGCCTGCCAGTCGGCCGTGCCGCTTGAGATGTAAACATCGCTCCAGGCCGCGGCGGCCGGCGGGACGGCGTAAGTGACGGTGTCTATAGCCGCTGAAAAAGCCGTTTCCGTCAGGGACCAGTTCCTGGCCTTCGCCCTGAAATAATAAGCGGTATTTGGCGCGAGCGCGCGGAATTTCCATTTAGTATCGGAGGACCAGGCGGACTGCTCGTTTACCGAGGCGAACCCGGCGTCCGTGGAAGCCTGCACCTGGTACTGCGTGCCTGTAAAAGCCGCCGAGCAGAAATTTGCGACGGCAGCGGAACCGTTATAGCCGCCCAGGATGTAGATCTTTTCGTCCACCGTCTCAGCGGCGTGGAACCGGCTCAGCTCCGGCAGCGGCGCGGCCGGGGTCCAGGCGTAAATGCCGCCGTTCGCCCCAACGCTGGCCTGCCATACCATATTCTGAGGCCCGGTCCCGTTATCACCGCCCAGCGCCACCAGTTTATCGCCTATGAACACGGCCTTATGCGCGAACCTTACCGCAGGCATTGCCGCTTGCGCGGACCAGGGGTCTATCGTGCCGTCGCTCTTTATTAAGGCGCTCCATACGTTATTTTTGGGCCCCGAACCGTCATTACCGCCGACCGCATACAGAATGCCGTTAAACTCGTTCATGGTATGGGCGTATCTGACCCCGGGCATCGGATTTACCGACGGCGACCAGGCGCCCAAAGTCCCGTCCTCGCCCAGGCCCGCCTTGTAAACCGCCGCGCTGACGGAAGAGGAATAGCCGCCCGACACATAGACATTGTCCATGTAATAGGCCGCGGCATGGAAGTAAAGCGTAACCGGCAGGCTGGTTTCCTGCGCCCACGCGCCCAGCGCGCCCGACGAAGAGACGGGTGCGGACCATACCGTATTCTGCGCGCTTCCGGCGTTAAAGCCGCCGAGGATATAAAGCCGCCCTTTGGCCGCGAACATCCGGTGGCCGTACCTTGCCGCCGGCATATAGCCGGCCGCGCCCCAGGAATCAAGGCTCCCGTCCGGGTTCAGGCTGGCCGAATATACCGCGCTGCTGAATTTAACGCCGTCGTTTCCCCCGCTTATATATATGTAGCTGCCGTAAACGGAGGAGGCAAGCCCGTAGCTTGGAGCGGGGAGGCTTTGCGCTGACGCTGCCCATGCGGCCAGCCGGGACGGCCCCGGGTTTTCCGACGTGAAAGCCAGCTCCACCGGGCCGGGACCCACGTCCTTTAACACAAAAGCGCCGGCGGACAGGGGCGCGCTTAAAGTGACGGCGACGGTCGAAACATACGGCGCGTAGTCGCTCTCCATGTAATTCGCCATTAAAAAATTGTAGTAGCTGGTGTTCGGCGCGAGTCCCCCGACTAATTGTTGATATTCCGTGGTTCCCAGAAGCTGGAAATACGCCTCTATGTTCGCCGTAGAAGTGAACGACTGGTAAAGCGTGCCCGCGGGATTGGCGGCCGCCCATTGGGTGTTCACCGAGCCCGAGGAGGCCGAATTATAGTCAAAGAAAGAAGGCGAAGAGACGAGCATTGAATAAAATCCCGCTTCAATAAGCGCGGGGGAATTTGAATGCTGTCCGCTGTCCACCGCCCCGATAAACCCCTGTGCCGAATATATCCCGCCCGTCGCGTCCACGGAACCCGCCGGAGCGCCGATGATATCGTCCACAATGGAAATATTGCCCGCGGTCTTGCTCCCGGCGGCGAATAAAGGCGGGAGGGAAAGAAGCAAGGAAGCAAGGAGGCCTGGTAAAAAGTCGCTTTTTTTCGCTTTCATAGCTATTTCCGCGCTTAACTTTACACTTTAGACAATGACTAAAGTGTGAAGTTAAGCCTGTTTTCCCTTTTCCCCCTTTTTGAAAGGGGGATTCGCCCGCTAATTCAGCGGGCGCTCGCTGTGTTAGCGAGCGGATTTTCTCAATTTACCTTACCGTTTATTTCTCCTCTCTGTGCCACTGGTTACCGATAACTGGCCACTGGTTACTGGTTACCGGTCACTATTGCCCTGGTCACTGGTGACCTTCTCCAACTGGTGACTTGGGCCGCTGGAAACTGGTTACTGATGCCTGGCCATTAACACTTGGCCACATCATGAGTCTTTTCCATTTCTCCGGTTTTATGGAATAGTCTATCCGTTGCAAAGCCGCTACTATCCTCAGTTTTTCTTTGATCGGCAGATTCGCGACGGCTTTGTGAAATTCCTTCTTTCCGGCAAAAATCCGCCGCATATCGCTGTAATTAGCGTTCTTCATAAGCCCCTAATAGCGTTAAATTTTGCCTGCAATCCGTGTTTTTTGAGAATTCCCGACAATAACCGCGTATTGAGCTTTGCCTCATTCATCATTTTCCCCGCATTTATCAGGTCCTTTTTCCTGTAGGTTTGCAGCATAATAGCGACCAGATACTCCGGCGCCACAACCCGTGTTTTCACCAGGCCGACTTTTTTTTTAACAGCGGTTTCAACCGATTCTCTTATCAAATCGTTGTAAACCGGAATAAATTGCACCGGCAGACCTTCTATCATTAAATGTTCCTTGAATGTTTTATAGCCGGCGCGGTTCGCCCATTTATAAAGCGGCGACAATATATCAAGCCTTTTTGGTTCCTCCCCAAAAACGCAAAAGACATCCAAATCGTACGTAAGCACCGGCTCCATGTAAAACATGGCCGCCATTCCCCTGCATACGGCAAAATCGCGTATTATGCCTTGTTCCTTCAGGTAATTTATTACCGCCAATGTTTTCTCCATAATTTTACCGCTCCAAACAACTTCTTCGCTGCCACTTTCCCTTAACTTCGCAGGGAAGGATATTTCCCCCCCACATTCAGAATAAAATCTTCCTTACCTCCTTACCACCCCTGTCAAAAGTAAAGACCTGGCCCCATTTTAGCTCGCCGCCCACGAAACCCGCATAACCCTCCTGGAAACAAAAAAATAAATCCCCGTCAACCCTGACTGTTTGTCAATAAAATAGGGCACTGTCTATTTTCCATTGTTCCTTATTATCTTGTAACTACTCAGGTTCTCCGTATTTTTAACGTATTTTTTGTAGTAGCAAAGCTTGCTTTGCCTTTTTGGGCAGAGTAAACTCTGCCACTACGACGACAGACCTGAATAGTTACATTATCTTCCCAAATACTTCTTTTTAATCCACTCGCGGAACCAGATATCCGAAAACATCATAACACCGTCTTCCTTCTCAAGCAGGCCTTTAGCCGTCAAAAGAGCCTCCGATTTCTGCACGGAGGATGCCGACCCCAGGCGGTAGGAATTGATAAACCCCATTGAGAACAAGTCGGTTGCGCCGGACGCGGCCATCGCCTGCAGCAGTTTCCGCTGTGAAAGCGCCAGCGAATCCCACATTGAAATAAACATCGGAGACAGCCCCTGCACAAGCCTGTCAACAGCTTCGGCAACGGCGGAGCGCGGCACGCTTTTCTTGTCCGCGCAGCCGTTCCAGATTTCGTGGCATAAATGAAGCGTATAATACGGAATCGCCCGCGAAACCTTTATTATCTCGTCCTCTGTTCCGGCGTCCATGGTTTTACCCGAAGCCCCGAACTTGCCGGAAATGAAAGAACTGAGTTCGCCCGACGGGATTTTGCCCAGGAAAAGAACTTTTCCCATTTTATAAAAAGGCTTGTTTTTATTTAAGACCATATCGGACATGATATGCTGCTTTGAGCCGGCAAACAGGTAGCCTACGTCTTTCTGGCGCTGGAAAACGGATCTCATAGCCTTTTCAAGGGCTTCCCCTCCCACGTTCCTTATTTCCTGAAATTCATCAAAGAACACGGCAAATTTCTTTTTTTTCCTCTCAGCGGTTTTTTGCGGAATTTCCAGGAGCTCCTTGATAAGAAGGGAAAGCTCCGGCTTCTTAGGAGCCGCTTCTATGCCCACCGATATTTCTCCTTCGGCGCTTATCGTGATGTTCGGCCGCAGCGAGGGGATAACCTCCCTGATAAAACCGACGATGCTTTCGGTTTTTGTCTCCGCCGCCCTGGCGATGGCTCTGGCGTAGTGCGCCGCGAACTGCTCAACAGTGGAAACATCATACATATCCATATAAGCGGTTATAATGCCGCGCTCTTTAAGCGCGGCCAGCGCGTTAAACGCCAGCGAAGTTTTGCCATACCGTCTTGGAGATATAAGAAACACCCTTGCGCCGCTGTCAAGTTCGCCCACAAGCTCCTTAAGCTCCGTTGTCCTGTCGGTAAAATCAGCGCCTATAGCTACTTGTCCGTAATAGAAAGGGTTAAGCATGCCTGAACCTCCCCGCCCGGACCAATTTATACTTTATGGTATTATACCAAAAAGTATAATTACAACAAACCGATGCCATAATTGTCACTAATGAATCCAGCCTCTCCACCGTTTCCTGGTTACTGATAACCGATGACTTACGCCCGACTCCGCCTTCTAATCCGCCGCGTCAAGGGCAAAAGGCAGCAGTACCTTTTCCCCCCTCTCACGGGCCTGCGCGGACGCAACGGACGGAGTTGTTGACGTTCTTACCGTTGCTGTATATGCCGCCATAATTGAAGTACACGCCCCACGCATAGCTGGTATCCGACAAAGCGGTGGTGGACGACCAGTAATAATTTGCGGTCTGTGTATTCGGGAAATATGTCGCATTTATGGCCGGATTGGAGATCCCGTAATCCACTATGCTCATAAGTTCCCTTACATTGGGCAGACGCCAATCCGTGTAACCGGCAAAAGTCAAGCCTTCGCAGTATGCCAGGGCCATTGTGGAAACATCAACACCTCCATTCATACACCCCGCGCCGAGGCCGTCAGTCGCCCACATAAGTCCTGTTCTGTTGTCGGTTGTGGTCTGGTTGGGAGATATGCCGTTGAGCGTATAGCTGGGCGAAGAGGCATTTGACGTATATGACCCGTCCTGGGCAAGGGCTCCACCGGAAGCGGGGCAGACTATTACTATCCCGGTTCCGTCGTAGCAGAGCGTCTGCCCGGTGTCGGGCAGGCCGCTCTTTCTTCCAAGAGCGTGCATGGAAACATCGGCCCCCCGGGAAAATCCCGCGGCACCGGCCAGCAGAATCACTGAAAGTATCGCGGTTTTATTTATTTTTGCCATTGTCAGACCATCCTTAATTGGTAGTCATCCAGTTCCCGTCCCCCCCTGTTATCACCCACTTTGTGGCGGAGGCCAGCCGCAAGGTTATACAGGCGTAAGATTCCAGGGTTGAATCATTGTAAATAGTCCCGCCGACGCCGGAGTCGGCTATATAAGTTCCGGCCGCCGCTATTATGGTCACCTGTCCGGTTCCCAGTTTGACTATGGTGAACTGCGCGCCTATATCGGTTGCGGCTACGGCCGGCAGAAACAAGGTCTCCGCCACGCCGCTGTTTACCGTAAGGGTTTTGCCGAAATCGGAGGTGGTCAGGTTCCCTCCGCCGTCCCTGCTCTCAACCAGATACCGGCTCAGTTTCACCGTCCCATTGACGTCCAGCATGGCCGACGGCGCCGCCGTCCCGATGCCGACATAGCCGGTTGACAAGTCGCCGTAAATTACGCCGCCGATGTTAAGGAAATTATTAGTGGTCGGAGTCGGCGCGTCCTTGTTGTAGCCGATTATTATATTGCCGGTACCGCTTGTCACGCTGTACCCCGCCCGCCAGCCCAGGAAGATATTGTCGGCAGAGCCGGTAGTAAGCATATATCCGGCCTCGGAACCCATAATGGTTGAGCTTGAGAAGGAATTAACCGCCGCCGCACCGAAACCGCCCGCAGCATAGCCGAATACAGAATTAGCGGAACCTGTTTGATTATAAACGCCCGCATCATAGCCCACAAAGGAGTTGTTCCATCCCGTGGTGTTGCGATAGCCCGCCTGATTACCCAAAAAGGAGTTGTTCCATCCCGTGGTGTTGGAATAGCCCGCCAGAGAGCCCACAAAGGAGTTGTACCCTCCCGTGGTGTTGAAATAGCCCGCCTGGTAGCCCATAAAAGAATTATAACTCCCCGTATTCATCCTGCCGGCGTCAACACCAACTCCAAGGCTTCCAATCCCCGGCAATACCGCAAGCACAGTTGAACCGGCTATCTGGTATCTCGTGCTGGTATTAATATCCCCGGTCACATCAAGCTTCGCTCCCGGCGCCGCCGTGCCGATACCCACTCTGTTCTGGGGGTCAACGAACAATCCGGGGTTACTGTAAACCGTGCTGGTGGAGACCCAGAATCCGCCGCGGGCCTTAAACATTACCTGGTCGGTGATGCTGTTTAACAGCGGCGCGCCTTCCGAGTCCGCCCAGGTGAACGCGCCGGGCATGGCGGAAAAAGAAGTGTTGCCCGCGGCAAATGAGTAATCGCCTGAGGCAGTATTAGATATGCCGCCGGGCGCGACTGAATACAGGCCGCTCGCGCTGTTGCTTATACCCCCGCCTATTACGGAATAATCCCCGGAAGCTACGTTTATGGGATCGTTCCGCATAGTCTGCAAGTCCACCGCGCCTGTACCACGGGCGTTGCCGATTACCATGCCGTGCCCGAGCCCGGTGGTTTGTATGGCGCCGCCCGAGGAAATGACAATACCATTCAGTCCTAATTGGGCAATATATGCTTCCCCCGCGGAAGCGTTAACGTACAGGGGATAGTCCGGGGTCATCCAGTTTATTCCCACGCGCCCTTGCGTTACCACAAAGGTGGAGGCTCCAACCGAGAAGGCGTTGCCGGTAACTGTCATGGTGGAGTTGCTCCCCACCTCAAGGGAACCGGTCAGAACGCCGCCGGAAAGCGGCAGCTTTGAAGAGTCGGATGCGATTACGCCGGTCAGCCCGGAACCGTCGCCGTAAAGCCTGCCGGTGGCGGTCATTGAAGCCACCGTAAAACCGGCAGAGTCGCGCCAGATCTGGGCGTAATCGTTAATAGTAGCGCCGGTGGACACGATGTCCAAAGCCGCCTGCGGAGTGCGGGTGGAGATGCCGATTGTTCTGGCCGCCAGGTCGCCGAACAGCACCCCGCCGATGTTGAGGTGATATAGTGTTATCGCCTCCGGGGCATCCTGGTCATAACCGATGATTATGTTCCTTGACCCTGTAGTCAAACTATCCCCTGCCTGGAAACCGAGCAGGATATTATCGCTGCCGGTTTCCAAGGCATAACCCGCGCGAGAGCCCATAATCGTCGAGCTTGAGAAAGATTTGTTAGCCAGGCCAAAACCCGCCTCATTGCCGAATATGGCATTGGCCGAACCTGTTTGATTATTATAGCCCGCATAAGAGCCCACAAAGGAGTTATTTCCCCCCGTGGTGTTCAAGTAAGCCGCCCCAGCGCCCACAAAGGAGTTGTTCGCACCAGTGGTATTATTGTAACCCGCATATGTGCCCATGAAAGGATTATTCCCGCCTGTGGTGTTAAATTCGCCCGCATACCCGCCCACAAAGGAGTTGAAATTCCCCGTATTAAACCTTCCCGTATTCACACCAAGGCCCAGACTGCCGGTTCCCGGCAGTACCGCAAGCACCGTACTGCCGTTTATCTGGTAACTTGTGCTGGTATTAATATCCCCGGCCACATCAAGCTTTGCCGCCGGATCCGCCGTCCCGATGCCGACGTTGCCGGATGTTGAAACCACTAAACCATAGCCGGTTATAGTATGGGCGGCTGTGAATACCGGTTCCGCCGTGCCGGCGCTCAAAACATG
>JAHJSU010000046.1 GCA_018829985.1 Elusimicrobiota bacterium | reverse complement strand
GCTTTTTTAAAATTTAAGGAAATACTCCGGTTTTTTTATATAATCAGGAAGGGGAGCTTTTTCTGAAAGATTTTTAAGCAGCGGAAAGAGCGAAATTAAAGAAGAGCTTGCAAAAACAGGTCTTATACGGACTACAATGCCTGACGCAGGTCTTCAGAGGCGCGGACGGGCTGGATTATTATTATTTTTCGGCGCCGATAACCGTAGGGAAGAACCGGCTTGGCACCGCGTCGGTGGCGCTCAACAGCGAGACCCTTGAAGCGCGCCTGGCCGCCACCAGGCAGAAGCTGCTGCTGATCTTCCTGGGGGCGCTGGCCGTGATGGGGCTGCTGCTGGAGATAAGGTCGCTGATGCGCAAGGTCCAGCGGGCCGCTGATCTGAAATCGGCCATGCTGCATACCGTCAGCCACGAATTCAACAAGGCCTAGAACCAACATTCGTGTTTTTTGGGGCCATAAGGATTTAAGCGCCTCTAAGAATCGATCGATAAACGCGAGCGCATATCGAGTTTAAAAGTGCCGTAGGGGTTGATGTGATTGTAGATAAGCGGTGTCAGCGCCCGCAGGTCTTCGGGTGTCATGCGTTTGGCCCAGGCCGGTTCCGTCAGAAGGCGTTGGAGCATCAGCGTATTGATGTAGACGAGTGAAATCTGGAGCAGATGCAGGGAGAGCATGCTGATTTCCTGATCTTCCAGGCGGTTGGAGGCGAATTCCCCGCCTTTGCCGAAGAAGATGAAGCTGTTGGCGCTGTTCCAGTTTTCAATGACGTTTAACCCTTCGTGAATTTCCCGACGCAATTCCAGGGACCCCAGGTAGCGGCAGATGAAAATGGTTTTGACGACCTTTCCCAGTTCCGCCAGGGCTTTGTAAGTGGGATGCTGAAGATTATTCCTCGTGAAGCGCCGCAAAATAGATTCCGTGTCGGCGGTGCCAAGGCGTAGAGCGGTGGCGTATTTGACCATCTGATCGTATTGTTGGCTGATAAGGTCCCAGTCGATGGGGCGGGTGGGTAAGGACCGGCTGCAGATTGGGAAAAGTATCGGAGTTGCCGGCTTCCGGCCGGTACAATTTTTGGGCATGGATCCCCTTTAAGCGCGGTAGGAGTTGAAACCCAAGCAGGCGGCAGAAAGCGAAAGCCACCTCACTTTGGCCGTGGCTATCGACGTAATTCTTTTCAAGGTCCATGTCGGTGTCGTGGCGCAGGAGACCTTCGATCATGGCCGCCACTTCGGAGGAAGAGCACGTCTTTAGCTGGGAGTAGATACAGACGGCCTTACGCTCGACATGCCAGTAAATCATCACGCCGCGGCCGCCGTAGCGGATGTGCCATTCGGTCCTGATGTTCTGGTCCCAGGCGCCGAACTTTTTAGAGTCAGAGGCGCAAGCGGTCGTACCATTTCCCCAAATCTGAGGCAGACGAATCTTAAAGGTAGCATTGACGATTTGTGGAATGGCATTGCGCAGATGGTCTTTGGTGATGAAACGCCGACGGGTATAGAGCAAATCTCTGTACGAGACACCGAGGGCGGCATTGCCAATGCGCTTAAAGCCGGTGTTTGTCCCCAGGCCGTAGAGGCTCAGCAGAAGCCGGCGCTGCATGTCGGCGCGACCGATGTTCTCGTGACTGGTGGCGCTGCGGAAGACATTAGTGAACCCGACGCGGAGGTCCGTTTCTTTTATGATGTCCAGAAGGCTCGTCATCGGCCAGCGGTCGGCCAGTTCCGTTTTAAGAGCGATGAGATTCGCCGGTTCCGGCTGCGGATCCAGGGGTGAAAGGTTAATCCAGCCATTTCCTTTGGTGAGGATTTTCACATGCGTGTTCGAAGGCATCTTTTGATTGAGGCCCGTGAGAGCCTCTTTCAATTGCGTTTTGATGGGTTCAATAAAAGACTGGGGGTCAGTCGGGAGTTTCAAGGCCTCGTAGTAGCGGTCCCGTTCTACAATGAAGTCCGCTGGTAGATCTTCATCCGGGTTGCCATAGCGTTTAGCTCCTACGACCCACACTTCACGACAACGGAGTCGCTCACGGAGGGTTTGCAGGGCGCAGATTTCGTAGGCGATGCGGTTAATGCGTGTCGTTTCATCCATATCCTTCCCGGCGACCGCGTCTTGCCAGACGGGACGCACAACCCCATCGATCGGGACGGTTTCGGAGGCGGGATAAAAGCGAAGTTTGGTGTCGGCGTATTTGTCGAGGAGTTTTAAGGATTCGATCAGTGGCTGATAGCGTTGGTTGTTGGAGCGGAACTCAAGAGCTTTCAAGAGACCCGGCAGCATCCGGCGATAATGGGACTTGTAAGAATTACGGATGATGGTTTGAATTTTCTCGCGATAAGCCGGGCCGGAGGATTTCCATTCTTTAACCAGTTCCCGGAGTGTTTGTTCGCCGACGATCGGATAGACGACTTCTTTAACAATGCCATCGGGGTGCGCCAGAGAAGCATCTGCCATTTCAAAGAGCAGGCGATGTTTCCCTGTGACGCGTTTCAAGTCCTGGATGAGTTCCCGTTCCACTTTGCGTTCGGCCCTGGCGCCGATACGGTGGATGATGCTGATCAGCAAATCCAGGAGATCGTCCGTCAGCTCGTGTTGGCGCAAATAACCAAAAACAGCGAGGAGTGTAAGCCGTAGCGGCGTCGGATGGCGGCGAAGTTCATAAGGTTCTTCTATTCCGATGCGTTGGCTATAATTGCGCAGGGTTTTACCTGGAACATTTTGAAAGAGGTCTTCCGGCAAACTGAGGGAGCGCAAGCGTTCCAGCCGGATTATTTCTTCAAAGAGACTTTCCAGACCGGCGTGGCCTGGCCCGGCGCGAAGGTCCTGCAGCAGGGTCCGCTCCAGGACGGGGTCCTGGTCAGCCCCGGTGACATTTAGTGGGATTGGTTTAAGAAGAGCTTCCAGTTGTGTAATGGTTTCCCGGGGCAACTTCTTAAGTATGGAAGCGCAGAATTGCTTTTCATACCGATGAAGCGCCGAGCGCACCAGGCGCTCAACTCGATCCGGCAAAGGGGGTTCAATTCGTAGTCGGCAGCATTGGTCGTAGACGGCCTGGATCAACCGATCCAAATGCGGATCCTGGTCGGCGGCTTCTTTAAGCCATTCGTGAATGATTTTCTGGTGGAGGCGGGAGAATTCCTGAAAATCGAACAGGGCTCGGATGAGAGAACGATGCCGGCGAATAGTTCCGCTTTGCCAGTCATATTGTGCCCAATGTTGGGCAGGAATGCATAGCTGGCGAGCGATATAGGTCAAGACACTTTTAGGAACGTCGCCGACTTGGCGCGGAAACCGGGCATGGCATTGGAAGAATTTGTAGAGCACCGCGAATCCCAAGCGAGCCGAACCGCGTTTAATAGCAAGAAGTCTCTTCTCGTCTGGATGGAGCGTCCAGTATTCAGCCAGCTCATCTGAGGACCATTCCTGTTGGACTGGCCGCGGGTTAGCCAGCAGGGGAATATTGGCCACTGTCACAAAATACCACTCATAGAAGTGGTATTATACTACTTCGTAGAATTCACATAAGACGAATAATGAACCCTTCCCATGTCTTCTAAAGAACCGAAAGTCGCCCGAAATGGGCTGAGTTGCGTATCGCCAAACGAAAAAGCGAAATCGCTAATCGTCGCCCAATTCCTTCGGGTGGCCAGGAAAGAGCGGATGGACTACGCGGATTTTGTTTACGTATGCCAGCAGGTCCGCAGGAAGTTGGGGCTCAAACGGCCGCAGAAAGAACACAAATTGCCGCAGCTCCTAAGCGAGACAGACCTTAAACGGTTCTTTAAGGTCATCCGGGAATGCGGACAGCTCCAGCACGAGATTATGCTCAAGTTTTTATTTTATACCTCTGTTCGCGTGAGCGAACTGGTAAAAATCAAAGTAAGCGACATCAATTTTGATCAATGCAAGGTTTTTATCAACCAAGGCAAAGGCAGCAAGGACCGTTACATTCTTTTTCCTGAAGGTTTTCGCCTCGTCTTAAAAAGTCACCTCGGCGCCAACCCAAAGAATAAATATCTTTTCGAGACGCGGAACTATGCGCCTTTCACACCCCGCCGGGTCCAACAGATCGTTCAATCTTATCGGCGCAAGGCCGGTGTCACCCAGAAGGTGCACCCGCATTTGTTCCGCCATCAGATGATCACTTATCTGACTGGCAAAGGCTTATCCGACGCACAGATCCAATTGATTTCGGGGCATCAATCGAAGAAGAGTTTGGAGATCTACCAGCATATGTCGTTGGACACGGTTGAGAGCGCGTACCAAGCGGCTCTCCATGGGATCGGGATATGAAATACAAGGCGAGAGTCGACCAGTTAAGGAACTAAAAGTGCATTTAAACGCACGAATGTGCGGTTTCTGGCTAATGCGTTTAATTCCTTATGGCCCCAAAAAACACGAATGTTGGTTCTAGGCCAGCTTGCGAAAGCCGTGTCGCCGCTTCAGTTCCGAATTGGTCCCCTCTATTCCGGCGCGGGGAGCATAATCTTTTTTGAAAACAGGCTGTGCCTCGCGGCGTTTAAGCCAGTCTCCGGCTTCTTTTCTGTCCTTTGGGCATTTATCGGCTGGAACCGGATAGCTCACTCCAGGCAGAGGTTTGCCCCTAGCCGGCGCGGGCGCGCATAAATTCACGCCGTGTCCGGCGGCTTCGCTTGCGTTTTTTGCGCCGCTGTAGCCTGTGTCCGCGATAATTTCTTCAGGCTTGTGCCCGCTTTTCTCAAGCGACTCTATTACCGGCAGCAGCGCCGCGCTGTCGCTTCCGCTTGACGGTGTCACCCGCGCTTCCGTTATCAGTTCAACGGGATTGTTTTCCACGCAGCTTTCGGCAAGCTGCACTTCATATCCTTTTCCCTTATGGCCGGAATAGGTAACATCCGTGTCATGCGGCGTCTGCATGGAATCGCTCCTGACTTTTTTGGGGGATTTCAGCTTTACCGGAACCGGCGGATCGCCGCTGTCATCATCGTCTTTCGCCGCCGGCCTGGGCTTGCTCACAATTCTGCACTGCTCCGACAACAACCGTTTCATCAGGCTGTACTCGTTGAGCTTTTCCACCGCCTCATTGCCCTCAAACCGCTTAACCAACCGGTATAAATCCCGCGCGGCCACGGATAATCGTCTGCGCCCTTCTTCTTTGCGGGCATCGTGGTAACGCGCTTCCTCGCTGTAGCGTTTCAGTATCCCGGCGCCCGCGCTCTCGTAGAGGCCGCTGTCAAGCTTCTTCAGCGCATGCAAAAACAGCCGCATCGTTTCGCAAAACAGACCGAGCCGGTTAAGCACTGCGAAATTTGACAGGATATGCGTGGAATCAAGCCGCTGGCGCGTTACGCTTATGCCAAGCGCGGAAATAAGCTCGTCGGTTGTTTTTCTGAAGATAACCTGCCCCTTCTCATGCAGCATAACGGCACAGCGGAAATTGTGCAGCGTTTTCTGGCACAGCCGCGCCTCGTCCGGCTCAAGCCCGAACGCATACCACCACCGCGTGTCAAATTCCAGCTCGCCGAGCGCCTCCATGTCCGTCAGGTTGAACATCTCCTTGAGTATGTGCAGCCCCGCAAGCAGGGCGACGGGAGCATTCGGCCTCCCCATGCGCTCGTCGTAGAGTTCCGCAAATTCAGGTTCGGCCCTGAACAGAATCGGCAACGCTTTCCCGTAAAACGGCCCCGCCCAGCTCTTTTCGCAGGCGGCTTTTTTGTGCGGGGTCATCAGGCCCCCGGCGTCAAATAATTTGCCCTGGCAGTCGCTTGGTCTGAACATGTCCGCTCCTTTGTCGTACGCGCGCGCGTGCGCGTACGAGGAATTATAGCGGATTTTGCTGTTCAGTGCAAATTTTATGCGGTCAAAAACTTTTTGTGCGATTTTCACAAATCGTTTACCGCCGTATTTGGTACAATTACAGGGTCGTATGATTTTCCCGGAAGACGTACCGACTTTTTACGGGAAAATCAAGGGTTAGATATATGAATAGGGATGAATCAAAAAGTAAAGTATTGAAGGTCAAACCACCAGCTGATTACCCTCCAGAGGAAGGTTGTTACTTGCGGGGTAACGATTTTTCGCCAGTGGCGGTTGTGGTTTTGCTAAATTATGCCCGAGAACAGATCCCACAAGAGATTGAACAATTAATTCGGGTAGCGATTGAAAAGGGCGCAGCGTTGGCCGGTACATTGCAAACAGAGAATATTGGGATTGAGAAAATCGTCACTAACATCGTGGCAAATCCCAACATCCGATATTTAATCCTCTGTGGAACCGAGGTTGCTGGACATTACACAGGGGAGGCGCTTAAAAGTCTCCTTGAAAATGGTGTGGATAAAAGACGCACCATTGTTGGTTCTAAAGCCATAACTCCTTATCTTTTTAATATACCCCTTGAATCTATTGAACGATTTCGAAAACAGCTAAGACTAATAAACCTGCTAAATGAAATGAACCCTGAAGTTGTGGAAAAGGCGGTCTGGTCTTGTTACCAGGAAGAACTAACTAAATTTAAAGATTACACCCTCTCTGACCCTGGGGCATATCCAGAGCCGGCAATATCCTCTAAGATTACCTGGCGGATTAAAAAGCCCCAAGAGATTGAAGATTGGGAGATTGACGATGTCTTAAAAAAATTGGAGGTGAGAGATGCATAAAACCGGAATTTTAATAATATTACTTGGCATGGCACTATTTTCAGGATGTGGCGCACCAAAAGAGGAATCTAAACCAACGCCTGCTACTGGTGAAACAAAGCCAAAAGAGAAATATAAATCAACTACTGCTGTTGAAATAAAGTGGAAAGGGACTGTTACAGAGGCAGATCTCGTAAAAGTGGCCAATTTTTTAATAAATAATAAAGGGAAAGAGATAGAGCTAACGGGAGAAAAGCATGTAATAACTGGAAAAGAGGAATTAGATGTTGAAATAACTGTTCTTCCATGCTGTGATGAGAAGATGTTTCACAAGTCTATTTCTACTTTCGGAATAGTTAGGGATGTTAAATTCCCCACATTCCATGCAACCGTACCGGCTAATGCGATCCCGGAAATAGATAAAAATGGGGAAATTACAGCTATTAAATTTGAATCCAGGGCACGTGAGCTTTGGATGAATGCTGTAAAGCAATAGGAATAAGATGAACCATAAAAGGATTATCACAATTGCAGTATTTACTCTCGTCTTCCTTTTAGAAGTCTTATATTTCAAAATATTTGTAACGCATTCTAATCCAGGGTGGTGGACATCCTATATCCGATTGCAGCATTACCTTATTAGTTTCTCCATAGCTCTGGCATTTGCCTATGGGGCATTTGCTTTTATTAGAATGCGCGGCAGATCAAAGGGGGCAGTTACTGGGAGTACTATCATTGCCTTTCTGGTCTGGTTTACCTCATGTTGTGGGGCACCGATGCTCGTTGTAATCCTTGGTATAGCAGGGATTAATGTTGGTTCTGTTTACTTATCGCCGCTTGCAACGACCGTGATGACTATAATCTTCGTATCTCTCGGTATGATATGGTTAATGAGGCAAAAGGTTGAGGCGAAGTTGGCTTGTGAAACATGTGGGACTGAGATAGCTGTTCCTATAGTACACTGTGGCCCGGGTATATTAGGTCCGGAAGAAAACAAACTCTACTGTCCGTGTCTCCCGGAAGGTCACACAGAATATATAGAGATACCGAAACACTGCGGAAAGCCCATGAAGTATGTAAAATAACAAAAGATATAAAACATGAAACCGAAAAAAATTAGAGGTGAGTAAAAATGACAAAAGCAAGGTGTGGCCGAATTCTCGACGAGGACATTTACATAGAAGAGGGAGATACAACTACACTCTACTTCGTAAATCAACTCAGGGCCTATCAGGTTGTGTTAGCAGCACTTAAAGCCCTAGACCAAGATGTCTGCCATGATGGGTGTAGTCTGCCTTCGACAGTGGGAAAAGTAATTAAGAGATTGGGTAAGCTCAAAAACGACTTAGAAGCTTCAAATGTAGCAGCCGAGAAAAAGGAAAGCCTGCTTTCAAAAATCGATAGTTTTTTGGCAGACGCCAACAGGTTGCCACAAGATACATCTCAGACTTGCCGAAAGTCGGCAGGAGAGTGTATAATTGGGTCAGGTTGCTTTGCGGCAGGAGCTCTGGGTCTCATAGATATCAGTGAACCCAAGGCTCCAAAAACCTAAAAAGACAAAGGAGCTGAGAAATATGAATACAGAAATCTTCGAAAACCAAATTCGAGGGCTAAACATTGTGCGGGGTGCTCTTCAAGGTGCCGCAGGCGAGATCTGCAAAAGCTGCATCGGCCTTGAAGGGGCAAAGACTAAATTGGGCAAAATGGCAAAAAAGCTCGGTATGGACTTACAAGCTGCAGAAATCTGCTGTGAGAAGACAAAGGCAGGTATACAGGCTCGCATAGATAGTATTTCCAAGACAGCTGAAGAGCTCGAGGTAGCAGAAGAGTGCGAATGCCAGAAGACCGCTGGAAACTGCAAGCTAGGAGAAGTCTGTTTCGTAAATGCTGCGATAGACTTGATGAAACTCGTCAAGTAGTTTTGTGCTTGCATAAAACGCCGGATTAAGCAACCCACCTGGGCCTGCCTGCTGAATTCCCGAAGTTTAAGCCGGCGCCTCAGGCGTCACTATATGAACACGCCTGCGGCCCGCCGGACGATAACTGCCAGTTGGACCCACGGGTTGATTACGAAGCTGTAGAACCCGCCCCGGCCGACGACTGAACTAAACAACGCCCCGACTCCTGACACGCCCGGCAACAGCCGGGCGCGGGGGTTTTTAAAAAGTTTCAGAAACCCGCCCTGAGTTTTTGG
>JAHJSU010000045.1 GCA_018829985.1 Elusimicrobiota bacterium | reverse complement strand
GCTTTTTTAAAATTTAAGGAAATACTCCGGTTTTTTTATATAATCAGGAAGGGGAGCTTTTTCTGAAAGATTTTTAAGCAGCGGAAAGAGCGAAATTAAAGAAGAGCTTGCAAAAACAGGTCTTATACGGACTACAATGCTAAAATTGTGGTGGCGGCAAAGCCGCCGTTTAATAACCACATGCTACCACACAATGGCCCTAAAAAATAGTTTAACAACTGTTTTTAGGAAGGCTGTCCATCGCCCCCCCCGCCTTTAATTATTTGCTCAATATCTCTCCCGTCTTTTGCAGCTTCCGTAGCGCGTCCCAATTAATAACTTTCTGCAGGATATTGCCGTAACTGGCCCTCTTATCCCCTGGTCTTTGGCTGGCCGCTTGTATATGAACCGCCTTTTTTAGTTCAAAGTAAATCGTGCCAGGTAAGGTTACATTGTGCCAGGTCCCTGTTTCTTTCGGCGCACTTGCACCAAAAAGTCTACCGCGTATTCCATCAATCATCTTTCCTTTTTCTGTGTCAGTGGTCTTTTTTTTCTTCATGGTATTTCTCCTGTATTTGTATATCCCTATATTCCTGTATATAGTAATTCCTGTATTGTCTTGCGGCCTATTATTCAATCGTCTCGTGTGTGGCTTCCTTTAACGCAGCTCGCGCGTACAATGCTGGTCTACGCGCGGATCGCGGCGCGCAAGCAGCGCCTGTTCCGCATCGCCTGTGTGATCGTAGGGATAGCCCAACTGAGCCTGGTCGTGCAGCTTATCCGGCGGTAACCGGAGCACGCTGCGTAAAGAAATAAAAAGCCCCCTCCCGGGGACTTTTTATTATCCGCGAATACTTATTCTATCCTTTGAATACCATGACACCCAGCCAGTAGAATGCGGCCGAGATGAGGGCGGAAGCGGGGATGGTGATTATCAAGGCCCATACGATATTGCCGGCCACGCCCCATTTCACCGCGCGTATACCTTTGAGCGTGCCGACGCCGACTATAGCGCCGGTTATCGTATGCGTGGTGCTTATCGGCACGCCTATGGCCGACGCGCCGAACAGGACCAGCGAGGCCGCGCCCTCGGCGCAGAACCCGTCCACCGGGCGCAGCTTTGAGAGTTTGTTGCCCATTGTTTTGACTATGCGCCAGCCGCCGGACATTGTGCCCAGAACTATCGTGGCGTGGCAGGTCAGCACTATCCAGAGCGGGATGTGGAATTCCGTGCCCAGGTAGCCGGCGCTGAACAGCAGGCCCGCTATGATGCCGGGCGGAGGCCGTTTATTTGAGCGCTTCCGGATGATGGCGCACGACCCGGGCTTCCACCATATAGATGATATCCTCCGCCATGCTTACGGCGTGGTCGCAGATCCGTTCAAGATGCCGCGCGGCAAGGAGCAGCGGCACCGCCCTGTCTGCCGTGGAGCCGTCTTTCATCATATAGTCGTAGATCAGCTCTTTTTCCACCGCCCTCTTTATCTCGTCGGCCTCGGGGTCGGAAAGAACGACTTTCCGGGCCAGGCCGGCGTCGCTTTTAATGAAAGACTCTATGGCCTCCCCCGTCATGCGCCCGGCTATAAGGGCAAGCCGGGGAATATCCACCAGGGGCTTGAGCAGAGGCTTGCCGGAAACATCCAGCGCGCGCTGCGCGACATCCACCGCCAGGTCGCCTATGCGCTCAAGTTTCGTGTTCAGCTTCATGCCGGTGGTAATAAATCGCAGATCGCCGGCCATGGGCTGGTGCAGGGCTATAAGATTAATGCACTTTTCGTCTATTTCCAGTTCCAGCGCGTCCAGCTGGGTATCGCCGTCTATCACGCGTTTGGCGGCTACCGGGTCCCTGTTTTTAAGCGCCTCCACGGCGTTCATCAGAGCCTGCCGCGTAAGCGAGGCCATTTTCATTATATCGCTCTTCAGCTGTTGCAGTTTCTCGTCAAAATGTCTTTGCATAGCGCTCCTCTTTTTTAGCTCCCCGCTCTTTACGATCTTTATCCGAACCTGCCCGTTATATAGTCTTCGGTGCGCCTGTCGTGCGGCGCTTTGAAGATCATCCCCGTGCCGCCGTACTCTATCAGTTCGCCCATAAGGAAAAAAGCCGTCCGGTCGGAAACACGGGCCGCCTGCTGCATATTGTGCGTGACTATGACTATGGTATAAGTCTTTTTAAGCGTAAGTATCAATTCCTCTATTTTGGCGGTGGAGATCGGATCCAGGCTGGCGCATGGCTCGTCGAAAAGTATCACTTCCGGCTCCACGGCCAGGCAGCGCGCTATACAGAGCCGCTGCTGCTGCCCGCCGGACAGGCCCAGCGCGCTTTCGCGGAGGCGGTCCTTCACTTCGTCCCAGAGCGCGGCTTTTTTCAGCGAATCCTCCACTTTCTCCTCTATCGCGCGCCGGGCAAGGGAACCGTTTATCTCAAGTCCGTACGCCACGTTTTCGAAGATGCTCTTGGGAAAAGGGTTGGGTTTCTGGAAAACCATACCCACACGTTTCCTAAGTTCGGCGACATCGCAGACCGGGGCTACGATGTCAAGTCCGTCAAGCAGTATCTCCCCCTCCAGCCGGGTGCCGGGCACAAGTTCGTTCATCCGGTTGAGCAGGCGGATGAAAGTGGATTTGCCGCAGCCGGACGGGCCGATTATCGCCGTGATCAGGCGCGGGCTGAAATCCATATTTATATCTTTCAGCGCCCGCTTGGGGCCATAGTAAAAATTTACGCCGCGCGCGCTTATCTTCGGCTCAATGCAGGAATTTTCGGCCTCGCCGAACAGACCGGGAGCGGACTTTACCCCATTACCGCTCAACAGAAAGTCCGCGGCGCCCCTCTCCTTTGATGCGCTATGCATTATAACCCCTCCTGTACCGCTGTCGGATAAATATGGCCAGCATGGAAACGGAAAGCACCAGCGCCAGAAGCACCAGGCTTGAGCCGTAAGCTATCTGCGTCTGTATCTCCGGATGCGTGCCTTCCGTCATCAAGGCGTAGATGTGATAAGGCAGGGCCATAACTTCCGAGAGAACCGAGTCAGGATAGCCCTTCATGTAGAACGCCGCCGCCGTGAACAGTATCGGCGCCGTTTCTCCGGCCACCCGGCCCACGCTCAAAATTACGCCCGTCAGTATGCCGGGAAGGGCGGCCGGCAGCACCACCCGGTGGATGGTTTCCCAACGCGTGGCGCCTAGCGCCAGCGAGGCCTCCCTGATGGACTGCGGCACGGCTATGAGCGCCTCCTGCGAGGCTGAAATTATGACCGGCAGGGCGAGTATGCCGAGCGTCAGCGAGCCGGACAGCATGGAGACGCCGAACCCCGCCTTTTTAACGAAGATCGCCAGTCCGAAAAGCCCGAACACCACCGAAGGCACGCCGGCAAGGTTATTGACGCTTATCCTTATCAGGTTAACGGTCCAGCCTTTCGGGGAATATTCCGTCAGGTAAATGGCGCAGGCCGCTCCGAGCGGCAGGGCGATAAGCACGGCTCCGAGGGTCAGGTAAAGAGTTCCCACTATAGCCGGCGCTATGCCGCCCCGGGTCATGGCGTCCACAGGCGCCTGGGTAAGAAATTCCCAGCTTATGATAGAAAGCCCTTTTGAGGCGATGAAAAATATTATCAGTCCGAGGAAAACGATGTTGGCCGCCATGCACATGGCCAGCAGGGTAAAACCGGTTTTCTGAATTAGCTCGCGCTTTGTCATATCACCTTGAAAGCCCCAGCTTCAGCCTGTAACGCCGGCTTATAAGCTCGGCGATTATGTTGAACGCGAACGTTACGATGAACAGCGCCAGCGCGACCGCGAAAAGCGCGTGATAATGATCGCTGCCGACCGGGGCCTCCCCCATCTCGGCGGCTATCGCGGCCGTCATGGGCCGCACCGGGTCAAAGATGGAACTTGGCACCACCGCCGCCCCGCCGGCCACCATCAGCACGGTCATGGTCTCGCCTATGGCGCGGCTCATTCCCAGTATCACCGCGGTCGAAATGCCGGAACCTGCGGCCGGTATTATAACCCTGGTCAGGGTTTCCCAGCGGTTGGCCCCCAGGGCGAAAGAAGCCTCGCGGAAGGACCTGGGCACATAGCCCAGCGCGTCTTCCGCTATGCTCGCCACCGTGGGAGTGGCCATCACGCCCAGCACTATGCTGGTGCTCAGCACGCAGAGCCCTATCGGGAGGTTAAAGCGGTCCTGGAGAAAAGGCGCCAGGATGACCATGCCGAAGAAGCCGTAGATTATGGACGGCACGGAAGCGAGCACCTCTATGACCGGCTTGAGCACAGCGCGCTGCCGCTCCCCCGCCAGCTCATGCAGATAAAGAGCGCTGCCCACGCCCAGCGGAACGCAGATCAGCATGGCCCCGGCGCTTACCCAGAACGAAGCCATGATAAGCGGGAAGATGCCGAATTCCGGCGGCTCGGCCGTGGGGTACCAGCTTTCCCCGCCGAGAAAAGCCGGCAGGCTGACCGTGGAGAAGATCGGGAGGGCCTCCTTGACCAGCACTATGACTATACCGGTCAGGAACACCAGCGAGGAGAACGCCAGCGCTGTGAAGAGCCACTCTATGCCTTTTTCTTTATTGCGCTTTATCATTTTGTTATTCGCGCGAGGAGCGGAAAAACCTTCACGCCACTCCCCGCGCGATCAGTTCCATTTATCTCATGACTTGTAAACCTTTACTTCTTTAGCGACACGAAACCCTCTTCCTCCACCAGCTTCTGCCCTTCGGGTCCCTTGACGAACTCTATGAATTTCTTCACCATTCCTTCCGGTTCGCCCGCCGTATACATAAAAAGCGGACGGGAGACAGGGTATTTACCCCTGAGCACCGTTTCCCTGGAAGGCATAACTCCATTTACTGAGATTGCCTTCACTGAAGCGCTGAGATAGCCCAGGCCCACATAGCCGATAGCCCCGGGAGTCCTCGCCACTATGGAGACCACGCCCTGGTTGGACGCCTGCATTATCGCGTCCGGGCGCACATTTTTTTTGTTCAGGACCAGTTCACCGAAAGCCTCGAAAGTGCCGCCCGCACTGTCGCGGGAAACGACCACGATCTTGAGGTCCGGGCCGCCGAACTCTTTCCAGTTCGCGGCGCGCGTGGTGTAGATCTTCTTCAGCTGCTCCTTGGTGAGCCCCCCCACCGTATTGGATGGGTGAACGATGCTGGAGAGGCCGTCCATCGCGACGATATGCGCCTTGATCTTCCGGCCCCGCTTGGCGGCCCTGTCAAGCTCGCCCTGTTTTATCGGGCGCGAAGAATCTCCGATATCGCAGGCGCCGTCGATAAGCGAGGCGATGCCTACGCCGGAGCCGCCTCCCCGTATGGAGATGTCGGCGTCCTTTTCCGTTTTCATAAACTCCTCGGCCGCCTTCTGGGCGATCGGGAGCAGCGTCGTGGAACCTTCCACCACCACTTTCTGCCCGGCAAGCGCCGGAGCCGCGAACCCGAGGACCAGCAATATTGTCATTATCTTTTTCATTATGTTCCTCCTGTTATCCTATCATCCTGATATACCGTCCGAAGCTCAGAATTTTACGTTGAAGTCGAACTCAAAAACCCGTTCGCCCTTCAGCTTCCCGGTGGTGGGCCTGGCTACGTAATAATCCAGGTCCGCGGAGAAGTCCTTCATCAGACCCAGCGTCAGCAGCGCCTCGTGCCCGAGCACGCCGGTGGACCCGCCGAAGAAGTCGGAATCGGGATAAGTATCCGCCCAGGCGTCCTTTCCGAGCCGGCGGAAGCTGTAGCGCAGCTGCCATTGCCCGAAGTCTTCCACCTTGCGCTGGCCGAGCTTGAAACCCGCCAGCCAGGCCGTCCTGTCTCCGGCATGCCCCAGCGCCTGCAGGTAATTGCCGAACAGCCCCGCGTACGAGATGTTGTAGCCGAACGTTCCCAGCAGCGGGAGGTAGACGGGCGCAATGTCGGCGTTTATCTCTATTTCCGGGCTTACGGCGTCATAGTCGTACTTATACATGGTATTCGGTATCGTGCTGTTGGCCAGCTGGTAGCCTCCCGTGGTGGAAGGCCTGTTGGCGAACACCGCCCGATTCCGGACATGGGTGAACGAGTAGACGGCGGCGCCGAACTTGATATCCCTGTTCCCGCTGTCATTTTTCCACGCCACCCCCGGCTGTAGCATGGCAAGGTACGGATCGGCCGCGACCGCTAGGGATTCGCCCAGCGCCATGATACCGGCATTAGAAAAGAACTGCCAGTTGCGGTTGAGCGTCGTGTTAAACCTGGCTGCGGCTCCTTCCATATTAATGTCGGTGTCCCAGATCATATCGTTGGTCAGCCAGAGCGGGTTCTTCATGCGGCCGACGGTGAATGCCAGACTGCTGTTCAGGTTGTACTCGATAGACGCGTAATCAATATACAGATTCTTCTTCGTGAAGTTGTCCGTAAAGGTCTGATTGGTGGAGCGGGGATCGGCGCTTGAGCCGCTGGCAAGGCCGAAACTCGCGTACACCTTGTCGTTCATCTTCGCGTCCGCGCCGAAGCGCAGGCGATACCGGAACCTGTGCTGATTGTATCTGTTATTCTCATTATTCTTGAACTCGTATCGCGCCCGCATGTCGCCGCGCAGTTTTATGGCCTGCAGCCACAGCGGCAGGACCGCGTTGCTTTGGGTGGAAATCTCCCGTTTCGCTTCCTCCTGGGTCTCTATGCGTATCTCCTGCGCCTCACCCGCCGCCAGCACGTTCTTGTCCACCAGCCGGTCCAGCAGAATATCCAGATCTCCGGCCGGCGCCGACGAAGCAAACGCGCAAACCAGTGCCAGAGCGATCGTGGTCAGTTTCACCTTGCTATTCATGTACAACCTCCTTTAAAATCCCGAATACTACGCTTAAATTGTAAAAAACCGGGATTAAGAGCCTATAAAGGCGGGGTAAAATACGTGTAAAATAAAAAACCGGCGAATCGGGCTTATTTCAAACCACGGCCGCTTATTCCTGACACAGCAGTGGGGATAGTGAACCAGAAGGTTGAACCGCGTCCCTCTACGCTATCCGCTCCGACGGAACCGCCATGTAGTTCCACCGCGTGTTTGACTATCGAGAGGCCGAGCCCGGTGCCGCCCTGCTCGCGGGAGCGGGCCTTATCCACACGGTAAAACCGCTCAAAAAGCCGGGGCAGGTCTTTTACGGGGACTCCGGGACCGGTGTCCTTTATAAGGAATTTAATATAAGTCCCGGCATCTTCGGCTTCAGCGCATATCCGACCGCCGCCCGGCGTGAATTTGAAAGCGTTGTCCAGCAGGTTAAAGAACACTTGTTCAAGCTTATCCCTGTCCGCCCGTATTCTCAGGCCGTCCGGAATATCGTTGCTGAACGACAGCGTCTTACCCTTGAACGCCGGCAAAAGAGCGGCGTAAGCCTCTCCGGCCAGAAGACGCGGAGAGAACTCGGAAAGCTCGATAACGACTGTCGCCGATTCAAGGCTTGAAAGACGCAGCAGGTCGTTCACCAGGCCTTCAAGTCTTTCCGCCTGGCGCAGCACCGAATTCAGGAATTCCCCGCGGTGCGCGCGGTCGTCCACTGCCCCGCCGATCAATGTCTCGATATTGCCTTTTATGGCGGTAAGCGGGGTTTTGAGCTCGTGCGACACGTTGGCCACAAATTCCTTACGCATCCGCTCTGCCTTTTTGAGTTCGGTCACATCATGCGCCACAAGAACGCAACCCTTGACCAGACCGCCTTCGCGTACGGCCACGGTCTGTACCTGGAAATCCACCCGTTCTTTGAACGCTGCGGAAAGTTCTCTCGATACAGGCTTGCCGCTGCGCAGCGTTTCAAGCGCTGCGGAGTCCAAGCCGTTTCCGCCGAAGACGTCGGCTACGCGGCGGCCGGCGGCCTGGGCGGCAGGCACCCCCGTGAGTTTTTCAGCGGCGGCGTTAAGGGTTTTTATAACGCCGGCGCCGTCGGTAAGGATTATCCCTTCG
>JAHJSU010000362.1 GCA_018829985.1 Elusimicrobiota bacterium | reverse complement strand
TACAGCCGCACTTTACGAGGTAATATTCGGTGAACCCATGTCTCTTTCACGTATCTGCGTAGTTGCAGAGCTTGCTCTGCGTAAAAGGCAAAGCAAGCTTTGCCACTACAGAAGCAAAGTGCGGCTGTAGAAGTAGTTACATATATCTGACCTCTGACCTCTGACCTCTACCTGACCATATCCCAGATTATTTTCAGCAGCAGCGCGTTTGAGACGATAAAAAGCGCCGGCTTTATCAGCCAGACCCCTTTTTTCAGCGCCAGGTGCGAGCCGAGATAATTACCCGCCATCCCGACCGCCCCCATGGCAAGCCCCAGCTTTATATCCACCAGCCCAAGTATCAGGAAAGTGAGCAAAGCCGAGAGGTTGGAGGTAAGATTTAAAAGTTTGCTCAGGGCCGTGGCCTTTAACAGGTCATAGCCGCAGAACCGCGTCAGGGCCACGGCCAGGAAGGCGCCGGTGCCGGGGCCGAGGAGCCCGTCGTAAAAGCTTATGAAAAAGGCGATGAGGACCGCGCGGAAAAGCAGCGTCTTTTCGGCGATCAGGCCGCTTTGGTCGGAGAGCCCGAAGCGGCGCCTGGCGATGATGAAAAAAGCCACGGGCGGCAGCGCGATTATAAGCAGATATCTTATAAACTGCGGCGGCAGCAGGGAAATAAACCGCGCCCCGAGGAACGAGCCCAGCGCGGCGAAGACGACCAGCACGAAAAGGAAATCTTTTTTAAAACGGAGTTCCTTCAGGAACTTGAACGCCGCCACCGCGGTGCCCAGGCTTGAAGAAAGCTTATTGGTGCCGAGCAGGCGGTTCAGCGGCAGGCCGAAATGAAGGTAGGCCGGCAAAGTTATCAGGCCGCCGCCGCCGGCCACGGAATCCACAAGTCCGGCCAGGAAGACGAACGCGCCGAGCGTTGCCAGCTGTGTCAGCGAAGCATTGAAGTCCACAGTAAAATTATATTAGTTTCCGCGGGACTTAAAAAGCATGTTTAAAAAAACCAGTAATTCGCCGCTATGGGAATTTCCTTTTTTTGGCGGCGCAGGATCGGCCGCAAAAGGCGCGGAAAGCGCAAAAGGAATTAATGGATTCCTGCCAACAGATCGCCCTCCTCCGCTAAACAACCGGCGGATCCGCCTTCTGGCGGAAAACACCGGCGGGCAGGCAGGAAGGACAATTCTCCCCGCTGTCATTCCCGCATGTCGTAGGCGGGAATCCATAATTAAGAAAAGTCCGCCCGAGGGGCGTTAATTTTAAAAGCATTGTTCAATAAGGGCATAAAAAAGTAAAATGTAAAAACGCGCGCCTGCCTGCCCTGCCTGCCGCCTGCCTGCCGGTAGGCAGGGCAGGCAGGCGGCAGGCAGGGGAGGAGGCCCTATGATAGACACGGAAACGAATCTTCGGAACATCAAAGATAAAATTGAAATGGCCGGCGGCGGCAAAAAAACGGACCTCCTGCTGAAAAACGCAAAGGTCATCAACACCTTCTCGGGCGACATCCATAGAACCCATGTGGCCGTGCATAAGGGGCAAATAGTGGGTTTCGGCGTTTATCCCGCTTCGCAGACCATTGACCTCAACGGCGCCTATCTCGCCCCCGGCTTTATAGACGGCCATGTTCACATTGAAAGCTCGATGGTCAAGATCCCCGAATATGCAAAGGTGGTCCTGCCGCACGGCACCACTTCCGCCGTCATAGACCCGCACGAGATCGCCAATGTCCTCGGTCTTGACGGCATAAAATACATGCTTGCCTCAAGCGTGAACAGCGTCCTGGGTGTATACGTGATGCTGCCTTCCTGCGTGCCGGCCACTCACCTTGAGACCGCCGGCGCCGAGCTTTCCGCCCACGACCTGGCGCTCCTTCTGAACGACGAAAGGGTCCTGGGCATCGGCGAGATGATGAATTATCCCGGCGTCATCCTCCAGGACGAAGAAGTGCTGATGAAGATCGCCATAGCCAAAAACAAGGTGGTGGACGGCCACGCGCCCATGCTCAAAGATAAACAGCTTTACGCTTATATCTCGGCCGGCATCCGCTCCGACCACGAGTGCACGGCCGTGGAAGAGGCCAGGGAAAAACTGCGCGCCGGCATGTATATCATGATACGCGAAGGCACCGCGGCCAAAAACCTCAGGGGCCTGCTGCCGCTGGTCAATTCCGAGAACTCCCGGAAATTCGTGTTCGTCACCGACGACCGCCACCTGGAAGATATCTTCCGCCAGGGCCACATAGATTACCTGGTGCGCATCGCCATCCAGCTGGGCGTGGACCCCATCAGGGCGATACAGATGGCCACCATCAACACCGCCGAATATTTCGGCATCAAGAACCTGGGCGCCATAGTTCCCGGCTATCACGCCGATCTGGTCGTGTTCGACGATCTGAAAAAGCTGAAGATCTCCAGGGTATTCAAAGACGGCAGGCTGGTGGCGCGCAACGGAGTTATAGAGCCCCGCGTTATCAGCGAGTATAAGGGCAAGACCCGCGGCACCGTCAACGTCAGATGGATAGAGCACGAGGACTTCGCCCTGAAAGCGCAGGGGAAATACGCGAAAGTCATAAATCTCATACCCAACCAGATCGTCACGAAGGCGAGCGTGGAGCCGGTCAAACAGGACGGAGGCTACGTCTCTTCCGACACCGAAAGGGACGTTCTGAAAATAGCGGTGATAGAGCGCCACATGGCCTCCGGGCGCGTGGCGCTGGGCCTGGTCAAGGGCTTTGGGCTGAAAAAGGGCGCCATTGCGTCCTCGGTCTCGCACGACTCGCATAACATCGTGGTCATCGGCACCCACGACGGCGACATGTATACGGCAGCGGTGCAGGTGGTAAAAATGCAGGGCGGCATCGTGGCGGCCCTGAACGGCCAGGTGCTGGAAGCCCTGCCGCTGCCGGTGGCCGGCCTGATGTCGGACCGCAGCGCGGAGTTCGTCCGGGAAAAGCAGAAGCGCCTGAACGAGATCGCCAGGATGCTGGGCTCAAAGATAGACGACCCTTTCATGGCCATGTCCTTCCTGACGCTCCCGCCTATCCCTGAGCTGCGGATAACCGACCGGGGCGTCATTGACGCCGTTAAATTCAAGGTGACGTCCCTGTTCGTTAAAAAAACCTAACTACTCAGGTCGCTATGAGATGGCGGAATAGAATATAGAACGCTGATAACGCTGATTTTTAGTAATTACTCAGCCACTAAGACACCAAGGCACAAAGAAAGTTTATGGATCAAACGGTTTGTTGTCTGATTTCTTTC
>JAHJSU010000361.1 GCA_018829985.1 Elusimicrobiota bacterium | reverse complement strand
TTTGGCCGCAAAATGTAACTACAGGCCTGTCTTGTCTCGCGCAAAGCCGCAAAGCTCGCAAAGAAAAGCGGGCATGCATCTGTTTTTTTGCGCCTTTGCGCCTTTGCGTGAGGAACATTGAAATTCCTGAGCATTAAAATAGGCGGCGCGGGCTTTGAACACTGTCTGGCGGCGGACCTGCCCGGCCTCGGCTTTCCGGGCGGCGGCGTTCTTTCCGGCGGCCCCGTAAGCGCCGCGCAGCGCTCCGCCGTCAAAGAGAGTGTAATAGGCGGAAGGGCCGAGCGTATAGTTCCAGTTATCCCCCAGCCTGCGCGTGACAGGGCCCAGTTCCAGCTCCGTTACTACCGCGTTATACCTGAGGCCGCCTTCAAGCGCAAGGCGCGGATAAAGCGGCGACGCCGCCGCGGCGGCCGCGGCCCCGGCCGCTTCGGCGGCAAGCGTTGCGCTTTTGTACTGGTTGGAGGCCGCCAGCGCGCCCTCTTCTGCGGCTTTCAGCGTAACGCTGAATTCCCCGGCCCGCGCCGTACCGGCCATTATCAGGAATAATAATATAAGCCTCATAACCCCGCCCCCCTCAGCGCTATCTCGGCCCTGTCGGCTATCCCTTCGTCGGAAAAGAATTCGGCCGCCAGCTTTCCGATCCTGATCCCGCCGGCTTTTTTTACCCCGTTGCGCTCCATAATGCCTCCAATGATGACCGGGAAGATCATTACCGGCACCAAAGCCCCTATCATATATGGGACCGATCTGCCTTTAAGGGCGCTTTGCGGACGGCATTCCCCGGCCAGCGCGGCTATATGCCCTATATGTTCCATAAAATTCCCGCGGATAAAGTCAAAAGCGTCTTTGTTGCCCAGGATCAAGTCGGCGATTATGACCGGGGCGACGTTCTTTATTTCGCGCGCGAATCCGCCCACGGCGATCAGCGCATTTTTCAGCTTTTTGCGCGGGTCGGCGCCTTCCGCCACCCCGACCTTGAAATTTGCGAGGAACTCGCCGTACATCTCCTTCAGGACGGCCTTCAGGAATTCGTCTTTCGAGCCGAAATAATAATGGAACATCCCCGTATTCGCTTTGGCGCGGCGGCAGGCCTCCCTGACGCTCAGGCCCGTTATGCCTTTGTCGCGGAGAAGCTCTTTGCCGGCCTTTAGAAGCCGCAGGTCCGTCCCGGAAGCTGGTCTGCTCATATTCCCTCCATCAGTAATTATACTCCTGCATAATTATACATTCGTATAACAAATTTGTCAACCCCCCCCCGGCGGGATTTACTGTCCCCATAACCTCTCCCGCCGCCTTTTTTGGCGGGACCCCTTTCCGCCGGAGGCGCTGCGCCCGCCGGGTAGTATTGGCGGGGACCCTCCGGGCTGTTTGGCGGGCCGGAAGATTTACCCACAAGCGGTTTCCCCTGTGTCTGAGGCACACCGTGCTTTTACGACACCCGCGCAAGTATTGTATCATAGCCTTTGGGCGCCGGAACCTTGAACCTTCCCGCGGACCGGACCGTCCGGACAGGCGCCGGCCGTTTATGAAAAAGAACGAACCGATAATCTGCATAACCAGCCGCTGCGACCAGCGGTGCGTTTTTTGCTCGCGCGGCGGCTGTAACCCTGTCGATTCCCCGGGCCGGATAAAAAAGCTGATAAACATGTTCGGGGACTCCATTTGCGTGGAAGGCGGCGAGCCCGCCTTATCTAAAGACCTGCCCCGCTGGGTCGCCTACGCGAGGAAGCGGGGGGTCAGGGATATCATACTCGTCACGAACGGCACGAAGCTCGAGAGGGCGGATTTCGTGCGGGCCCTGCTGAAGGCCGGCGTGACGATGTTCAACGTGCATCTCCCGGCGCATAACGCCGGGCTGTTCGACCTGCTGACCCGGACAAAGAACACTTTTGAAAAAAGGGCCGCCGCCGTCAGGAACCTGCTAGCCGTCGCCGGGGGCGGCAGGGTCCGGCTGACGCTGGTCGTGAATTCGCTGATAGGGCGGTTCCTGCCGCAGTACGCCCGGTTCGTCGCGGAAAATTTCCCCGGCATACTCTACATCGAGATAAACATGATAAAGGTGCTGGGGCATGTCGAAAAGCGGACCTGGCTGGTGCCGCGCCTGGCCGACGTAACGCCGGGGCTCATAAAGGCTTTCAGGGTGTTCGATAAGAGCGGGATAAAGTTCCTGACCGACGGGTTCCCGCTCTGCCTGGCCCCCGGCTATGAAGACCGCGCGATAGACACCTTCAAGCTCGGCCATCTCAAAAGCGCGCTCTACCTCGGGGAAAAGGAACACTGCCCGGCCTGCAAAAAGTGCACGCTTAAAAATATCTGCCCGGGGCCCAGGACCGATTATCTTGAGCTTTACGGCCCGGCCGGGCTTAAGGCTTCCAAAAAGGCCCCCGGCCCCATCGTTGAAAGGGCCGCCAACCAGCTGAAATAGCCCGGAAACCGCCATGGACGTTTTTTTTAAGTTATCGATGAAAAGCGGTATCAACGGCGATTTTCCGGTCAGCGCATGAAAAAATTCTTCTTCTCCCTGCTCTGGGACTGCAACGAGAACTGCCTTTTCTGCGCCAAGGGGAAAGCCCCGGAAGGCGTAAAGCGCCGCTTTTCAATGAGCGAATGCGCCGCCATGCTCAGGAAGAAGAGGCTGGAAGGCTGCGACGCCGTCTCGCTGGACGGGGGCGAGCCGACGCTGCTGGATTACCTGCCGGACGTGATACGGACGGCTTCGGGCCTGGGGTATTCCCAGATACATCTGCTGACAAACGCCGTGGCGCTGTCCAGCCCGGAGAAGGTCGCCGCGATAAAGCGCGCTCCGGGCCCCGCCGGCCGCCTGAAGCGTTTAGGCGTCTGCGTGTCGCTCCACTCCCACGAGCGGAGGATATCGGAAACGCTCACCCGTTCGTCCGGCACCTTTGAAAAGACGGTGCTGGGTATCCGGAACCTTGTTTCGGCCGGCATCCACACCACGGTATACCACCTGATAACCTCGCTCAATTACAGGGCGCTGCCGGCGTTCGCGGATTTCGTTATAAACGGCCTGCGCGGCGTCGGAGGCGTGACCTTTTCCCATATATATCCGGCCTCGCGCAAAGCGGAGAACCTGCGCCTCTACCCGAGGCTTTCAAAGGTCGCCCCGCATCTTTCGCGCGCGGCGGAAAAGCTGAGGGCGAAAGGCCTGGAAGTGAGCATGAGCAACTGCGGCATAATCCCGGTCTGCCTGATGGGCGGCTGCGAGACGCTGTTCACGGACACGGTCATCGACAACAATATCAGTTCCGAGACCTGCGATACCTCCAAGACCGAGTCCCTCCCCTTTTTCATGGAGTTATTCAATAAGCGGAACAAGACCAAGCCTCCCTCCTGCGCCGCGTGCGCGCTGAACCCGGTCTGCGGCGGCATCTGGAAGTTCTACGCGGAACGCCGCGGCACGGCGGAACTGAAGCCGTACTCGCGGAAAGATATGCTCGGGCTGCCGGCGTCCGGCGGGACCGCCGCGCTGGCGTTTAAAAAGGACCCGGGCTGGGAAGACCCGGCTTCCGCGCTGCTGGTGCGGCTGCTGGACCTGCGGTACCGCGGATTCGACAAAGCGAAGATAAAGGGTTTTAAGGGAGAGGCCGCCGCCAGGACCGCGGCCGTCAGGAAGTTCGCCCGGAACATAGGCTTTTCAAGAATTACTTTTCACTGAATTTTATTGTAACATGCAGGCTGACCGCGGTATTGCATATGAAAATAGCTTTTCTTACGCCCTCGCCCATCGTACTGAAACACGACTGGTACAGAGATCTCCTGTATCAGAAAGTCGGAGTGCCCAATCTTGCCGGCTACCTGAAAAGAGCCGGTTTTTCCGACATCAGCCAGTATGATTTCAACAACCAGATACGGCTGGCCTACGCTAAAAATCCGGAGCGGGTGAAGCTGATGCTCTACGGCGATGACGAGGCGGTAAACCGCTTTCTCCGGACCGGCGACCGGCGCCTGCGGGAACAGACGGAGTTCCTGCTCGACGCGCTTAACGTGGAGCAAAAAGACCTGTTCGGGATTTCCCTGACCCATTTTCTCGGAGACAACCGCGAGATCGACCTCGGAATAAATCTGGCCAAATGCCTGGCCAGGGCCCTTAAAGAACGCTTTCCCGAAGCGGTCATAGCCCTGGGCGGCCTTCAGAATATGTCCCTCGCATTTCAGGGCGGCGGCTACCGGAAGATCTTGAAGGACTGCCCGGACATAGACTACCCCGTCTGCGGGAACGCGCACGGGGCTATGCTCAACATCTGCAGAGCCGTGGAAAAGAAAGTTCCGTTCAAGGCCCTGTGCGCCGGGAATTTCGCCTGTAAAACCGTCAATAAGAATGTCCTTATACAGGCGGGGAAAGACGTGGCCCCGCCGGAGGCGCTCAGCCATTATTTCGAGCTTCTGCCGGATTCGGAGGTAAAGGATCCCTCGGTGCCCGCGGGGTTTCCCGCTTACGACAAGGCCACCAGCGCGGCTTACAGCTATACCGGCGGGGAAATACGCGAATTCTACCATCTTCCCGCCTCCCTCGAAAAATATTCACGGCGGGGCTTCCCGGACAATTACCTGACCCTGCAGGTCAGCTTCAGCGAAGGCTGCCCTTTCAACTGCTTTTTCTGCAGTAGCGCGCGCACCGGACTTTTTGCGCTGGACATAGGCGAATCCATACGGATACTCAAAACACTCAAAGAGGAGCTGGGCTGCCGCCATTTCCTTTTTTACAATCCCAACTTCAATCCCACCTACAAATACGCGCGCGCTTTCCTGGAACAGCTTATTAAAGCGGACCTCGGGATCCTCTGGGCCGATTGCTTCAACCTGCGCAATATGGACCGCGACCTGATCGCCATGATGCGCGAAGCCGGCGTCATCAAGGTAGTGGCCGGGGTGGAATATCCGACGCGGCGGATGCTTAAATATATAAACAAAGGGCTCTCGCTGGAAAAGCTCTACAGGAACCTGGAAGACCTGCACAAGGCCGGGATCTGGAACCCTGTGCTGCTTATAACCGGCCTGCCCACCGAGACCTGGGACGACGTGCGTGAAATGGAGGACTGGCTGAAAGCGACCAGGGACCTGGTCAATTCCTACACCGTCGGCTCGTTCCACATGGTGGAGGGGTCCCCGTTTTATGACAATCCGGAAAAATTCGGTTTTAAGCTTAAAGAAGCCATGCAGCTTTACTGCCAGTCGGCTTTCGACGAGGACGGCGGGCCGGCCTGGAAGGAAAAGGAACGGCAGAACAGGCTTTCCAACGAGCATGTCCGGCAGTTCATAGACGGCCTGAAAAAAAGCCGCAAACCCACCGCCGCCAGGATGGACGACTCGCACCTGCTGATGTACCTGTACCGCACGCTGGGCCACGGCAGGAAAAAACTTATAGAAAAACTCTACGAGGAGGCTTATACCGTAAACCCGCATATAGCAGCCGCCTACGCCCATCTGCGCGGGCAGGTCCGCGCCTCCGGCTCCGGGCTGAATTCCCTGCTGCGCGCCGGCGGCGCGGCCATGCGCCTGGGCTCCGCGAGCCATGAAAGTTTCGCTTTCACGCTGGAAAAGGGAGGAACGGCCCTCTCCTGTTCGGTGCTTGCCAGAAGCGAGGACATCCTGATAAACCCGGCGGACAACCTGGTACACGGGAATTATTTTGTGCTGCGCGCCGACGAGCGGAAACGGGACGGGCGGAACAACCCGGAACTGTCCGCTATCATAGCCGCGCTGGGAGCCAGGCTTACCGCGGATAACGCTGCCGCCCCCGGGAGCAAGCTGTCCCTTCTGCTGGAGTCGGCCGAAGGCAAAGCCAGGTTCATACTATCGCTTGACAAGCGCCCCCCCGCTTTCAGACATGAAACCGTTTGCGGAAAGCTTGACAAAAAGACCCTGGACAGGATCGCCGTCCTGCTGCTGGCCTCCGCCGGCGCCGGTAAAACCGGCGCCGCGGCCGCTCCGAAAGACGCCGCGGCGATAAAAAAGCTCCTTCCCGGGATCCTGAACGCAGCCGAATCATGGCGCTGATGCCATGCCTGAAAAGCGCGCGCGGAGCGGAGCGATTCTGCAAGTTTAAAAATGGTAAGATAGACTGGAAATGCCCCCTTCGTTGAAAAAAGAATGGATAAGCGAACAGCTCTGCGTGCCGATGGCGCGCACCTGCAATCTTTATTGCGTCTATTGCCAGAACCCGCCGGCCGGCGACCCGGTCCCCAGGGAAAAGGTCGCTTCCGGGATACGGAAAAAGGGCGTTAAAGCGGTAAGCCTGGAGGGCGGCGGCGAACCGACCACGAACAGGGATTTTTTCGACTGGATAAGAACGCTTAAAGCGGCCGGAGCGGAGAACTTCATGCTGTCCACCAACGCCGTGGCGCTTTCGGACCCTGAATTCTGCCGCAGGGTGGAGAAGGCCGTCGATTATTTCACGGTCAATTTCCCCGCCTCGGACCCGGAGACCTACCGGAAGGCCACCAGGAGCGTCAAGTTCGCCATGGCCTTAAAGGGGCTTGAAAACCTGAAAGCCCTTGGCGCGGAGCGCAAGATACGGCTCTTCCACATCATCTTCAGGGACAACTACCGCCGCCTGCCGCTCTTCGCGGACTGGGTGATAAAGAATTTTCCGGGGCTGGCCTTCGTCAACTTCACTTTTGTGCGCAACGCCGGGCGGGTCAGGGACAGCCGGGACATCGTCCCGCGCTACGGCGACGCGGAGCCCTACCTGAAGCTGGCGCTCGCGAAGCTCAAGCTTAAGGGCCTGAAGGCCGTGGTCCAGAACATGCCCCTGTGCAGGCTCCGCAATTTTGAGGGGTTTTCCTTTGAGTTCCAGCGCTGGCGCAGGGGCGACCGCATCCTGGAGGCCGGTATAGCGAAAAAAGCGAAGAACCCCGCCTGCGGGCGCTGCTCCCTGGCCCCCGCCTGCTGCGGCGCCAGGGCCGATTATCTGAGGATCTACGGGAACAGGGAATTAAAGGCTTCAAATAAGAAGCCTGAAAGCATCGGTTCAGAGGCGTTCTAGACGGGGTAACGGGCAGCCCGCGATGAAGGAAGCCCCGGTTACCGGTCACCGGCTGTTCGCGACCGGCGTGTTGCGGGGTTCGCGCGGGCCTGGCCAATCGGCAAATGAAAATAGTGTCCTGTTTTTCAGACCTTAAAGAGCTGGAGCCGCTGACCGGCGCCGGCGCGCAGGAATTTTATACGGCGGTTTCGACGCTGCCGGCCTTCGGCCCCGGCTTCCTGCCCGGCGCCGCGCTGAAACCGGCCATAAAAAGGGTCCACGCGCTCGGAAAAAAGATAATACTCGCCGTCAACGCCATATACGCCCCGGCGACGGTTAAAAAACGCGCCGCCATCATGGAACGGATACGGAAGCTGGACGATCTCGGGATGGATGCCTTCATCGTCTCCAACCCCTATCTCATCGGAATGTTCTCCGACCGGGCCCGGCCCCTCAGGGCAAAGCTCCACCTGAGCTCGGTGCAGCCGGTCTTCAACAGCCTGACCGCCGCTTTTTTCGCCGGACGTTCCGGCTTCTCCCGCGTCATTCTGCCGAACCAGCTGACGCCGTACGAGGCGCGCGGGATCCTCGCGTTCTGCGGGGAGCGGGGCATCGAAACCGAGATTTTCGATTACCGTTTTTTCGGCTGCCCTTTCGTGAACGGCCGCTGCCAGCTGCACCGCCCGGACTACTACACGCTGAGCTCGGCCCTGCCCGAGGGCTCGCTCTGCCGCATAAACGCGAAGCCGGGCGGGCTGGTGAAGATCGGGAGCCTGGAGACGCCGGCCCGCGCCGGGGAATTGCCCGGCCTGGTGAAGAGGCTTACGTTCAGGCTCACCCGCGGACGCGCGCCGCGGCTCGCCAACGCCGCGGCTTTTTTTGATTTCTTCCGGTCCGGGGTCCAGTATTTCAAGTACGGCACGCGCCTCGACCCCCCGGAGATAAAAGTCAGGAAAGTCAGGGCGCTGCGGAGCATGCTGGACCTGGCGGAGGGGCTCTCCTCTTCGCTGCCGCAGGATGAGGCCAGGCGGGCTTTCATAAAAGAAATGGATAAATGGGACGGGAGCGGGTTTTAACCCGAAGAACCCGGTTTTTCGGGTTGGTCGCAAGTTTCAAGTCGCTGTGGAAGTCCTCAGCGGAGGAATTCGGGTTAACTGCCGATGATAGAAAAAGGCATACGGCTCGGGACCATGACGCTTGAGGATCTTGAAAGGTCCGGCGGGCTCGGCGCGGCCGTCCGGAGTTTCGCATGGTTCTACCTGGGCCCCGAATTCTGCGAAAACCTGCTTGACGCATCCGTTTGCGAAGAGGCGGTCCGCCTGCAGGGCCTGGGCAGGAAGATCTGTCTGCTCACCCCGATGCTGAGCGAAAAAGGCGCCGGGCTCACGGATTCCGTTTTCAAAATACTTTTAAAGCTCGTCCGCCGGGGCAGGATAGACGCGGAAAGGCTTGAGATAACCATAAACGACTTTGGCGCCCTTGAACTGGCGAAGCGCAACCGCCTCCCTTTCAGGCTGAACGCCGGCCGCCTGCTTTACTACAACGTCTTCGAGGGGGCCGGGGACTGGCTGAAGATCCATAACGGGCTGGCGCTGAAATTTTTCCGGGAACTCGGCATAACGCGTTACGAGCTGTCCACCACCGGGGTCCGCCCCAGGACCAATTTCGGCCGGGGCCGGAGCTACGGGTTCGACCCGCGGAGCTTTAAGGTGACGCTTTATTATCCCTACCTGAACCTGACCAGCGCGCGCGCCTGCATGCTGGGAATGCCGTACGTCCCGCCTGAAAAGTCCGCTGAAGGCGTCAGCTGCGCCCGGGAATGCCGCATCTGCCCCTTTGAGATCGATCATCCCTCGATAAAGGAAAAACTGCTGCTCCGGGGCAACACTGTTTTCCTGCATTTCCCCGACAAATTTTACGGTTCGGAAAAAGACCTGGCCGGGCTCAGGGTGGACCGTCTGGTCTATTGCCCCTTCCCCTAGCGGAAGTTGGGGAAATAGGGTCGGGCACGTCCAGCTTGGCGTAATATTCCCGCCCGCACACGGGGCAGGAGATCTCCTTCTCTATGATCTGGGCCGCGGGAAGCGGGCCGGCGGCCAGGAAAATCAACCCGAAAAGCGCCGACAGTTTCTGGACCATTTCAATGTTTTATTGCGCGGACCGGCCCGTCCGGACAGTTCAAGCGGCCGCGTCCAATTTATTCAGCCTTCTTTCCGGGCCTGTCAATTTCAGCGTGCCGCCCCTGAACAGCACGCCTTCTTTAAAGGCGGCCAGGTATTTCCGTATCTGCGCGTGCCAGGTGAACCATTCGTGCGGCCAGTTTTCACCCCAGGGATCATACCAGCAGGGTATGGATTTGCTTTTCAGTATTTCCGCCAGTTCAAAGGACTGATCATTGAATATTTCCCAGGCCCCCCGCCCGTGGGTTACGACCGTGTAGCCGTCCCGCAGCCGGGCCAGGATGTTTTCGTCCGTAAGCCCGGGAAGATAACTCAGCGGCTCGTTCAGGTAAACCCCCGCGTCCGAGTAGCCATGAAGCTCGGTCTTCAGGCTGTAGACGCCGCTCATGCATAAGGCGGAGTCGAACCGCTCCGGAAATTTGAGAAAAAAATTGGCGGCGTGGAACGCCCCCAGGCTGTTGCCCGTGGCCAGGAATTTTTCGGACACGCCGTAATTCTTCATTATAAAGGGGATCGCCTCCTCCGTGATGCAGGCCGCGTACTGGGCGTGCCTTAAAGCCATCCATTCGTCTTTCACGGGCTTGTTCCACGATTCCCAGTCCCTGCTGTCGACCGAGAAGACCGTGATATCGCCGCGCTCTATGAATTCGGCGGCCGCCGATATCATTCCCCTGTCCTCATAGTCGTAAAACCTTCCGCCGGAAGTCGGGAAGACCATGACGGGCTTGCCCAGCGAACCGTAGGATTTCAGCTCAAAATCCTGGCCCAGACGCGCGCTGAAAAATTTATGATACTTGATTTCCATAATATCCGGTAACTACTTCTACAGCCGCACTTTACGAGGTAATATTCGGTGAACCCATGTCTCTTTCACGTATCTGCGTAGTTGCAGAGCTTGCTCTGCGTAAAAGGCAAAGCAAGCTTTGCCACTACAGAAGCAAAGTGCGGCTGT
>JAHJSU010000360.1 GCA_018829985.1 Elusimicrobiota bacterium | reverse complement strand
TACAGCCGCACTTTGCTTCTGTAGTGGCAAAGCTTGCTTTGCCTTTTACGCAGAGCAAGCTCTGCAACTACGCAGATACGTGAAAGAGACATGGGTTCACCGAATATTACCTCGTAAAGTGCGGCTGTAGAAGTAGTTACGCTGCGCCAATATCTTATTATAGAACTTTTTCATCTGGATATTCATGCTTTCGGCGCTGAAACGGGTGTAACCGGTAAAATCCTTTTCAAGCACAAAACGGCGGCCCGCTTCGCGCATGCGGTAGCGTTTCTGGTCGTCTTTAATAAGTTCTTCAACGGCGCCGGCAATGGCTTTGCTGTCTGCCGGAGGCACCAGGATCCCGGTCACCCCGTCCCTGACGGCGTCCGGCAGGCCGCAGACCTTTGTGGCCACCACCGGCAGCTTCATGTATTGCGCTTCAAGGACGGTGCGGCCCATGGCCTCGTTGAGCGAGGGCTGGACATAAATGTCGGCGGCGGCCAGATACTTATAAACCTCGCGCTGGAACCCGGTGAAAACGATCTTCGTCCCAAGCCCCAGTTCGCCGGCCAGTGCCATAAGTTCCGTCTTTAAGGAGCCGTCGCCCACCACCAGGAATTTTAGTTTTTTGCCGATGTCCCGGCCCTCAAGCTCGGCGGCGGCCCGGATAAAATACTCGACGCCTTTGACGGGTTCAAGCCGGGCCACTACGGCTATGGCAAGTTCCTCTTTTGCCATGCCCAGGTCCGTTTTTGCGTGTTCGTACGAACGGGGCTCAAATCTTATGCCGCTGTGTATCACCAGCCACTTGTCGGGCGTTCCCAGCCCGCCGGCAAGGGATTCCCGCATCTCGCCGCAGGTCAAGGCTATAAAATGATCGGTTATGCGCGCGGCCAGCCTTTCAGCCTGTTTGAATAAAAAAGCTCTGACCGGCCCGAAGTAGCCGTAAAACACGTGGCCGTGCGGAGTGTGCACAATGAGCGCTCTTGCGTCCTTGTTTTTGCGGTTCGCGAACCAGGCGGCAAAACGCCCGAGTATCCCCGCTTTTGAAGTGTGCGTGTGCACTATGGAGGGCTTCAGTTCCGCTATTGTTTTTTTAAGCTTTAAAAAAGCTCGCAGATCGTTCAACGGCGAGAGGTTCCGTAAAAGCTCCGGGATCTCCAGGCGCCAGGCGTTCTCCGGCAGGTTTACCCCGTTAGAGAAAGCCGTTGGCGCCTGCCGGCGGTGTGGGGTGTTCCCTGCGGATGGTGGTATAATGCCGCCATCCGTGACCGTTAGAGTTTGTTCTCTAACGGGGTTTAACCGGAGCTTCTCCGGGGCATCGTAAGGGCCCGTTATCAGAAGCACCCGTCTTTCCCTGGCCTGGTATATGACGCTGTCTATAACGTTCTGCGCCGAACCTCCCGGCTCAAGCCGGGTTATGATGTGGATTACAAGGTCTTTGTGCAATTTCAGATTTTTCCTTATTTTGAGTTTTTCGCGCCTTTCGCCGTCAGCAGCTTGCGCGTGTAAGGTATCAGCCCCCCGGCGTCTATGATGGCCTGGCGGGCCTTGGGGAGCGGCTCTGCCTGGAAGGATTTGCCGGAGGTGCGGTTGAAAACCTTGCCGTCCGCTATCTCAAGCTCGTCGCCTTCCGCCGCTTCTATCGCCGGGCAGATCACAATGTTCAGGCCCAGGTTGATAGCGCTCTGCAGGAAGATGCGCGCGATGTTCCTGGCCACGACGCAGAATTCATAACCCTTAAGGCAGGAAACCGCCTGCTCGCGCGAGGAACCGCAGCCGAAATTTTTCCCCGCGATCATCGCGCTTTCGGGAGGGATTTCCTTTGCCTTGAGCTTCCGGTTGAACTCGGCGTTGTCGGCGAACGCGAACTGCGGCGTTTCGGCCGGCAGCACCGTCGCCATGAACCGGCCGGGATAAATGATGTCGGTGGAGACGTCGTCGCCAAGCTTCAGAACCACTTTTATGTTTGCCATATAAAAATTACCTCCACAATAACAGCAGGTTGAGATTAAGGTTGAGGTTAAGTAAGAATGTTGTGGTTGCTCAACCTAAACCTTAACCTGTCTCCCTGCCCTTCCTGCTTGTCCAATCTTGAATCCGGAATCTTAAATCTTCAATTCTCCTTTCTTTAACCGCTTCGTCTTTATATTCCTCCGGGGGTCGGTGATCACGCCTGTGATCGCGCTCGCCGCCGCCGTTGCCGGAGAGCACAGGTAGACCTCGGCCTTCGGATTGCCCATTCTTCCCTTGAAATTGCGGTTCGTCGTCGCCAGCGCCACTTCGTTGTCGGCCAGCGCGCCCTGGTGCACGCCGAGGCACGGGCCGCAGCCGGGGTTGCACACCACCGCTCCGGCCCGGGAAAGGGCCTGTATCACGCCGAGGTCCATCGCTTTATGGTAGATACGCCAGGACGCAGGAAATACCAGCATCCGCGTGCCGTCCGCCACGCGGCGGCCTTTCAGTATTTTCGCCGCTATTTCCAGGTCGTCAAGCCGCCCGTTGGTGCACGAGCCGATCACTATCTGGTGCAGCTTTTTGCCGGCCACCTCGCCGATCGGTTTTACGTTGTCCACTGTGTGCGGGCAGGCGATCTGGGGCTCAAGTTTCGAGACGTCTATCTCTATAACCTGATCGTAGACGGCGTCGGGATCGGGTCCGAAGATGTCAAGCGTATCCTTCACGCCCGCCTCCTCCCGGAGGTAGCGCCGGGTTTCCGCGTCGGGCGGGACCAGCCCCGAGGTGGCGCCCGCTTCCACGCTCATATTGCAGAGCGCCAGGCGCCCCGAGGTCGGCATCCTGCGGATGGCGTCGCCGTGGAACTCCAACACCTTGTAATTAGCGCCTTCCGCGCTCAAGCCGCCGATCAGGTGGAGGATAAGGTCTTTCGGATAGACGTGCTTTGGAAATTTGCCGGCCGCCGTAACTTTAATGGCGGCGGGCACTTCCACGTTGAGTATCCTGCCGAGCGCCCAGACCGAGGCCATCTCCGTGGCGCCGATGCCGAACGAGAACGCGCCCAGCGCGCCGTGGGTCGTGGTATGGCTGTCGGTGCCTACAACCACGCCGCCGGGCCGGACATAGCCGTTCTCCGGCAGGAGCTGGTGGCAGATGCCGCCGGTATCGCCGCGGATGTCGTGGAATTTCTTTATTCCCTGCCTGCCTACGAATTCGCGTATCTTCTTCTGGTTGCCCGCGGTTTTGGACGATTCCGCCGGTATGCGGTGGTCAAAAATAATCGCGATGCGGTCCGGATCCCAGACCGTGGCTTGGCGGCCCGTGCCCTGGAAAATTTCAAGGAACTGGTTTATCACCAGCGCGCCGTTCTCGTGCGACATCGCCAGGCGGACTTCAGGCTCCAGCACGTCTCCGACGGCGACCTGCGCCCGTCCGCACACTTTTGCCAGCAGCTTCTGCACGTAAGTCATGCCCATGTTATTCTCCTTAATTTCGAATTACGCGAATGAAGGCAACTACTTTCTCAGGTTGTCGGAGGTTCACGGTTATCCTTTGCATAGACGTTTTTCAAGGCTATGCCAGTGCCGTAACAAGAGCTATGCTCCTCAGACGGCCAACCTCTGAACCGTTGAACCCCTGAACTGTGAACCTGAGTAGTTACCGTAAACTCCTTTATCACCGTAAGCTCTTCTTTATCGCTGTTATTTTAACTTCAGAGTGGGCAGGTAAGGGGATTCAGGTCTGGGCGTGAGCGTTTTTTTTAATGGGTCGGGAATCAGATCCAAACTTTCCATGACCAGTTGGCCGATCAAAACTTCGCACCCCGGCGGGCCTACCAGGCAATCCGTCGGCATCATCCTCCCGGCAACCGTCAGGAGTATCGTTCCGGCCCGGCCCATCTCGACCTTCTGCTCATTGGCCAGGGTGACGATCGCCCTGCCAAGTATGCCAAGTCCCAGCCTCTCGACTAAATCCTGAGGCAGGAGCATCATGACCGCGCCCGTATCCACCAAAGCCTCTACTTCCTCTGCCCGGATCGTTTGCCCGCCCAGCTTCCCAACCTCGCGCAGGAACAGGTCGCCGTTGTTCTCCAGCTTCACCTTCACTTTGATCTCGCCCATTAGCATCTCCTAACCGGAAAAAGGGTCAGATTCATTTATTCTTTGCTATCTCCGGTCCGCCGGGCCTGCTGCGACAGGCAACGCACCCGTTTTTACAACAAACCGCGCATTAGCCAATACCTGCGTAGTCGCCGTATCAGGCTCCGCCCGCCGGTGTTTGGCGGGGGCTATGCCTGTCAAACGGCCAAAAACGGGTGCATTCATATAGTATCAAAGCCCGCTTTTATTGTCAATTTTTATCGCGTGCTTAAAAAATCCCCCATTTCCCCCTTTTATAAAGGGGGATGAAGGGGGATTTTATCTTCCAAAGGCGGGGTTTTACCAATCAATTGCCGGCGGCGCATTCTCCGGTGAAAAGAATTCTTCTCTCATGGTTCCTATATAGTTTTTCAGCTCTTTTTTCGCCGCCGGGTCCATGCCGATAACCATAACACAATTGTTCTCAACCGTGTTCGTTTCAAAAAACGGCCTGATAAGACTAAGGCGCTCTTTTACCGCGGTTGTCGCGTCTGCGGAAACTAATGCCAGGTTTTCCGTTCCTGTTATTCCGTCGCTGCTGTAACCGATGATTCTCTTGACCAACGCGTTCTCGCCGTTAGCGCGCGCGGCTTCACACGACTCCATTTGCGCTTTTTCCACCCCTGTCGTGTTGTCGTCTGAGCGGGTTGCTTGCCTGGGGGCGCCCTTCGCCACCTCAACAGTATACCCTCTGGCCTCAAGCTTGTTCATCTGGTCATAGGCCTGCTTATTGGCCTTCACCAGCGTCATCGGCCCCGAACAGCCCGCAAACGCGCCGCACAACATCAGCGCACCGACTTTCAATAAATACTTATCCATATTACGATGCCTCCATTTTTTATTTTTTTCTCTAATTCTGACTTTTTCCCTATTCTTACCTCTGACCTCTGACTTCCCCATTCCCCACCGGCCACCGGTTACCGATTACTGGTTACCTTCCCCACCTACGGCAGCCACCGCGGCAGCCATCCGCCAAACGATAGATCAAGCGAAAGCCGATGGGTCAGGCCTAAAGCCGGGTGTTTTAGAAGCGCATAGTTTACGCAGGTCTCATACGGCTGATTTTTACGAAGCGTATACCCCAAACCCGCCGTCATTCCCCGCGGTTCGTAACCGCCGCGCACGGCCAGTACATCCTGATAAAAGGTCAGCTCAAGCCCGAAATAATATTTAGCTGCCTGATTCTGGTTTTTTTCCGTATCAGCGGCCAGCAATATTCCGAACTCTTTGCCGGAGTTGTGATTGTAAGGCAGGGCAATGCCGACGCGTGTTGAAAGAGGGGCGGCATCGGTCAGATTCTCCCGCTTAATCTCCGGGGAAATGATATTCCGGACGGATAATCCAAGCGTGAACTCCGGATAAATTTGCGAAAAAGGCCTTGCCATTACGCCCGCATCCAGCCCGAAAGCCGTCGCGTTTAAGCCGTCGAAATTTTTGCGGATTATTTTCGGGGAAAGCCCTACAGAAATCTCATTGCCGAAGTAGCTGGAAATGCCAAGTATCGCCGCTATGTTCTCATCTGAGAATGAGCCGATTGGAACATTATTGTCGTCACGCTGCGTAAAACCGCCGGAATAAAGCCGGGCAACCCCAAGTCCTATCGTAGTATTATAATCAAAGGGGTGGGCGTATGCCAGTGTGTCGTAATACGTGTCTTCAAACAGTGTAACGTGCATCAATTGTACGGTTTTTGCCCCTACCATTGAGAGGCCGGCGGGATTCCAGTATGCGGCGCCCGCATCGCTTGCAACAGCGGTGTGTGCCCTGCCCATGCCCAGGGCCCGGGCGCCAAACCCAAGATTCAGGAAATAGCCCGGAAGCCCGCCGTCGGCAATTTCCGCGCCATGGCAGGCAGGGGCTATAGCAAATAAAAACACGAAAAATAATTTTAGCCGCATCTTACTTTACCCCGATTTTTGTCGTTTGCGTGCCGCCTCCAGCCTTTACCACACAAATGTAGCCGCCGGCCGCCACATATCGGCCTTTTCCGTTTTTCCCGTCCCAGGGGATTTCATTGGGGCCGGTGACGCCGCCGGGGAACTCTCCGGCTGAAATAGTCTTTTTCCACACCAAACTGCCGAGAAGATCGTATATTTTTATCTCCACATTTGAATTGCCGTTGAGGCTGTAGCGTATCTTCGTGGTTCCGCCCATGCCGGCTGTGAACGGATTGGGGTAATTGCTCAAATCAGCCGCATTGACTGAAACCGGGACATACCCCGCGATCCTGTAGAGAGAGAAATGTCCGACCGTGCCTGCAACTGTGTTGGCGCTTTTGTCAAGCGCCGACCCGACGACTGGCCGCCACGATCTGATTGTCTCATCGTAATAGGCCAATACCAGGGTGTTTTCATTAACTCCGTTCAGCCCGGCGTGCGTGTAGGGAAGCGTTATGACGACGTCTTTTTTTAATTCAACCGGCGAAGTGAATTTGATTTCCTCCACCGGTCCCACAAATCCCATAAAATTGGGGTCGTAAACTCCGCAAGGGATTTGGGACTGCGTCGGCTGAACAATGCTGATATTGGTCGCCGAATCCACCGCGCCGGCGGGGATATCCACCTGCGCGCCGTTTCCGGTAATATATGTCCCGGAAGAAGCGGGACTGACTGCGGTTTTAATATTCACCTTGTAGTGCTTGGTGAAACCGCTCTGGATGCCCTCAAAATCCTCCGCCGCGGCGTGCAGATATGAGATACCCTCCGGCTGCACGTCAGTAAGCGCTATCGGCGTTCCCACCGGCGCGTAATGCGCGGTTAAATAAGTGGGAATCGTTTCGCTGTTTTGGTCAAAAACATAGCGGTAACCGGCGATGTCCGCGTATCCGCCGCTCTCGGACACCATGAATACCGGGTAGGCGTTGGCGTATTCGTTCACCTGGTCGGGATGGGTAGCGGATTGCACCGCCGGCGACGAGAGGGAAATTGCCGTGACGAAGACAAATCCCGATTGAAGTGCATAACCGGCGTTTTGTGATTTCTTGACCGGTCCCCAGGTGCAGGAATCCTGAAGGCTGTAATTAAAAGCGCGGACTCCGCCGCCCAGGTCTAGGGCGTGCCAGTTGCTCTGATAATCCGCTGCAAACCCCGCCCGCGCAAAAAACGCGGGCAGGAAAATCAGCGCGAATAAATTCTTGTTCATAATCATTTTCGCTTTCCTGTAGCCGCAAAGCTTGCTTTGCTTTTCAAACAGGGCTGCTCTCTGCAAACCACAGCGCGGGATAGTAATCCGGCCGTGCTTCCCGTTAACTGTAGCGGCCGCATTGCTATGCGGCTCTTTCGAATTCATGTACCCTCTGTGATTCAGACAGTAAAAACGCCAAATCAAACCACAGATGGACATAGGTAAACACAGTCAAATTACAAATCCTTCATACTGCTGTATCCGTGTTCATCTGTGTTTACCTATGGTTTCATATTATTTTTATAACTACTCAGCAGCAAGAAAACCACGGAGACACAGAGGACACAGAGAAACACGGAGATGATTGCTCAAAAACACATATTTGCCAATTTGCCCAGAGGTTAATCTCCGTGAAACTCCGTGCTCTCCGTGCCTCTGTGATGAGTAGTTACTTATTTTTTACAATACTTCCCTCTACGGATTCCCACGAAACCCGCATAACCCTCCTTGAAGAAAAAAAGTAATTTCCTAGTTTTATTGCTTCCTCACTACGGGGCATCGATATTAGCCCCGCCGGTTTCAGTTCCCGTTCCGGAAATGGAGTTCGCGGTCTTGGAGCCTTTACTATTATTGGCGGAAACATTGCAATAATTTCCGGAAGAAAGTATTCCAACACCACCTCCCGCTCCCGAATTTACAATACTCAAATAATTGCCTATTATGTTCGTATTTATCCCCGTGTTATCTATACCATATACATTGGAGGCGGAATTAGCGATTACTCTTATCACATTATTAGCTATAATGTTGCCATAGCCATTAGCACCACTATGAGTATAAATGGCAGTAACAGCATTCGCTCCAGACAACAAGAAGTCAAAAATATTGTTACTGATATTATTGTGGGCAAGCAAACTATTTGTCTGTATGCCATAAGTTGCATACGGTGAAAAAAATTCACATCCAATTATTCGTTGATGCCACGTATTGCTATAATACAACGCCGTGCCTGAATAGTTCCGAAAGTTGCAATGACTAATTTCAACGCTATTCGCAAAACTATTATATATGCCGTATGAATATAAATTATCAAACCAGACGTCACTTATTTTCCCTGGTCCTGTGCCATACGGTAGGTTTAGACCAGTTGCCGCATCACTTGCTGATCCGCCTCCTGTAGAGGAACCTTGAATACGCAAATCTTTTATGTGCCAATAGATATTGTTGTAGGGGCTGCCCGACGGCAGTTGTAATATTGTCCCACCAGCAAACCCTGTTCCGTCTAGTATGGTATTATAGCCAGCACCCTGTAAGGTAATCTTTGGTTTAAGAGTGATTGTGGCACTCACCGCATAAGTGCCCGCCGGAAGAAATACTATGCCTCCACCCTCGTTCCCAACCGTGTCTATGGCCGCTTGTATGGCCGCGCTTGTATAAGCGTTCGGCATGGTGACTTTATTGTATCTTTGAGCATTGACAGAGCCGGCAACATCAAGCTTTGCTCCCGGTGCCGCCGTCCCGATGCCGACGTTGCCCGATGTTGAAATCACTATCCTGTAATTCCCGCCTGCATCCGTAAACCCTGCTATAGCTGAATTACTATTACTGCCTCTAAATATTGAACTTCCACCGGTTACCTCAAATTTCGCCCTTGGGCTCGTCGTCCCGATGCCGACATTGCCGGAAATGTAAGCATTACCATTCAGATTTATCCATTTTGCCATAAGTCCTATTCTGTTCCAAGTTCCCCAATTAAAGAACTCAAAATAGGGGTCGCCCCCATTATATTGGGGGCTAATTACGAATGGCCAATCATATGTAGCGGTATTTCGAAAGGATATTCCTGGATATTGAAAAGAGTTCACATTAAAGTGAAGGCGCTTTTGGTAACTTTCATCATAGTAAATATCCATACCACCATCTCCACCGGCACCAACAAGGTTAACTCCTCCTCGTACATCAAGTTTTCTTCCTGGAGCTGTTGTTCCGATGCCGACGTTGCCGTTGGAGAGGTTGCCATAGATGGCGTTGCCGATATTGAGGAAACTGCTTGTTGATATTCCCGGCGCGTCGGCGTTGTAGCCGATGATGATGTTATCCGAGCCAGTGGTTAAAGAGTCGCCGGCCTGCCAGCCGAGCAGGATGTTCCGGCTGCCGGTTGAAAGGCCGTAGCCGCTTTTGTAGCCCGCCAGGGTGTTGCCGTTGTAGGACTGGCCGCTTACGCCGTAACCGGCGTTGTCGCCGATTGCCGTGTTTGAGCTGCCGGTCTGATTGTAAAAGCCGGCGTTGTACCCCAGGAAATTATTGTTGCCGCCGGCGGCGTTGAAATTGCCTGCGTTTGCGCCCAGGAAGTTGTTGTAGCTGCCAATGGTATTGGACCAGCCGGACGAGGCGCCTAGAAAGTTGTTGTACACGCCGGTGGTATTGTTCTGGCCCGCCACGGAGCCGATGAAATTATTGTTATGGCCGTTAAGATTGGAATAGCCGGCGGCATTTCCCAGGAAATTATTGTTGTGGCCGATGGTGTTGGTATAACCGGCCTGGTAGCCAAAAAGGTTGTTGTTGCTGCCAGTGGTGTTGGAGTAGCCCGCCCTGTAGCCTAAGAAGTTGTTGTAAACGCCGCTGTTTACATTGCCCGCCTGAACGCCTATGGCGGACGAGTAGTTGCCGGTGTCCACGTAGATCAGCCCCGCCACCTCAAAAGCGCTGCGCGGATTTGTTGTTCCCACGCCTACCTTGCCGGAAGCGGTCCATATTCCGGAGCCGGGAAAATTAGCGGTGGAGGTAAATGTCTGCGCGCCGCTCCAGGTCACGGCTGCCGTTTGGCTGGTTGCCAATCCGGGATTCGGATAGGTTCCGTTCAAAACCCCGCCCGCCGCGCCGGTAGGCGCCGCGCCCGCCGAGGTCCCTGTTATGTTTATGCCATAAGTCCCCGCCTGTACCGCGGCCGGATAAACGCCGTTCACCGCTATGGAGGAAGCGATAACGCCTACGGCAAGGTCGCCGGCCGCTATGTTGGCGGCGGTCAGATTGGCGCCGCTTATGGCGGGCAGCGAGGCTATTGACGGGTTTGGATAGGTTCCGCTCAGATTGTTTCCCGCCACGCCGGTGGGCGGCGCTCCAACTGCTGTGCCGGTTATGTTTATGCCGTATGTTCCCGCCTGTACCGCGGCCGGATAAACGCCGTTCACCGCTATTGAGGAAGCTATAACCGTGTTTAGCAGGCTTCCGGCCGCTATGTTGGCGGCGGTCAGATTGGTCAGATTGGCGCCGCTTATGGCGGGCAGCGAGGCTATTGACGGGTTTGGATAGGTTCCGCTCAGATTGTTTCCCGCCACGCCGGTGGGCGGCGCTCCAACTTCTGTGCCGGTTATGTTTATGCCGTATGTTCCCGCCTGTAC
>JAHJSU010000359.1 GCA_018829985.1 Elusimicrobiota bacterium | reverse complement strand
GGATTTGACCAGTATCCCGCAAAGCGCGATAGCCGGACTTGCTAATGACCTGGTATTAAAAGCCACCGATACGCTGGTCGTGCATCTGGCCGGCGCCGAAACCATAACCGGCGCCAAAACGCTTAACAGCCCGTCCGGCGTCAGCGTAACATTCGGCGTTGTGGCGGCATCGGCGAGCTTCTCAGGCGGCATCACGGCGTCCAGCGGCACCTTTACCGCCATCGGGGCTGCACAGTACAGCATTGAAACATCTTCCGGTATAAAGGTTAACGGGGGAATTATTACCGCCTCAACCGCCACAATATCGGGAACATTGAGCGTTGTAAAGGCTGTGGTTGCCGACACAACTTCATCAAGGTTCCACTTGCCTAAATTGACAACGGCCGAGATGGAGACACTTACACCGGCTGATGCCGGAGATTTATACTACAATACCACAACAAACGCTGTCTGCGTTAGTACCGGCGCTACTGTGTATGCCATAGCTTATTCCTCAAATACCGCTATAGGATGTGGCAAATAACTGTTATTTTGTTCCTCAGTCACGGACAGCGCCTGATGCGGCGCCGGCGCAGGCTCCCCGCCCCGTGCGTTCCCACGTGATTCAAAAATGCTATAGTGATTTTATTGCCGGCGTGGTTTACCCCGAAAACCATAAAGGAGAAAAACTACATGCCTGAAAATATGACCGCAATGGACGGAAATACCGCTGTCGCTTATGTGGCGCACGCTACCAACGAGATCATAGCGATCTATCCGATAACGCCTTCTTCAGTGATGGGCGAGCTGGCGGACGCCAAATCCGCCAGGGGCGAAAAGAACATCTGGGGCACGGTCCCGACCGTAGTGGAGCTGCAGTCCGAAGGCGGCGCTTCAGGGACCGTCCACGGCGCGCTCACCGCGGGCGCGCTGACCACCACTTTCACGGCTTCACAGGGTCTCCTGCTGATGATACCTAACATGTATAAAATAGCCGGCGAGCTGACCCCGACCGTCTTTCATGTTTCCGCCAGGGCCGTGGCCACCCACGCCTTGTCCATATTCGGCGACCATTCCGACGTGATGGCCACCCGCCAGACCGGCTGGGCGCTTCTCGCCTCGGCCAACCCGCAGGAGGTCATGGATTTCTCGCTCATAGCGCAGGCCGCCGCGTTAAGGTCCAGGGTGCCGTTCCTGCATTTCTTTGAAGGATTCAGGACCTCGCATGAGCTCAACATGGTCAATGCCGTCCCGTTTGAGACCATGAAGAAAATGCTGGACGAAAAACTTATCGCCGAGCACAAAGCCCGCGGCCTTAACCCGGAACGGCCGGTTTTAAGGGGCACGGCCCAGAACCCGGACGTATTCTTCCAGAGCAAGGAAGCGACCAACAAATATTACCAGGAACTCCCTTCCATCATAAAGGACACCATGGCCCGGTTTGAGAAACTGACCGGCCGCAAATATTCCCTGTTCGACTACGTGGGCGACGCGAATGCCGAAAGAGTCGTGGTTATCATGGCCTCCGGCGCCGACACCGTGGAGGAGACCGTTAATTATCTCAACAAAAATTCCAAAGAAAAAGTCGGGGCGCTGAAAGTCCGCGTGTACAGGCCGTTCTCGCAGGAAGACCTGGTGAACGCCCTGCCCGGGACCGCGAAAAAAATCTCGGTGCTGGACAGGACCAAGGAACCCGGCGCTATCGGCGAGCCGCTGTACCAGGACGTGGTTACCGCTTTAGCCAACGCTTTCAAGGCTGGCAGCATAAAAGAAATGCCCCTTGTGGTCGGCGGGCGTTACGGCCTCGGCTCAAAGGAATTCACCCCGGCCATGGTCAAAGCCGTGTTTGACGACCTCTCCGCCAAAGCCCCGAAGAACGGTTTCACCGTGGGCATCAGGGACGATGTGAGCAATCTCAGCCTTGACTACGACCGCAACTGGTCCATCGAGGACAAAGATGTCTTCAGGGCCCTCTTCTTCGGCCTGGGCTCCGACGGCACCGTGGGCGCCAACAAAAACACTATCAAGATCATAAGCGAAGAGACTCCCAACTACGCCCAGGGCTACTTTGTTTACGATTCCAAGAAAGCCGGCTCCATGACCGTCTCGCATGTGCGCTTCGGCAAGAACTACATAAAAGCCCCGTACCTGGTCTACCAGGCGCATTTCATAGGCTGCCACCAGTTCAGCTTCCTCGAAAAGTACGAAATGCTGGACAAAGCCGAGCAGGACTCTATATTCCTTATAAACAGCCCGTTCGCCGCCGGCGAGGTATGGGACCGCATCCCGGCCGAAGTGCAGGAAGCGATAATCGCCAAAAACCTGAAGGTCTATGTCATCAACGCCTCCGAAATAGCCAAAGCCACCGGCATGGGCGGACGCATCAACGTCATTATGCAGACGGCCTTTTTCGGCATCTCCGGCGTCCTGCCGAAGGACGAAGCCGTGGCGGCCATCAAGAAAGCCATCAAAAAAACCTATTCCTCCAAAGGCGACGAAGCGGTTAAAATGAACTTTGCCGCGGTGGATGCCACCCTGGCCGCGATAGAAGAGGTCAAATACCCGGCCAAAGTCACCTCAAAGATAAAGCGGGCCTGCGCGGTGGAAAGGTTACCGGATTTCGTAAAGAACACGCTCTGCGAAATGATGGCCTTCCGGGGCGACGAACTCCCGGTTTCGGCCATGCCGCTTGACGGCACGTTCCCTACCGCCACTTCCCAGTATGAAAAGCGCAATATCGCGCTTGAAAGCCCGGTCTGGGAAACCGGTCTCTGCATACAGTGCGGTTTCTGCTCGCTGGTCTGCCCGCACGCGGCGATAAGGATCAAGGCCTATGACGGCGCGGAACTCTCCAAAGCTCCAAAAACGTTTAAGTCCGCGGAAGGCCGGGGAGACCTTAAAGGATTGAAATTCACCGCGCAGGTCGCGATAGAGGACTGCACCGGCTGCGGCGCCTGCGTCTATAACTGCCCCGCCAAGGAAAAAGCGGAGGGCAAAGAGACCGGCAGGAAAGCCATAAACCTGAGCGATCAAATACCCTTGAGGGAACCCGAGCGCGAGAACTTCAGGTTCTTCATGGCCCTGAAAGACGCCGGCTCGGCCAAAGTAAACCGCTATACCGTCAAAGGCAGCCAGCTGGTAAGACCGCTGTTCGAGTTCTCAGGCGCCTGCGGTGGCTGCGGCGAAACGCCCTATGTCAAGTTGCTGACCCAGCTTTTCGGCGACCACCTGACGGTGGCCAACGCCACGGGCTGCTCCTCCATCTACGGCGGCAACCTGCCTACCACCCCTTACTGCGTCAGGGAAGACGGGCGCGGCCCGGCCTGGTCCAATTCGCTGTTCGAGGACAACGCGGAGTTCGGCCTGGGCATGCGCCTTGCCTACGACAAGTTCCAGGAAGAAGCCAGGGAGCTTTTGACCGCCCTTAAAGACACCACGCTTAAAAACCACGCCAAACTGGCCGAGGAAATATTGAACGCCAAAGAGGGCGACTGGGCGGCCATAGAGCAGCAGCGCGGCCGGGTGGGCGACCTCAAGAACGCCCTTGCCTTGGCGAAAGACGAGCAGTCCGCGCGCCTGCTGACCCTCAGCGATTACCTGATCAAAAAGTCGGTATGGATACTTGGCGGCGACGGCTGGGCCTATGACATCGGCTACGGCGGGCTGGACCATGTGCTGGCGTCCGGCAAAAAAGTGCGCGCGCTGGTCCTGGATACCGAGGTCTATTCCAACACCGGCGGCCAGATGTCCAAATCCACGCCAATGGGCGCGGTGGCGTTTTTCGCGGCCGGCGGCAAGCCGCTTCCGAAGAAAGACCTGGGCATGATAGCCATGACCTACGGCAACATCTATGTGGCCAGCATAGCCATGGGCGCCAACTACCAGCAGAGCGTCAAAGCCCTGGCGGAGGCGGAAGCCTATGACGGGCCCTCGCTTATCATCGCCTACAGCCACTGCATAGCGCACGGCATCAATATGACCGAAGGCATGAACGCGCAGAAGAAAGCCGTCAATTCCGGCCGCTGGCTCCTCTACAGGTTCAACCCAGACCTGAGAAAACAGGGCAAGAACCCGTTCGTCATCGACAGCCCGGCCCCGAGCATTCCCGTCTCCGAGTTCATGCTGGGCGAAAACAGGTTCAGGACCCTGCATAAGTCCAACCCGGAAACGGCCCAACGCCTTATGAAGCTGGCTGAAGCGGAATATAAATGGCGGCTGAGCGTTTACAAGCAGATAGCCGCCATGTCCTGCGACGTCCCCAAGGTAGGCCGTCCGATGAGCATAGCTCCTGATACGGCACTGGCATAGCCTTGAGGAAAAAGTGACGGCCTGACCCGGAAAATTTAATTAAATTTTCCGGGAAGGCTAAAGGATGAAGGCTGAAGGATAAAGGAACAACCGGACAACAAAGAAATTATTCCGTCTTTTAGCCTTTATCCCTACTCCTTTATCCTTCCCGAAAACTTCGGTTGAAGTTTTCGGGCTGTATATATAAGGAATAGGTGAAAGGCGTCCGCCTCAGGCGGACGCCTTTTTTATTGGCGCCGGGCTGTTTGGCAGGGAACATCTTCATTGGAGAACAATTCGCGTCCGCGTTTTTACCAGTCCATTGGGCCTACGCGGTCATGGGTCTTAATAGTTTTAATTTTTGGGCCTTTAGCCACTTATAGCCCGGAGCAATCCGGTCTATACTTTATCTAGTAGGTAAGGAATTTAAAATATACTTCAGGTAGTAGGCGGACAAAAGCGGTATACGGGATAGGGAGAACCAGCATATGTCAACCAAGATTCTTAAAGCGCTGAACCGCATTGGGTTCAGCGCCGTAAACCCAGCGCGGTTTATGGCGCTGCTTGCGGCTTCCCTGTTTTTTTCCATAACGCCGGTTTATGCCCAGAACACAGACGGGAACCCTCTCAAAGATGACCATTGCGTTTTCGATCAGTATGAAATACAGACGGCTCCGAAGTATCCTGAGTATTTCACGATAAACCCGGATTCCATAAAGATCACCATACAGGAGGTGACCGAAGAAAAAGATATGTCCTATCTTGGCCCGGAAAGGGCGGATACCGGCGACACGCTCGTCATAATAGACCAGATAGTGAATATCGCTTCCAAGATCTGGCAGATCATAAAGCAGAACGCGCCCGTTTCCCATATTAACGTAAAATACGCTTCGGCCGTGCCCGAGGGCATCACCGCCTGGAACCAGCTTGCCGAATGGAAGAAACCCAAAACTTACGTATACGGTTTTTATGCCGAAAACATCTACGGTCTTACTATGGTGAACGTTAAATATAAGGTGATTTATTCGTATGGCGGTAAATATAAAGGCAAGGGTTATTATCTGACCGGCGTTACCGTAACCCCCTCCGTTGTGAACGTGGGCTGGGGATGCCGGTTCTCGCTCGGGGCCTCCGTGCCGGACTCGACGATCACTAATATCGGCACCGCAACTAACCCCGTGGCCGCCTTACAGCTTAAGATGACCTGGAAGATTTCCACCGTAACGAAGGACACCACCGGCACCAGCGTGTATTACATACAGGGCGACGGTTATTTTGAGGAGATAGCCAGCCCCTTCACGGCAAAAGCGGCGCCCAGGCTGGAAGAATTCAGTTCCGCCCAGCCGCTTCTTCGGGCGTCTGAAATAGTTTTTGATTAGGTAGGTAGGCTGTAGGTAAGAAACAGGAACACAAACCAACAAACTAACGGACTAATAGCCTACAGCCTAAACAACCTGAGTCACAAGCAGTGAAATTAAAGGAGGGAGTTAATGATGAAAAAGCAATTGACGATAGCGGCGTTTATAAGCGCTCTGTTCACCGCGGGCGCCTATGCCGTCGGCCTGGACAACGCGAAGTATTTTACAATAGACGAGTCTTCTATACGGATAGAGGCGCTTGACGACAGAGGCGGAACCATACCCGGCTCCGGTCCCGTAATCAACCCGCCCATACCGGGCCCCAACCAATTACCCAAGCCGCCGCACGGTCCCGTCATCAACCCGCCCACAGACCCGGCTGCCGGCACGGGCATAGGCGACACCGTCAATGACATAGATCAGATCGTCAATCTGGCGCAGAAGATCTGGGACATAATCAAGGCGAACGCGCCGGTGGTCAACATCGCCGTCAATTACGCCAACGCGGTCCCCTTCGGCACGACCCACTGGACGCAGCTGCAGGGCTGGTCAAAGCCGATGACCAGGAAGTACGCCTTCTCGATGAAGAACGGCTTCGGCTCGGAAGTAGTGAAAGTGAAATATCAGGTGCATTGGGTCCCCAACGGCAATCTACAGGGCAAAGGCAAATTCCTGACCGGCGTCACCGTGGAACCCATCAGCGTGTCCGCCGCCTGGGGCTACACTGTCGACCTTCTGGCGCAGGTTCCCGATTCCACGGTGGCCAATGTCGGCACCCACGAGGACCCCGTAGCGTCCATGCAGGTGCAGCTCAACTGGAAGGTTTCCACCGCCTTCAAAGTAATCGAACAGAAAGCGATATATTACGTGCAGGGCGACGGCCTTCTCCAGGAGATAGGCACTCCTTTCCAGAGAGACATAGAGATAAAGTCCGAGGAAGAAGTGGCGAAGATCACCGCAAAGCTTGAAAACGTGAAGTTCGACTAAGCAGCAGTCAAACCTCCTTCAGCCCCCATGCCCGCAAGTTCCGGGTATGGGGGTTTTTCTTTATCCGAATGCGATAATAAAAAAATTTCCCTTGTTGTCTTTGCAAAAGGGGGAGAAAAGGGGGGATAGGATAGCCCTGCTTTTCGGTTAGGGTATCCCCTCCTGTATTCTGACTGCTGTATACTGTTTTTATTCGTAACTACTCAGGTTCTTTGGAAAGCGCCCCCCACCCTAACCCTCCCCCTCGAGGGGGGAGGGAAGGGAGGGGGTGAGCAGTTACTTCTATTCCGCTTCTTTGAGTTTTCTGAATAATTCGGTCTGCTGGGGGGTAAGCGACTGCGGGATGTCTATCCTTATAGTGGCGTACAGATCGCCTCTGGAACCGTCTTTATCGGGCAGGCCCCTGCCCGCAATGCGCAGTCTTCGGCCGTTATGCGAGCGGGGGGGGAGTTTCACTTTTACGGTCCCGTCCAGCGCCGGTATGGAGATCTCGGCGCCCAGGACCGCGTCCCAGGGCGTAACATCTGTGTCGGTATCGAGATCGTCACCGTTCACCCTGAAATCCGGGTGTTTCATTATGCGTATTTTAAGGTAGAGGTCGCCGGTTTTACCGGAAGCGGAGTATTTCCTTCCCTGGCCTTTAAGCCGGAGCCGGGCGCCGTCGCGCAGGCCTTTGGGGAGATTTATCGTCGTTTCTTTTGTGTCCATCGTTTCACCGGCGCCGCGGCAGGCGGGGCAGACCCTGTTCCGTATCCTGCCGGCGCCCCGGCACTGCGGGCAGGAAGACTTATAATTAAAGGTAAGTTTTTTTTGGCCGCCGCGAAAGATGTCCTCAAGCGGGAGGTCAAGCGCCGCTTCCATGTCGCCGGGAGAGGACCCGGCGCCGGCTTCGTCGCCGTAAAAGTCTCCGCCATAATCGCCCCGGCCCGGGAAGCCGCCGCGGTTCAGGCTTCCGAAACCGGTCTCGCGCCCCCCGCGTTGTCCAAAGCCGGACATCTCGCCGAATATTGACCTGAAAAAATCGCTGAAGCCGTCCGGGTCAAAGTCCCGGCCTGAATACTGCCCGCCGGGGGCCTGGCGGAAATCAGCTCCTCCGCCGGGCGGTGGAGTGAATTCCTGCCCTTCGCGGTAGCTCCTGCCCAATTGATCATAGGTCCCGCGCTTTTTGGCGTCGGAAAGCGCTTCGTAGGCTTCGTTTATTTCCTTGAATTTGTTTTCGGCGGCTTTGTTCCCGGGATTGCGGTCGGGATGGTGCTTCATGGCAAGCTTGCGGTAGGCGGATTTTATCTCATCCCCGGAGGCGGCCTTTGCCACGCCCAGAACGGAGTAATAATCTATGAATTTCGCCATTTATCGTAACTGTCTCAGGTTGTCAGGTTCACGGTTCAAGGTTCACGGTTATTTTTTCCACGATCTTCTTGTGTCCCCGGATTTCCAACCGTTGAACCGCTGAACCGTGAACTTGAGTAGCAACCATTTATTTGAAAATGATAAGGAGTATGCCAAGCGCGCAGGCCAGCCCGAGCATGATCCAGCGCTCGATAAGGGACTCGGGGACGTTAGGCATAAGGACGGCGAGCGTCCACGCAACGGCCACGGCTATGACTATGAGTCCCCAAAAAGTGAAAAAATACGTTTTAGAGACGGTCGGGGCGGAAATCTCCGGGCCTGCCGCTTCGCTTCCGGGAGCCTGGGGGGGCGTTTCGGCCGGCGCGGGCTGTCCGCCTGAGGGGGACGGCTGGGCGGCCTGGAGGTTTTGATGGAATTGACCTTTCTTCTTGTGTTTGCCCATGTTACTTTTTGCCCCCGCCTACAAAAGATATGTCCTGGAATATGACGGTCACGCCAAGCCCTTTCCCTTCGTGGCTGCGGACCTGCATCGTGCTGTAGCCGATAATAAGCGGGACATTTGCGTGCATGATGGAAATCTCGGCCCGGCGCACGGTATGGCCGGTCTCAAGGGTTTCTTTTATCACGCCCTTCAGGGCGGGAAACCCGGCAAAAGACTTTTCATAATTGCAGTCAAGGCATTTATGGGCCTCGTCCCAATGCAGGATCTTGCCGGCCATCGGGTTCAGATAAACCACCGTTCCGGCCATATCCACGCTTATCAGTCCGCCGGTAAGGTTGTCCAGGATGCACCGGTAATATTCCGTGGCGTTTTTGAGCATAATTTATATTTTAGCAAAAAAACTCTGTTTAAATTCACCGAAGGGGATTTCTGAAAATTTTGTATAATTATTAGCAGTTCCGGAATATTCCCCTGTAGCTTCCGCCAGAGGCGGACCCGCCGGCTGTTTGGCGGGCAATGCGAGCGCAGCGAGTCCGCCGCGTTGTTTGGCGGAGTGGAGCGATAAACAAGGGTAAGCAATTAATATTCCCCGGTAGCTCAATGGTGGAGCGATCGGCTGTTAACCGATAGGTTGTAGGTTCGAGTCCTACCCGGGGAGCCTATTTAGACAAGAAGACCCTTCGACCAGTATGTCGAAGGGTTTTTTGCATGTGGGGGCTGCACTTTTTTCAAAAACCATCAGGTTAGTCCGACTTGACCCAAATCCCCGGAGTTCAATGCTTCCGCAGAAAAGATTCGCTCAGAACGACAACTTTCTTCATCGCGTTCAACGCGGTTCCGGCTTCGGAAACAGTGGCGGAAAAACCGGGGTAGCGTATTTCAACCGCAAAATGATTCAGAGTTCGAAAGCTCTTTTCCAGCTTTGCGCAAGGGAAACCGTGTTTTTTGAGGATTGGGGCCAAAGCGAGAAGATCATGAATCCGGGGGACTGCCAGCCCGAGCATTGATAATACCGCTTTTAAATATTTCTCAGCGCATTGCTGGGCATGGAAGCAGGCTATTTCAGCCTGGTCTTTATTGCGCTTAGCGTCCTTAAGCGCGCGTTCTGCGGCCAGCTTATCGGCCCGTGCTTTACGAATCCATTCTTTAGCGTAATCAGGACTCATAAAGCACTTTCCCGCGCTTGAGTATTTCCATCATGAAAGAGTCGCCCATTTTCACACGCTTTTCTATCTCGCCGGGATTCCTGACAAGCAGATCAACCGGCATAAGATGCTCCCCGATTGCCTTGTCCACAAGCTCGTAACGCTTGTTCCTGCTAATCGGTTTATCGATAATAACAAGAAGGTCGATATCGCTGAATTCGTGAGGTTTTCCATGTGCGTAAGAGCCGAAAAGGATGATTTTTTCAGGTTTGACTTTTGAAGCGATTCTGCGGGAAATCTGTTTTATCCAGTCTTTGGAACTCATAATAAACATTTAATCTTTTAAACGAAAAAATTGCAAGGGTTTTATTTTTCGCCTTATGCAATGTCTGATATATTCGCCAGCTATGCGCTTGCGCTTGAGTTCTGCGCGGACTTTTTATCCGCTCATAACTCCTTTCCTGTTTTTGTTGGGTTCATCCCATCCATATCTTCACCGTCTTTGCGGTATGTTATTGTTCAGGACATACTGATTGTTTGTCCCGCAGACCGCTTAACTTAATATAAACCCGAAAATAGCGTATAATTGGTAATCACTGTCCTAATTATTGTCCTACTTGACAAGTCAAGGGGCGGGGGG
>JAHJSU010000358.1 GCA_018829985.1 Elusimicrobiota bacterium | reverse complement strand
TCGAGCTTTATGGATTTCTTCGGGCAGACGGTCACGCAGGGGTTGCAGGGTATCTCCTGGTGGCAGTGGAGCACCGGGTAAACCGCCTTGTCGTGGTCCCTCGGGGCGGGCTTGCGGGTGGCGCCGGGCCGGGATTTTAAAACCTCCAGGCGCTCGAACCAGAACTGCGGGACGTCGCCGGCCATGATGCCGAGGCTGCGGAGCACTTTATACGCCGTTATCTTTCCGCTGAACATGGCGGCCGAAGCCTCGGCTATTTCTTCGGCGTCGCCGCAGATGAAGGCGTTCATGCCGAACGCCGAAGCCTGGAGGTGAAATTCGTTGACCGGGTTCAGCCCCACGGCGATCAAAAGGGTATCGGCGCTGAAGGTCTTTTCGGCGCCGGGCACGGCCCGGAACCTGGAATCCGCTTCGGCTATTGTCACGGTCTCCAGCTCTCTTTTGCCTTCGGCTTTCACGATGGTATGCCCGGTATATACCGGCACGCCGAGGCGCTTTATCTTGTCCGCGTGCACTTTATAGCCGCCGCACTCCGGCAGCGCCTCTACGAGGCCCACCACGCGGATGCCGGCCTGCAAAGCGTGGTAGGCCGCGATAAGCCCCACGTTCCCGCCGCCCACGATGAAAAGTTTTTTGGCCGGCCGCACCAGGTCGCGGTTGACCAGGGTCTGGAAGGCGCCGGCGCCGTAAACGCCGGGCAGGGTATTGCCGGGGAAAGCGAGGGTTTTTTCCCGCGCGCCGGTGGCGCTGATAAGGGCCTTCGGCTTTATAAGGTAATATTTCCCGTCGCGGATCACTCCCGCCTTTTTGTCCGAGAAAATAGCCGCGCAGGCGGCGCCGGTCCACGTTTTTACCGAGGGATATTCCTTAAGCTGGTCCGTCAGCTTGTCGGCTATGTCTATGCCCCTGGCCCCGGCGTAGCAGTCTTCGACCGAACCGAAAAATTTATGCGTCTGCAAAACCAGTTTGCCGCCCAGCTTGCGCTTGTCGTCTATTATAAGGGTGGTCACGTTCAGCCTGCCCAGTTCCGCCGCGGCGGCAAGGCCCGAGGGGCCGCCGCCTATTATCAGGACGTCCGTTTCCAGTTCCTCCCCGCCTGCCAGGTGCTGCATATCTTCAGTCATGCGAATAATTCGGCGGGCAGGCACGCGGCCGTATTCCCTTACGCAGGCCGCGACGGGTATCTTCGGCAGGCCTTTAAGCGGCTCTATCTTCATTCCTTCGCGAACTATGGCCACGCAGGCCTTGACCGGGAGGCCGTCGGCTATGACCGTGCACTGGGCGCACTGGCCGTTGGCGCAGAACATGCCCTGGGGGCTTGCGTCCTTTTTGTGTTCGCTGAATATCTTTATGGAATTGGCGAACAGGGCGCTTGAAATAACCTCGCCTTCGAACGCTTCAAGACCGCGCCCCGCGAACGTGAATTTCACCTTCTTTTTTTCTTCCACGGGCAGGATGACGTGCCGGGTTATTCTTTCCATGTTTCATGTTACTACGCGCAGCAGCTATAGGGGAGGGGGTTCAGGGGAAAAGGGTCTAAGGGCATTAAGGAAAAAAACATAGATTGCCCTAAACCCCTTAAACCCTTTCCGTTTATGCCAAGCCTGCTTATATTTAAAGGTAACTACTTTCTCCGTATTTTTCACGTATTTTTTGTAGTGGCAAAGCTTGCTTTGCCTTTTTGGGCAGAGTAAACTCTGCCACTACGACGACAGACCAGTTACATTTAAAGACAAAAACCCGCCTTCTCTCTTAAGAGATTTGGAACAAAAACACAGCTTGAAAGATAGTTTCTGTTAGCGCTTCTTTGATTTACCCCGTTAGAGAAAGCCCCCGACTCCCGTCGGGGGTACAAGTCCGAAGTTTCAGCCGTCCGCCTTAGGCGGACGGCTTTTCCCGCGAAGCGCCCGGTGTCTCTAACGGGGTTTACTGGTTTTCTTTACAGATTTTTTCTTTGAAGATTTTGTTTTTTTATTGTGTTTTGCGCAAATATCGCAGCACATTTTATTTCCTCCTGTTTTATATGTATAAACCGTTTCGTTCCGCATATCAACCGGCTCAAGCCGGCTGTCATTATATGAAATAATCCCCTGTTTAAACGATTTCCTGCACCGGCGGAATTATCCTTACAGAAGCCCTTTCAGGCATTCGGCCAGCGCGCCCAGGGCCGCCGGCGCGCCTTTCGGGGGGCCGTATTTCTCCAGCATTTCGCGCGCTTTGGCGGCGTCCCGTTTTATCCCCCACCAGTAGCAGGCGAGGTTCAGCCCGGTTTCCTTCGAATAGTCGCCGGCGCCGAGGACATCTCCGAAAAATTTCTCCGCCGCGGACCTGTTCCCGAGGAGGTAATTGGCAACTCCCCTGTAGGAAGCGTATTCGTTATTGGCTCCGGTCAGTTTCTCAAGCTGCGCGAGATCTTTCAGCGCGCCCCGCGCATTGCCGGAGTTCAGGCGGGTTTTAGCCCTGAGGTAAAGCGCCTCCGAGTCCGCCGGATCCAGTTCGACGGCCTTTTCGGCGTCGGCCGACGCCTTTCCGTTCTCCCCGGCCAGGCGATAGGCTTCACCCCGCTTTCTATAGACGTATCCATAATGCTGGCCCAGGTCTATCGCGCGGGTAAAATGATTTATCGCCCCGGAAAGGTCTCCGCGCCTCATCAGCATATCTCCAATCCCCTCTTCGGCCCAGCTGTTGCCGGCGGCCGCGCAGACGCGGTAATCGGCAAACGCCTTCCGGTCATTGCCCAGTTTTCTGTGCATGCCCGCGCGTTCACACACCAGCCTCGCCCTGGCGTTCGGGCCCTTGGGAGAGCCGATATCCAGCTCAATGGCCTTTGTATAGTCGGACAACGCCTTCTCCGGCATATCTCCGTTGACGTAGAGAAGCGCCCTGTAGCGATACATCAGGGCCTTGTGGTCCGGCGGGGTGTCGTCGGAAAAGGAATTTATGATCGCGGTGTAGCAGTTGATCGAACGTTCAGGTTCATACGGGGTGACGCATTCGGCTGGGTCGGGGACTCTTGCGGCGGCTGGCGCCGCGGCAAGAAATAAAGCGAGGATCGGCATGGTTATCATCGGTTTTCTCCTGGCGGACCAGAGCCGCGCCCGTTCCGGTAAAACTGGATCCGCAACAGCAACCTGCTACCGATATAATACAACACTTGCGCGGATAAACAAATAGGGGCGGCATGTGGAGGGCGTAAGGAGGGGTTGATCGGGCCGCGTGACTTTAACGCGGGGCTGGTGAAACGCCTGATTCGGCACAATAATCTATACGAAACATAAAGAGGAGTATCGCGGGTGCGAAGCACAATTTCCGCCATACATACTGGCGGACCCCCGCCAATACAACTCGGCGGGCGCAGCGCCGGACGGTTAGGCGGAGGCGGGCAATGATCAAGTTAACCTTACGGGAACCCCTTCCTATCTTTGCTTAATTCGTGGCCCAAAGGCTATAATACAATACTTGCGTAGGTGTCCGCCTTAGGCGGATGTGCCTCAGACGGCCCAAAAAGGCGGCTGGGGCAGTCGGTTTACCCCGTTAGAGAAAGATGTCCGCCTGAAACGGACGGTGCGGATTATTCCTTTTATTTCATTGGAAATCAGGATGAGGGAGCAGTCTTCAAAGAGAAGGCCAGAGTCGCCTTTCATGGTAACTGCTCAGGTTATTAGGTTCAGGGTTCAAGGTTTAAGGTTATTTTTTCCCATGATCTTCTTGTGTTCTCCGGTTTTCAACCGTTGAACCGCTGAACCGTGAACCCGGAACCTGAGTTGCCTTTTATGACAGATTATGACAGAGCCTGACGGGGTTGCGGATGAAATACGGAATTTTGGCGGACTTGGTGATGGCCGCGCATTTCGCGTGGATACTCTTCATACTGGCCGGTTTCTTTTTGACCGCAGCCGCTTTTAAATACAACCGGATTTTTGGGTGGTGTTTCTTCAGGACCATCCACCTGTTGGGAATAGCCTATGTGTGCCTGCTCGCGGTTTTTGGCAAGCCGTGCCCGCTTACGTTGTTGGAAAACGCCCTGGCCGCCAAATACGGCCCGGACACAGTTTATCCCGGCTCATTCCTGGCTTATTACATAGGAAAGCTTGTCTACCCGGATATACAGCCCATGATGCTGATAATCCCCACAGTGGCCATAGGCATATTCACGGCGGCCGTCTTTATATTCAGACCGCCGTCAGGAAAAAGCCGGGGACCTCACACTGATTAAAAAGCCGGGTCTTGGATTTTGGCGGGGGAAAAGTCGGTTTATGGCTTCCGAAATTTGCAGGTTCTTCGCCGGCGGAAACAGCTTGGCGGCGCCCCTTTCCGCCGGAGGCGCTGCGCCCGCCGGGTAGTATTGGCGGGGACCCGCCGGGTTGTGGCGGCGGGAAGTTTCAACTGAAACTTCCGGGTAATATCCGGGTAAGCATCGGCGCGTCAGCCCGAAAATTGTAGTTAAAATCGGTTCTTATTGACAAAACTCTGAATAAAATTATCCACAGCAATTTTCGGAAGGCTAAAGGATAAAGGCTGAAGGATAAAGGAAAAACACTGGAAAACAAAGAGATTATTCCGCCCTTTAGCCTTTATCCCTAATCCTTTATCCTTCCCGAAAACTTCAACTGAAGTTTTCGGGTTAGTGGGCGGTTTTTTCGGCCTGGGTCTCAAGCACGGCTATCATTATCCGGGCGCAGGCCTCGGCGTCGGAGAGGGCGTTGTGGTGGTTCAGTTTGATGCAGAGGCGCTGACAGACGTTCGCGAGGCCGGCCGGGCGGATGTTCAGTACCGTCCTGGCCAGCTTTACCGTGCATTGGAAGGGCTGTCCGGGCGGCTTTATGCCGGCCCGGGCGCAGCAGGCGTTGAGCACGCCTTTGTCAAAGCTTGCGTTATGCGCGGCCAGGAACTCCGCGCCTTTGAAGAAATAGGCAAGCCCGGGCCATAATTCCCCGAACGCGGGGGAACCGGAAACGTCGCCCCAGCTTATACCGTGCAGGCCGGTGAACAGAAAGGTCTTCCTGGGCGGTTTGATAAGGTAATGTTCCGCGCGCGCTATTTTATGGTTTTCCACCCGGACAAGACCTATGGAGCAGGCCGAGTCCCTGCCGTAATCCGCCGTTTCAAAATCCAAAGCCACGAATGCAGACATTATAAATCCTTTAAATCACCCTGCCAGCTCAGTATACCAAATCGGCATTGCCAGGTTCAGTGAAAACAATCTGTGATTTAGACAGTAGTTCCAAATCCCCCTCTTTCCCGGCGCCCCTTCCGGGGGATTGAGCCCCGCCAATATAACGCGGCGGGCACGGCACAGGTGGACACCGCACAGCGGTTTCCCCTGCCTTTCAAAAAGGGGGATGAAGGGGGATTTTTTAAGCAAATTCTGCACTGTCATAATCGCAGGAAAACAATAAAAAACATTGATATCGGACCTGAAAAAAACCTTTAATTATTAGACAAAGTTTAAAGTCTAAAGTTGAAAGTCTAAAGCAAAGAAAAACGGGGAAGTGTTTTTTCTCTGCACTCTGCACTTTAGATTTCCTTTACTTTTATGTGCGGAAGATACTCACAGACCCATGACATAGGCGAATTGATAAAAAGATTCGCCGTAAAACCGCCCAGTATGCCGGTCCACCCCAGCTTTAATATAGCGCCGGGGCAGGAAGCCGCTGTCATCGCCGGCGGCGCCATAAAGATGCTTAAATGGGGCTTTATCCCCGGCTGGTCCGGCGGCGAGATACAAGAGGGCTTCATAAACGCCAGGGCGGAGGGCATAACCTCAAGGCCCACTTTCAGAACCGCCTTTTACAAGAGCCGCTGCCTGGTGCCGGCCGACGGGTTCTACGAATGGGCGCACTCCTCCGGTGAGAAGGTCCCTTACAGGTTTGAGCTCAGGGACAGGGGGCTGTTCGGCATGGCCGGCGTTTATGACGAAACCACTCATACCTTCGCCGTTCTCACCGCGGCCGCCAACGCTGTCGTGCGGTGCGTGCACCACAGAATGCCGGTCATACTCGACCCGAAGTACGAGCCTCTGTGGCTGGACATGCGCTCCTCCGATACGGAGGACCTGCTGCCGATATTCCGCCCGTACGATTCCGCGCTGATGCACGGCTATAAAATATCCGCTTTCGTCAATTCCCCCGAAAATAATTCCCCGGATTGTTTGAAGCCGTTGTTGCCATAGGCCATATGCCGTAAGCCATAAGCCATGGAAGAAAATTTAAAACAACTCAGGGAACTGATCCGGAAATCCGGCAGGATACTGGTCTTCACCGGCGCCGGCATCTCCACCGGCTCGGGCATACCGGATTTCAGGGGGCCGGACGGCGTCTGGACCAAGCGCGAGCCCGTCTTGTTCCAGGAATTCATGGACTCGGAGGAAAAAAGGAAGGAATACTGGCAATATAAGGCGGATACCTTTGAAGCATTCAAGGCCGCGCGGCCCAACGACGCGCACAAGGCCCTGGTCCGGCTTGAGAAAATGGACAAGCTCCAAGCCCTGGTGACGCAGAACATAGACAACCTTCACCGCGCGGCGGGGACTTCCAACGGAAAGCTGATAGAGCTGCACGGCACGGCGCTGTGCGCCGAATGCGTGGTGTGCTACGACTGGACGCCGATGGCCGCCGCGCTCGGCCGGTTCCTCGCCGGCGGAAAACCGCCTAAATGCGCCTGCGGGGGGCGCCTGAAGCCGGCCGTGGTGATGTTCGGGGAATCCCTGCCGCAGGCGGAACTGGGCCTGGCTTTCAAAGCGGCCCAAAACTGCGATCTTGCCATCTCCATAGGCTCGACGCTTTCCGTGGAGCCGGCGGCCTCGGTGCCGCTCAGCGCGCGGGCGGCCGGCAAGCCTTACGCAATTATAAACAGGGGTTCCACCGCCCACGATCAGGCGGCCGTTATCAAGATAGACGCGGACGCCGTCGCGGTCCTGCCGGAGCTTATTTAAGAAAGGCTAAAGGATGAAGGCTAAAGGCTAAAGGAACATGTGGTAAGAACAGGACTTATATTGATGATTTCTAAGAACCGGTTCTCATTCCTCTACGCGTTCCTGGCGCTGTTCCTGGCGGCGTCTTTCATCACACGAGCCGCGCTGACGGCCTATGCCTGGCCTGAACTTGAACACGGCCTCCTCGCGCTTGCGAAGATCTGCGCCGCGGGCTGTTTTTTCGACCTGGTCACTTTTTTCTACGCGGCCCTGCCGCTCGGCCTCTGGGCGCTTTTAGTCCCTTCCCGGCTTTATACCGCCAGATGGCACAGGTATTTTATCCACGCGCTTTTCTTCGCGGCCGTCTATCTGCTGGCTTTTAACGGTGCGGCCGAATATTTCTTTTTCTATGAGTTCGGGGTCAGGTTCAACTTCATAGCCGTGGATTACCTGGTATATACCAACGAGGTCTGGGGCAATATCAGGGAATCCTATAACCTGTGGGTCATACTGCCGGGCCTGTTCGTCCTGTCGGCCGCGGTGTTTGCCCTGGTGAGGAAAAAGCTGGACGCCGCGCTTAAATACGACAGCCTTTTCAAACGGCGGCTGGTTCCGGCGGCTTTTATGCTGGCCGTCCCGGTTTTAAGTTTTTTATTCGTTGAGCCCGGCTGGTCCCGGATAAGCAAAAACGAATATGCCAACGAGCTGGCCTCCAACGGCATTTACTCTTTTTTCTCCGCTTTCAGAAACAATGAACTGCCCTTCGAGAAATTCTACGCCTCAATAGACCCTGACGGCGCTTTTGAAAAACTTCGCGCGGCGCTTAAAGAGCCGGGCTCCGGATTTTTGAGCGCGGACGCGCGGGACATAAGGCGGAAAATAAAGCCCTCCGGCCCGGAAAAAAGACTGAACATCGTCCTGATAATGGAAGAAAGCCTCAGCGCCGGGTATCTTAAGGCTTTCGGCGGGACCAGGGGTATAACGCCCAACGTGGACGCCCTCGCGCCGAAGTCGCTTTTCTTTAAGCGGTTTTACGCCACGGGCACCCGCACGGTGCGGGGTCTTGAGGCCATAAACCTTTCCATGCCGCCTTTGCCGGGCGCCTCCATAGTCAAGCGCCCCGATAACGGCGGTTTCTTCTCCTGGGGCCGCCTGATGCGCGACCGGGGCTACGACGTCAAATATGTCTACGCGGGCTACGGCTATTTTGACAACATGAACGCGTTTTTCTCCGGCAACGGTTTCGATATAGTGGACCGGGCCGATTTTGAAAAAAGCGAAATAATATTCGCCAATATCTGGGGCGTCTCGGACGAGGACCTGTTCAACAAAGCGCTGAAGGAAGCGGATAAGTCATACCGGGCCGGGAAACCTTTCTTCAGCCTGCTGATGACTACCTCCAACCACAGGCCGTTCACTTATCCGGAGGGGAGGATAGACATTCCGCCTTCTTCGAAGAGCCGCAGCGGCGCCATAAAGTACGCCGATTACGCCATAGGCAAATTCATCAAAGACTCGTCCGCCAGGCCGTGGTTCAAAAACACCGTCTTTATAATAACCGCCGACCATTGCGCCAACTCGGCCGGCAAGACCGAGATGCCGGTCAGGAACTACCATATTCCGATGCTGGTCTATTCCCCGGCCCATATAAAAGCCGGGGTTGTCGGGGCTTTGGCCGGCCAGATAGATATGGCTCCGACGATGCTCGGGCTTTTGAATTTCAGTTATGAAACGCTGTTCCTGGGCAGGGACGTTTTGAAAGTGAGCAGGGCCGGGGGAAGGGCTTTCGTGTCCACCTACCAGAAGCTGGGCTATCTTAAGGACGGCGAACTGGCCGTGCTCGGGCCCAAAAAATACCTTAAAGCGTACGCCTGGGACGAGGCCGCACAGGCCTTAACTGAAAAAAGCGACGCCGAACTTGAAAACGAAGCCGTGGCTTTCTACCAAAGCGCGAATTATATCTATAAAAATCGTCTTAACCGAGCGGTCCCTTGACGATAATCCGCTTCAAGGTTAACCCGAAAAACCCGCCCAGCTGGTATTATAACCGGGATTTGAAGGGAAAGTAAAACGCTTCGTTCCGTTCGTCTGCGCAAAAGACGGCGCTTCCGTCACTATAAACTGGAAAAATAAAAATTATGAAAAATTTAATACTGGCGATATTTATAACCGCAACCATCCGCGTTAATGCCGGGGCCCAACAGCCCCCGGAGACCATTCCCGCAGCGGTCGTTTCCACAACCGGCGCATCCGTCGCCGGGGCCTGTGAATGCCGCCGGTGCATAGCCGTTTACGGCGATAGCAGGAGCAACCACGACATTCACGCCAAGATTGCGGCGCTGATAAAAGCGCGCCGCCCCCAGGCCGTATTTCATGCCGGCGATATGGTGGACGATGGCTGGAACAAAAAAGCCTGGGAAAAATTCAAGGAAATAACAAAGGACCTGCGGGAGAGCGCCTCTTTTTACGCCGTCCTGGGAAACCATGAGGAGGGAGGGGAAAAGACTTTTAATGATATCTTCCGCTATCCGGGGAACGGCAGATGGTACCGCGCCGGCCTTCACGGCATCCGCTTTATTATGCTGGATGTCCTTTCACCCCTTGAAAAAAGCTCAGAACAGTTTAAATGGCTGGAAGCGGAGCTTAATTCTCCGATGAACACGAACAAGTTCACCGCTATAGTCGTTCATAAGCCGCTGATGAGCAGCGGGCGCCACTGGAATGAAAAATGGGGCCCCGCCAAAGACCTTGAAGCGCTTTTTATGAAATATAAGGTCGCTGTCGTTCTGGCCGGGCATGACCACAACTACGAACGGCTGGAAAAAGACGGGCTAGTCTGCATAGTGACCGGGGGCGGCGGAGCCGATTTGAGAGCTCAAGAGTCCAAAAGCCAATACAGCAGGATCTTCGCTGAAACCAACAATTACTGCGTGCTCTCGGTCTGCGGCGAGGCGTTAAAAGCGGAAGTTTTCGACATTAACGATAAACTGATAGACAGTTTCGAGATACCGGCAAGCACGACGGCAATAAGCAGCGTTGACGGGAAGTAACGGCCCGCTTTTCAGCCCAAAAAACTCAGTTGACCCGCTGAATCCGCTATTTTTTTATTTGCCGCCGGGCGGAGCTGTTTATTCGATAGACGCGCTAAGAATGTAGTCCATTTTCGGGAAGTCTTTTTTCAGGTAGGCGTTCCCTTCCATCTGTGTCCGGCCCTGGTCGGGGCCCATGCCACTGGGCGCGCCTTCGCCGTAGCCCGGGTAAATGCTTTCAACCACCGCCATTCCTTCGGTAACCTTGCCGAAGGGGGAAAAGCCTGAGTTGTCAAGACGGGCGTTGTTCCCATAGTTTACGAACAGTTGCGTGGTGCGGGTGTTGGGGCCGGCCATGGCGTAGGAGATGTACCCCTTCGTATTGGATTCCTTTACGGGGTCGTCCTGTATTCTGGCTTCCCGCCATTTGGCGCTGACCGCCGGGTCGCCGTGGATGCCGAACTGCACCATGAAGCCCGATATGACGCGGAAGAAAGCGAGATCGGTAAAATAGCCGGCTTTGACCAGGTTATAGAACCGGTCGGCGCCCAGCGGGGCCCAGGCGCGGGTGACTTCCACGGTAAAGTCGCCCCTGGTGGTTTTGAACATGACTTTAAATGTCGCGGGGGCTGCGGCGTTGGCCGACTGCGGGTTTAGAAGTGTCTGCATATCCGGTTTTATCATTTTGTCTCCCGGGGTAAGATTCACGGCGGCGGTTTGCGCCGGCGTTTCAGCGGTTGCGGGCGGATTTTCCGTCACGGCCGAGGCCGTTTCCTGCTTGTTGTTGGAGCAGGCCGCGGCGGTTAAAAGAACTGAAAAAGCCAAAAGTTTTGAAACAGTTCTCGGATTCATGCATAAATTTTACCTTTTTTTAAGGACTTTTTGTTGTTATAATTATGCAACGTTCATCGCGTTAATAAGAAACTCCTTGAACGCTATAACTCTACAACTCTATAACGCTATAACTCTACAGCGCATTAACAAGGAGATTATATGACTGTAAAAATAACCGCGAAATACGTGGGCGGCCAGCAGGTGGAGCTTGAGCACGGGCCGAGCGGCAGCAGGATCCTGACCGATCTGCCGGTTGACAACGGCGGAAAGGGCGGAACTTTTTCGCCCACCGACCTGTTCGCCTCCTCGCTGGCTTCCTGCATTTTGACCATCATGGCCATGGTGGCGGAACGTGACGGCATAAAATTCGAAGGCGCGGCCATAGAAATAGAGAAGGAGATGCAGGATAATCCGCGGCGCATTTCAAAGTTCACAGGGACTATCACTTTGCCCGCCGGACTTGACGAAAAACAGCGCGAAAAACTTCTGGCCTGCGTTAAAGCCTGCCCGGTCGGACGCAGCCTTCACCCGGACATAGCGGTGGAATTTAAAACCAAGGCGGAAGAAGGCATATAATATAAAAGGCCCGGAAGTTCACGGGAGGAAGAAGTTTCTTTTAGATGAAAAAAATACTGATGTCTTTGTTCCCGCTCGGACTCCTTGCCGTTATCGGCTTTTGGGCTCTTGACTGCGCCGGCGCTCCGCCCGGCAATATGTTCCGGGACGCTTCCGGACTTCTCCTCGCGTTCGGGCGTCTGGCCGGGATCCTCGCCGCCGCGGGCATATTAGCCCAACTGCTGCTGGTTTCCCGGGCCAAATGGCTTGAACCTCTTTTCGGCCTGGACCGCCTTACCAAAGCCCATCATGTCATGGGACTGGCCATCCCGCTGGCGCTTGTGTCCCATCCCGTGCTGATAACGCTCCACCATGCCCGGCAGGCGGATCTCCCGTTCCTGGCGCAGTACAAGGCTGTGCTCGGCTGGGAAGACGCGCCGGCCGCGCTCGCCGGCGCGTTCCTTGTGATCATTGCCGTTATAATGTCCCTGCCCGCTGTCCGGCGCCGACTTAATTACGAGATCTGGCATACCTCCCATCTGTTCCTTTATGCCGGCCTTGGCCTGGCTGTGGGCCACCAGCTTGAGCTGGGCGGCGACATCAACGGCAATCCGTACTTTGCCTGGACCTGGTACGCGCTTTATCTCTTCGCCCTTGCGAACCTGGCCTGGGGGCGGGTGTTGAATCCGCTCCGGCTTTACCGCAGGCATAGGTTCGTAGTGAATAAGATCTTGCCGGAGACCACGGAAGTGGAATCTATCTGGATAACGGGGCGCGAGATGGCCTCGCTGCCGGCCCAAGCCGGGCAGTTCGCGCTGCTGCGCTTCTGGGCGCCGGGTTTTAAGGCCCAGGCCCATCCTTTCTCCATTTCTAAAGCGCCGGACGGCAGACGCCTGCGCTTTACGATAAAAAAGCTGGGGGATTTCACTACCAGGGTGCACCATTCGTTAAGGCCCGGCGCTCCGGTTCTCATAGACGGCCCTCACGGCGTTTTTACGGAAAAGAAATGCCTCGGCGACAAAGCCCTGCTTATAGCCGGCGGCATAGGCATAACGCCCATACGCTCCCTGGCGGAGCGGCTGCAGGCGGCCGGGAAACACAGCGTCCTGCTTTACTCCAACTGCGCGCAGAAAGACATAGTCTTCAGGCAGGAGCTGGCGGAATTAGAGCGGAACGGCGGCTTCAGCGCGCACCATGTGCTCAGCGCCGAACCGGACTGGCAGGGGGAAAAGGGTTATGTCGACGCCGGCCTGATAAAGCGCCTGGTCCCGGATTTCGCCGAGCGGGACGCCTTCCTGTGCGGCCCGCCGCCGATGACTTCCTCCGTAAAAGCCGCGCTTCTCGGCCTTGGCGTGGCCGAAAGCAGGATACATTTTGAGATTTTTGCGCTGTAGGCAGCGGCAGGATCCGGGCTACTTGTCCGTTGTTTCAATCAGCGCCCGGGCGGCTTCCGCCTGGTCGGGCGGAACGACGACTCTTACCGGGATAGCGGGCCCGAAACCCCCCACCGAGCCGTTCGCGTACTCGTCCAGGAGCATGGCGTCCAGGCCGTTTGACTCAAGCATCTGCCGGACCATCCGGGCCTCGGCGCTGTATTGGGAAATAAAAACTTCGGCGAATTTCTTGTCAGTCATAACCTGCTGAGCCGCTCCCTGACTTATTTTACCACATTTTGGCGGACCCCCGCCAATACAACTCGGCGGGCACGGCGCCGGACTGTTTGGCGGGCAAATCCCGTCGTCTTAGTGAACGACGGGATTACTACCAACGGATATTCGCAATAAATTCTATGCAAAACTAACATAAAATATTGGATTTACATAGCTATCGGTCCAAAATACAGGCGCGGCAAATCGTGTAAATATGCATTTGAAATGCATATTTACATGGAAAACTTAATTTCGTACAATATGCTTATGAAATCCACACACTATATTCCGCGGGATATCGAGCCGGCGTTACGGCAGGCGGTAAAACAGTTTCCATCAATCCTTATTACCGGGCCCCGGCAATCCGGCAAGACACGTCTCTCTGTGCAGCTTTTTTCCAAAACGCACAAATATGTGACTTTCGACGATATTAAAATCAGGGGCCTGGCCATAAAAGACCCTGAGTTGTTTTTGGAAAAATTCCAGCCTCCGCTCATTATTGATGAGATCCAATATGCGCCACAGATCCTGCCTTATATTAAAATGTCCATCGATACGGACAGAGATTCCGGTGGGAAATTTATTCTCACCGGTTCCCAGCAATTTGCCCTGATGCAAAATGTAACGGAATCTCTGGCAGGCAGGGTTGGAATGCTGACGCTGCTTCCCATGTC
>JAHJSU010000357.1 GCA_018829985.1 Elusimicrobiota bacterium | reverse complement strand
TTGCGAGGAAGAGTGTCCTATCCGACGCAAGCCGCGCCCTTAAGACCGTCGGTAAGCCGTGTGCGGGAAATCCGCATGCACGGTTTGAAAGGAGGATTTGGAATCGGGCTGAACTAGCCCGCGCCAATTTCTACCAATGGCCAAGCCCCCCGATTTCCTGGAAAAGCCCCTGGACTGGGTTTTCTCAACTCCCAGCTCCGTCGCGGTCCTGCGTTCCCTAAGGGATAGTAAAGAGGGGATGAGCGGCCGGGCCGTGGCCCGGGAGGGCGGTATCAACCATCAGACCTGCGCCCTGACTGTCATCCGGCTGGAAAGCCTGGGCCTTGTAAAACGGCAGGGGTCCGGAAAGACCCGGTTAATCAGCCTGAACTTTGACCATTTTTTGATACAGGAAGTCCTGCTCCCGCTGCTTCGCAAGGAGCGGGAAATGGCCGCGCGCATCAGGAGGGACATAGCCGGGGGAATAGGGGAACAAGCCCTCTCAACCACCCTTTTCGGAAGCGCCGCGCGCGGCGGGTCGGTTCCCGGCAGTGATGTGGATTTGCTGGTCATAGCGCCGCCGGAGGCGAAAACAGGTTTAGTAAAAAAGGCCGAGGATTTCAGCCGCGAGTTTATGCGGCGCTATGGCATAAGGCTCGCCCCCATAGTTATGACGGTCCGCGAGGCAAAAAACAGGGCCGGCAAAGCCGACCCGCTGCTTGGAAACATTCTCCGTGAAGGGATTGACCTTGGCGCCGGGAAACTCCGGGAGGTCTTAAAATGACTCCGAAAAGAAGCTTGAGAAAATCCGTAACCAGGTCAAAAAACGGAGATTTCGCCCATGTGGCTGATAGTTTCTACAAGGGCGCCGGGCTTGCCATGGAGTTCGAATACTGGAACGCGGCCGGAGTTCTGATGATACACGCGGCCATAGCCTTCACCGACGCTCTTACGGTAAAAGTGGGCGGGGTAAAAAGCAGCGGGGACGACCATATGTCCGCGATCGACCTCCTGCGCGAGGTTGTAAGCCTGGATGAACGCGGGCGGGAAGCGGCCGGGCACTTGGCCCGCATGATAAATCAGAAGAACCTGGTTTCTTACAGCGGGGAGATTTATGCAAAAGCGGATGTTGAGAAGCTTTGGAAACACCTTGAACGCTATCGCTCCTGGGCGTTGCTGCTGCTGGGATCAAAACCGTTAATTTAAATATGGTTTTTTTGGAAATTGCGGGAATTAAAATCGCTTTTGAGTTCGCGGAGCCCGGCTTTAAGGCGCTTGCGGCGCGGCGGTATAGTAACTTCACTTCTCACGGTAAACCCCGGTATGTTTTTTCGGTGACTGGAATGCGCGGCAGCCGGACGCCCTTTAAACCGGTTGTTTCAAATTTGTCCGGTTCGGCTTCTAATTCGCGTCATTCGCAGCTGCGAATAAGACAAATAATAGCGAATAAGACGAATGTCGAAAAAAATTCGCGTCATTCGCTGTCCCTGAGGCGGGGTGACTTTGACTGCGTTTTAAATTTAAAGACCGGCCTGGGCGTCCTGAAGGCCGCGCCGCGCGTCCAGACCTTCGACTCTTTCCTGCGGACCTTCTGCAGCCGGGTCCTGCTCCGCGAGGGCGGGATGCTCCTGCACTCGGCCGGTATTGTAAAGAACGGCAAGGCGTATATCTTTTTAGGCAAATCCGGCGCAGGCAAATCCACGCTGGCAAAACTCGCCGCCTCCGTCCTTCATCCCTTCCGCCTCCGCCAAACCGCCCGGCGGATGCGCCAGGATGTTTGGCGCAAAACAACCGGCGGACAGGCATCCTTCATCCCTCATCCTTCCCCCATGGCCGCCCAGCCGCCCAGCTGTTCGGTAATCAGCGACGAGATAAACCTGCTCCGCTTTGATAAAGGCAGATTCAGGGTTTACGGCTCCCCTTTCTGGGGAGAAATGCGCAACGAAGGCCGCCCCGGCTCCTGGCCGCTGGGCGGGGTTTTCCTGCTGAAAAAGGCGAAAGCGAACAGGATATCCCCGTGTTCAAAGCCGGAGGCCCTTAAACTGCTGCTGCGGTGCCTTGTCAATTTCTCCCGGGGTCCGGAAGACGCCGGGGTGATAATGGAAAATTCCGCGCGCCTGCTGGCCGGGGCCGGGTTTTTAAAGCTGGAATTCACAAAGAAGAATAGCGGATTCTTAAATCTTGACTGGTGAAATTTTGGCAAACTTTCGGTAAACCCATGTATCCTTCGTAGCTTATCGTTACCCGGTAGGTAGTCGCAGAGCTTGCTCTGCCTGTAGCGGGCGGATTTATCCGCCGGGAAAGAGTCGCATAAATGCGACCGCTACGGGGAAAAAAGGCAAAGCAAGCTTTGCCACTACAAGGCTATGCCAGTGCCGTATCAGGGCCTATGGCCATCAAACGGCCAGGAGCAAATGATGGGTTCACCGGATATTTGCGGATTTTGGTATAATCGGTTATGGCCTTTAAAATAAGGAAAGGGCTCGCTTACAGGAAAATAGACGGCTCGGTCTTTATAGTGGACGCGGCCCGGGAAAGGCTGCACGAGCTTAACGCCGCCGGCTCGCTGATCTGGGAAGGCCTGGCGGCCGGAAAAAGCGAAACCCGCATAGCCGAAGCCGTTTGCGCCGAATTTGAAGTGGCCGAAAGGACGGCGCGCGAAGACACGGCTTCCTTTATAAAAGAGCTTTCGGCCGCCGGGCTTATAAATCCGAAATCTCCGGTTGAAGATAGATAAAATCCCCCTTTCATCCCCCTTTATGAAAAGGGGGAAAGAGGGGGATTAGAAAAACAAACAAGCCAGGGATAATTCGCGGCTTTTTGCCCATTCGCGGTATTCGCAATTGTTATTCGAGGCATTCGCAATTATGAAAAAGAAAAAACCTTACATTAAGCCCGCGATAAAGAGCGAGAAGATATTCGAGACAGCGGCCCTCGCCTGCGGGAAATGCCTGACCGGCCCGACCGGCCAGGCCGCCTGTCAGTCACTTAGGAAAGCCTCTTGAAAGAACCAAAGGCATGGATTAGATGCTTAGAGGCAGCCATGATCAGAGCCATAAAACTGGAAGGCAGCAGCATGCTCCCGCTATTTAAGCCCGGGGATATTGTCTTTGTTGAAGACAGAGGACAGAAGTCAGAGGTCAGAGGTCAGAATTCCGATAATTCCACCCTACATTCTACACCCTATCCCCTAGCCTCTATACCCTATACCCTGCGGCCCGGCGATTGCGCCGTCTACGATTTCGGGGGCCGCCGGCTGCTTCACCGGGTGATAGCAAAAGAAGCCGGCGGGCTGTGGTTTTCGGACGACGCCGGCCGCATTAAGCCGCATTTTGCGCCTTGGGAACGCGTAGCGGGCAAAGCGCTCTCCGGCAATCCGCTTAAGAATGGCCTTATAGGCCTCGGCTACGCCAAACTAAGGCGGTTTTTTGATTCATTCGTAAAAAGTCCCAAATGGTAGTCGCCCGCCGAACTGGCGGGCGGTAAACGTGAAACCATTTGCCGACGAGAACGCAGGCTAAAGCCTGCGACTACAAACGAAATTTTTTTACAAAACAGACTTTTTACGAGAGAGTCTTTTTTGGTAAGGCTAAAGGATAAAGGTTAAAGGATGAAGGAAAAGATACAAAAAGATTTTGTCCGTCCCTCATCCCTCATCGACCGGCTTACCGTCCTGACGCTTGAAAAAAACATCCCGCTGATGGCGACCATCGAGCTTACCCGCCGGTGCCCCTGCCGCTGCGCGCACTGCTATCTTCCCGAAACGCACGGCCGGAAAAAAGCCGAAGCCGGGAAAGAGCTCGGCGCCGGCGAGTGGAAGGGGATCTTTCAGCAGCTCGCGGACAGCGGCTGCCTGTTCCTGGTCTTTACCGGGGGAGAGCCGCTGTTCAGGCCGGACTTCGCGAAGATCTGCGCGCACGCGTCCGCCCTTAATTTCGACATCAGGGTGTTCACCACCGGTTTCGGCCTCACGGACGGGCTTATAAAGAAATTGAGAGACGCGAACATTTCGGCTTTCGAGCTCAGCCTCTACGGCAGGAAAGAGACGCACGATTCGGTCACCCGGCGGCCCGGCTCCTTCGAAACGACGCTGTCCGCCGCCAAAAAGCTCAAAAAAAGCGGCTACAGGGTGAAGCTGAAAATGCCGCTGATGAAGCTCAACTGCGGCCAGACGGATTACCTCATGCGCCTGTGCGCGAGGCACGGCTTCGGGCACAGCTTCGACCCGGTCATAGCGCCGGCCAACGACGGGCTGAAGGATACCCTTAAGCTTAGGCCTTCCGCGGCGGCGCTTGAGCGGATATTCAGGGACCCGCGGCTGAACGGCCCCGCGATAGCCCTGCTGAAAGCCGGCGCGGTATACCCGGACTTTTTCTGCGGCGCGGGCAAGGCCGCTTTCAGCATAGACCCTTACGGGCGGCTTTACCCCTGCCTGCAGATACCCGTCCCGCTGGGAGACTTGAGGAAAACGCCTTTTGCCCGGCTGTGGAAAAACTCCCCCTGGCTTAAAAAATGGAGGGGGTTAAAACTTTCGGACCTTAAACAGTGTGCCGCCTGCCGCTATGAGAGCGTCTGCAGCCGCTGCCCCGGCATAAGCCTGCTTGAAGAAGGGGATATTATGGCGCCCAACAAGCCGGCCTACCGGTTCGCGAAAATAAGCCATTCCTTCGCGCTGAAAGGCCGGGCGATAAAAGGGTAAACCGAAAGGTAGCCGCAGGCTTTAGCCTGCGCTTCAAACGCAAGCTAAAGCTTGCGGCTACACAGCCTTTAGCCTTCCGGAAATTGCGCGGCAATTTACGGTTTGCCCCTTGACACCGACAATAGGTCTGCTATACTTATAATGTAGCAGGGATATAGTTATAAATAGCCGGCGGCTATTTATTTTTTGCCTTCCCATCGGACATAATCAGTCCAATGGCTGCAAATAAGACGTAATGAAGGTAACTACTCAGGTTCTCCGTATTCTTCACGTATTTTTTGTAGTGGCAAAGCTTGCTTTGCCTTTTTGGGCAGAGTAAACTCTGCCACTACGACGACAGACCTGAGTAGTTACGAATGAAGAACGAATGACGCGAATTTTGAGGAAACTATTTAATAAATATTCGTGTCATTCGCAGGTGTTATTCGTGTAATTCGTTCCGGCATTCGTCTTATTCGCTGTCATTCGAGGCATTCGCTATATGAAAATGAACAAGACTCTGGCTTACGGTCTGGCCTGCCTGCACTACCTCGGCAATAACGAATCCCGCGACTGGCTGCGGGTTTCCGAGATTTCCCGCTTCCAGAACCTGCCCCCCGCCTACTGCAACAAAGTGCTCCAGGCGCTTGTGCGCGCCGGGCTGGTAGATTCGCAGAAAGGCAAAGGCTACAGGCTGCGCAAAAAGCTGGACGACATAAATGTGTGGGAGCTGATGGAGGCCCTCACTTTCAACCACGCCCCCGAGGCCGGGAAAAAAGAACTGACCATAAAGCTTTACGAAACCCTGCGCGAAGAGGTCAACCACTGGCTGGTGGGCCTGACCGTAAAGGACATAGTGGAAATGATGAAGGAAGAGGAAAGGCGAAAAGGCGCAGAGTAGCGGCGGGATTGCTATCCCGCGAATCGTCCCGCGAATCGTCGCATGGCAATGCGACCGCTACAGGGAAGACAGAAGGCGGGATTGCTATCCCGCGAATCGTCCCGCGAATCGTCGCATGGCAATGCGACCGCTACGGAAGAGGGGATTGAGGCTGTATGGAAACTGAATTTAGGAAAAATGCCAGGCTGAAAAAGTACGATTATAAAACAAACGGCTATTATTTTGTAACAATATGCGCAGATTACAGAAAGCCATATTTAGAAATCGATCAAATAAAAGAAATTGTAGTTGCAGAGCTTGCTCTGCTTAAAAAAAGATTTTCCGGCGTGGATGTTGATTATTCGGTTGTAATGAAAAATCACGTCCATTTTATTTTGATTTTAGATGAATCGCAATACAGCCTTTCAAGAATAATTCAGGCACTTAAGTCAATTACAACATTGAAGGCAAAGCAAGCTTTGCGACTACAAATTTTGGCAAAGGCAAAGCAAGCTTTGCGACTACAGATTTTGGCAAAGGCAAAGCAAGCTTTGGGGAGGGCAAAGCAAGCTTTGCCACTACAGATGAATAGGCTATGGCAGCCGAATTATTACGAGCATGTGATAAGGAATGAAGGGGCGCTTGAGAAAATCAGGGAGTATATACAAAATAATCCTGAAAAAGAAAAATTTAACTGGGATGAATTGGATAAATAATTTTATGAAATTGGTATGGAATAAAAGTATTGTAGTTGCAGAGCTTGCTCTGCTAATAACAAGGCAAAGCAAGCTTTGCGACTACAAATTTTGGCAAAGGCAAAGCAAGCTTTGCGACTACAAATTTTGGCAAAG
>JAHJSU010000356.1 GCA_018829985.1 Elusimicrobiota bacterium | reverse complement strand
GTTTACTGTTTGTATTGGCGCTGTTTTTTTTGTAGATTATGCTGATACGATGGATTATGGAGGATAAGACATGATGCGAACAAAGACCCTGGTGATAAGCCTGATTTCTGTTTCTATGGCGCTGGCCGCCGTTTCCTGCGGCAAGAAAAACCTAAAGGACCCGGATGCCTCAAAAACCGGCATGACCGCGGATACCGCCACCATACCGGCGCTTGACATTACCGAGAGCGCGGACACTTTAAGCGATGAAGGCGACATCCGCGGCGGCGAATTTATATCGCAGGAGACCATACAGACCATCCATTTCGGTTTTGACCGCTACGCGCTTTCCGACGGAACCAGGGCGGCCCTGCAGGAAAATGCCGCGATCCTTAAGACCCATAAAGATTGGATGGCTATAGTGGAAGGCCACTGCGACTCACGCGGAACCATTGAGTACAACCTGGCCCTGGGCCAAAAAAGAGCAAAGGAAGTGCGGGATTATTATATCCGTCTTGGCGTGTCCGACTCAACGCTTGGCACCATCTCGTACGGCAAAGAGAAGCCCTTATGCGAAGAAGAGAGCGAAGCCTGCTGGGCCGATAACAGAAGAGCCGAAACCAAGGTAAAAGCGAGATAATTATAAAAAATATTTTAAAAACTCTCTCTGTCATGATCCTGCTTGTCCCCATCTGGGGCTGCGTGGCCACACAGCAGGACATGCTCCAGATGCAGAGCCAGATGGACGATCTAAACAACAACCTGAACAACATGCAGAAGAACCAGGCAGACCTGGCGGTTAAAATAGACCGCCTGTCCACCGACCTCAATGTTTTCTCGGAAGACATCAAGGACCTCTTCCCCGCCATGGACCGGCTCTCGCTCCGGCTTGACGACCTCGACGCGATGTTCAACAAACGGGTCAACGCCATCGGCGCCACCATAAAAAACCAGCAGAAAGTGGTCGAGAAGACCCTTCTGCCGGCCAAGCTCTACAACGACGCCTATAACGCTTTTTTGAACAATAACTTTGACGCGGCCGGATCGGGCTTCAAGGCCTATCTCGCCAAATTTCCGTCGGGCGATATGGCTGAAAGCTCGTATTTCCACCTGGGCGAATCGCTTTATCTCAGGGAAAGATGGCAGGACGCGGCTTTAAGCTACGCCACCGTGCTGGACAAATATCCGAAATCCCCGAGGATCCCTTCGGTCAGGCTTAAATACGCGCTGTCCATACTTAAATTCCCGGAGGACAAGAAACCTGAGGCTCTGAAGTATCTTGAATCGATCGTAAGGAACTACCCGAAATCGCCGGAAGCGCGGACCGCGAAAGATTATATCGCCAAATTAAAATCGCCCAAAAAGAAAAGCCCCAAACCCCGGCATAAGACCATGCGGAAGTAAAAACACCTGCCGAAGGCTGCCCGCCAAACAGCCCGGCGGGTCCGCCTCCGGCGGAAAGGATGAGGCAAAAAGCGATTCAATGCCTGCGCACCGTATTAGGAGATATGTTCATCAGACGGCCTAAAACAAGGATTGTTTTTTCATTCCTCAGCCCCCTCATCCTTCTGTCTTCATCCTTCATCCTTCATCCTTCATCCTTTCTTTACGCCCAGGCCGACGTCTATATAGGCGTCACCGCCTCAAAAGAATTCAAGAAGACAGCGGTGGCGCTGGCCGAATTTCTGCCCGCGCGGGCGGTTAACCCGAAGGACCTGGAACTGGCCGAAGCGTTCCGCGGCATTATCCGCGCCGACCTCCTGTATTCCAGGTATTTCGACCTCAAAGAAGAGCCTTTCAGCCCGGCGAACCTCTCCACGGGGGCGGACGCCATAAAATTCTGGAAGACGGCCGGCGCCGCGTATCTGGTAAGCGCCAAAGCCTCTCAAAGAGAATCCGTCTGGACTTTCAACGCCCGGCTCCACGACCTGGGAACCGGCAAAATCATCCTGGAAAAATTTTACCAGGGCGAACCCCGCGCTTTAAGAAGAGCCGCCCATCTTTTTTCCGACGACGTCATCTTAAGGATTACCGGCAGAAAGGGGCTGGCGCATTCAAAGCTGGCTTTTTCGAACAACTCCACCGGCTTCAAGGAGATATATATAGTGGACTATGACGGGGGAAATCTCCTTCAGCTTACCGACGACCGTTCCATAAATCTGCTTCCCCGCTGGTCGCAGGACGCCACAAAGATATATTACACCACTTACAGGTACGGCAATCCCGACATGTTCGAGATAGACCGCAAGGCCGGCAAAATAAGACCTTTCACCACTTACCAGGGCCTCAACATTCCGGGCGGGTTTTCCCCCGACGGCCTGACCATGGTCATGACGCTGTCGCGCGGGGACGACCCTAATATCTACATCCTCAACGTGGTCACGAAGAAACTCAAGAAAATGCTGACCGCCTTCGGGGTCAGTTCAAGCCCCACCTACTCTCCCGACGGCGCTCAGATCGCGTTCATCTCGGACAGGGCCGGCAACCCGCAGGTCTTTGTCCTGGACCTTGAGACCAAAAAGATCAGAAAACTTACCCGCATGAACTGGTGCGACTCGCCCAACTGGTCGCCTTCCGGAGAATGGATAGTGTTCGCCGGCCGCGCGGCCTCGAAAGAGAAATTAAATATTTTTCTGACCGACCTCACCGGCAGCCAGATAAGGCGGCTTACCGACAAAGCCGGCAACAACGAGGACCCGTCCTGGTCGCCTGACGGGAGATTTATAGCTTTTACCTCGACGCGCCGGGGCCGGCGGGAGCTTTTCGTAATGGACGCCGACGGCTCCGCCCCCCATCCCCTCACCGACCTCAAAGGCAAAACCTACACCCCCAACTGGAGCCCGTAACCAGAAAAGAAGTAAGAAGCCGGAAGTAACCGAAAAGTGTGATAAACCCGAAAAATTCAACTGAATTTTTCAGGTTAAAACTTATGTAAGAATCGTTCTCACGCATGAAACCATCTTCCGGAATGCACGACGGCAATCCCCCGGCCCCGGCGCGCGGGGCGCTCCCTTTCGGCCAGGCGCCGTCCGGTTTCTTTTCGAGAAAGATTTCAATACGCCTGAGACTGGTGCTGACCAGCACCCTGCTGGTGGCCGCCCTTCTCGTAATGACCTGCGCGGTATTTATCGCGATTTCGCGGCGGACTATGAGCTATGGAATTGAACTTTATCACAGCCAGCTTGCCAGAAGCTTCGCCGGCAACATCAGAATGCAGCTCAACGACCAGCTTTCATTCCTGGCACGGCTCGGGCAAACGCCGGATTTCCATGTCCTTCAGCGGAAGTCCCTGGATTATCACCTGGAGAATTTTCTCAAGTTCAACCCGCTTTTCAAAAACATCTGGGTTTACGCCGCCGACGGACGCGTAATAGCGCTTCAAAACAGATTGTACCTGCCCTCGGAGCGCAAAGCCAGGATACGCGCGCACCTGAACGAGAATTTCAACCGGTATAACAACGAATTCAAGAAAACAGCCAATCAAGTCATAGCCACGGGCCGTCCGGGCATTTCGAAAGTGCTCGTCTCAAGGTCGGGGTACTTTCTTCTTCCCTGCGTCGCCCCGATCGTGGCAAAGGGGAGTACCATCGGAATTTTGAGCGCCGGCCTCTTCCTGGACGATGTCAACAGCATGCTTGGCGAACTGAACCCTTCCCAGGGAGGCTGGTCCATGCTGACACAGGACGGGAAAGATGTCGTAGGGCGTTACAACCCCTCCGGCCTGCCGTCCCCCGATCCCGGCGAACTTGTCATCACGGCCAAACGGGAGATCATTCCTTTTGAGCGCGCCAGATTATCCCCCACCTTCGGCAAAATAATTCAGGAAGGACGCTCTTTCCTTCTTACGATCTACCCGATGCCCGACCTGGGCCTTGAACTCCTTATCGCCGTGCCGGAGAAAAGCGTAATGTCAACCCTGGGCTCCTTCACGCGCGAGATGTTTATATTCGGGTTCCTTTCTCTTGCCCTGGGGATCATTCTCGCTTCGCTGACGGCCGACCGGCTGAGCAGACCTCTTCAGGAGCTGGTCAGCGGGCTTCGGATTCTCAAGACAGGCAATCTTAAAATACGCCTCGGCGCCGGCAGGAAAGACGAACTGGGCCGGGCCATGGAAGCCTTCAACGACCTGGCGCTGTCCCTGTCAAAGAACAAGATGATTGAAAAATACTGGCAGGAAAAAGTCTCCTCTCCCGACCCGCCCGACGCTGATGAGCAGCCTTAGATCGACCGAATCCCCGGGGCTCCCGCCCAGGGACCTGAAATATCTCCGATTCATCGGCGGCGGGAATATTGTCATGGCTATGGGCGTGACGATAACCAGCATAACCGCCATGACGCAGTTCCTGTCGTACCATCCGCCTTCCTCCATCCCCTGGCTGATGGTCATCTCCGGCGCCGTGTCGGTGGGAACCGCAATGGGCGGGCGCTTAAGGTCTCCGGGCCGCTCCTCCTCTCTTCTGCCCGCATCAATGGTTTTCGCTCTGCTGGCGGGCGCGGCGGCATTCTGGCTGGCTGTGACCCGGCCCTCCGGGCACCCGGCGCTTCCCGCACTTTCGGCTCCGCGCCTTTTTGACGTTATTTTTTCATTTTGTTTCGGCGTTTTCGCGCAGGTAGCCAAAATCGTTCTATACACGCTGGTGGATTATCACATCTCCTCGCAGTTGAACATACGCGAGATAAAGCGGCTGGGAGGTTATTTTCAAAATGCGATTCTGCTGGGCTGCATAATCGGGGGGGGAATATATCCCTGGGCCATGAGCATCGGTTTCGCCCCGTTAATAGCCGTCTCCGCCGCGCTGGTTCCGGCGGGCGCCTGGGTAATCCGGCGGCCGCTCGGCCTGCTGCCGCCCCCCGAGATCGGAGAGCCGGGGCCCGCCCTGAGCGTAGTCGAAGGGCCCGCCCCGGCGCCCAGGTCCCTGCCGCAGACATTGCGGTTCTTTTACCGCAGCCCCTTTTTCAGTCTTATTATCGCCGCGTTGACGATGTACCGGGGCTACGACGCGATCATCTGGTTCAAGTTCTACGAAGGAATCCGCCAGGCCTTTCCGGGCAAGGAAGCCCTGGCGCTCTTTTTGAGTCTTTTTGAAATGGCCGTCAACGGGTTTACGCTGATCTGGCAGACCGCGCTTACGGGCAGGATCCTGGAGAACCTCCGTGTCAGGGAGCAGCTGCTCTTTACTCCGCTCGCCGTCATCCTGTCCTGCGCGGCGTGGCTCTGGACCGGCTCGGTATGGGCTCTCGCGGCGGGATTCGGCGCCATAACTCTCCTTCAGCGCGGCATCCTCTTCCCGGCCCGCCAGACCTGGGGCGCTCTCATTCCGCCCGCCTTCCGCAAGCCCGGAATCGGTTTCCTCAACGGAATACATTTCCCCGTGCTGGGCGCCGTCATGGGGCTTTTTCTGGCCGCGGCGGGGTCAAGAATCAGCTCCGGCGTTCTTTTGACCGCCGCCCTGGTTCTGGCAATTCTTCAAATCCTGATCCAGACTCCCCTGAACTGGGCCTACGTCCTGGCTGTGATCAAGAATCTCCGGCTGCATCCCGCGGACGGATTCCCTCCGGCGTACTACGTTTCCGGCCGGCGCACCCGGATGAAAATTCTGGAACGCTTGTCCCGGCATCACCACCCGCGCCTCCAAAACACGATAGTGGAGGAACTTACCCGGTTCCCGTCCGCCGCGACCCTGAACATCCTGCTGCGCTGCCTGAAGCGCACGCAAAACGATCTTTCGGATGCCGTCGGCATGGAGGCCGCGGCCAGAGGCGTTTCCAGGGTGGCCCATACAATAAACCGCCCTGATGTCATGGAAGACCTGATCCGCTGCACCCGCCGCGCGCCGATGCGGGTCCGGTTAAACCTGGTGGATTCGCTTGTCCAGTGGGAGCGCAGCGACTTCATTCCCCAGTTGAAAGAAATTTGTTTAATGAGCGAACCTCCGGTCGCCAGGAAGGCCTATTACGGACTGTTCCTGCTGGCAAGGACCAAAGCCGAGCTGTTCGCAATTTTGGAGATGCTCCGCGCAGACCTGTTTTCCGGCGATTGGCGGCGCCGGGCCTGCGCCACCGGCGCCATGGGAGAAGTGGGCCACCGGATCTTTGCGGGTTCTATTCAGGAAAAATTATCCGACGCCGAACCCCTGGTGCGCAGCCAGGCTCTCTATGCGCTGCGCAAGCTCGCCCTACCCGACAGCTCACGGGTGCTGAACCGTTACAAGGAAACGGAAACCCTGCCGAATCTGCGCCGCCAGGCGGCCCGTACCGCCCTCGTTATAGACGATATTCACAAAACCGACCTGGAAATCGTGGTTGCGGGACTGAGCAGCGAGGAGCGGCAGCGAATACTGCTTCTGGCTTCCACAGGCGCCTATCCCGCCTCTCTTCTGGCCGCTTTGCCGGCCCTGGAGCCGGACAGCTTAAGACGCCGGTTCATCCGGGCGCTTCCGCCGGACCCTCCTCCGTCATTTCCATGCTCCCTGCAGCGCTGGCTTCGTCCGTTCAGGAGGACCGGAGAAGAACCCTGTTTCCAACTGGACACGGGCGAAATGCTCAGAACTGCGCTGGCAGGAGCCCCCGGACTGCGTTCGGCCGCCGCATGTCTGGCGCTGGACCTCAGGGATTTTCTGGAAAAAGAAACGTTTCTGCGGACAGCCGAGCGTCTCTGCGCGGCCATTTCAGGCGCCCGGGCGCCGGCCTTGCAGTCCCCGGAACGGGCGAGGGAAATCCGCCGGGGCCTGATCAATAAGCTTTTGGAACTTATCGGCCTCTACTGCCGCGATCCTGATACCTTCCGGGGACTTTTTCCGATACTGACCGGGGAGGATACGTATGCCGCCGCCCACGGTGTTGAATTGATCCAGCAGCGCCTTGACGATATGGAGCTGGAAACCGTCGTCGCCCGCTCAATCGATCTCCTGGCCGGGGACTGCCGTCCCGGCGAAACCACCCCTGAGGAGGCGGCCTCACTGGCCGGCTTCGGCGCCGACCTGCTCACCGCCGAAGAGACCGCCGTCTTGAACAAGCTTTCCCGCTGAGGGAAACTAGGAACCAGGGTAGTGTCCAATAAATCTCTTTACAGTTCTCTATTTGGTAGTCGCAGGCTTTAGCCTGCGTATCCCCGGCGTAGAACACGCTCCGGAACAGCGAGCCATAATTATGGCTCGTGTTAGGATTCGAAAGCCGGACGCGCGAGGGCGCCAGCCCGTAGCGCGGAGGCGGGGTCGCGGCCCGAGGCGCGCGGCGGCGCGCCGAGGAGCTGCGACAGAATCCTAGTCCCGGAGGAAAGATTTACTCTACCTATTCAAGGTTAAATAGCCTCCAGAAATGGGGGCTATTTTATTTATAGAATGTTCTGAGGCGACGTGGGGGAAAATAGTCAAATACGTCATCTCTCTTTCACGCACCAATTCCCACCAATGTTACCTGTAGTCGGCGCCTATGAATAATAAAAAAGCCTGGTTTCGATTTTACTGCTTTGTCTTATCGATTTGGAGCGTTCTTGTCACTTGCGGTCTTGTTTCAGGATTGATGTTTGGTATGGCCTTTTATGCTGATTTCCATATAACAAATAAGACTGGTCAAAGAATCGAGATTACGCCTCTTGGTTATGGCGAGGATGGAAAGACACTCTATCTTCTTCCACCTATGCCCTGGAAATTATTTGGATCGCTGAACCGGAAAGTCGAGTTAAATCCTGGTGCGACAAAAAAGATTTCCTATAACATGGATGATGTCCAATTTAGTTATATAGTTATAGCTGGGGAAGACAGAGTGCCAAGGTTTCAAATAACCGATCTGCGCTCTGACAGGGAATGCTGTTGGGGTCCGCAGAAAGAACTATATGTTATCGAAGAAATTGCTAATTTGCCTAAGGCAACCCAAGAGATGTTAAAGGTTGTCGGTAGGCCCACCGGCGTGAATCGTATAAAGATTTTCTGTTTGCTTGTTGCAGTTTATTTCCTTCCCCCTACTGTTTTTGCTTTTATTGTGTTTATTATTTCCGCTGTGATCAGATGTGCTCTGCATTACATCGGAACTGAGCGGGTATAATCGCAAAGGGTAAACATTGACGCGCCCGCCCCGGCCGCCTGCCCGCCCCGCCAATACAGCGCGGCGGGCAGGCGTGCCGTGTTGGCGGGACTGAATTCCCTCCGCCGCCTCGCCTTGACCTGGGTTTTTCCCCCGCCCCGGCGACCCGCTATTACTGAAAACCCGCTAAAAAACCGCTAACTCCCGCCGGCTGGCCGCTTTTTTTGATATTATATCCTTAAATGACCGTCTCCGGCGAAAATATTTGGGCGATTCGCCGCTCAACTCACGATAATCCTGCATTATGTTTCCTACAGATAGCCTTACGTTCCTGCGGAAAACTCCGTGGGCGCGCAAGCGGGTGGAGGATTGGTTCATCAGAGAGCTTAAATCATAAGCGGCACGCATTGAACGCGGAACTGCGGATGTGTTAAACTAAAGTTACTACTCAGCCACAAAGTCACAAAGACACGAAAGAAATCAGACAACAAACCGTTTGATCCATAAACTTTCTTTGTGCCTTGGTGTCTTAGTGGCTGAGTAATTACTAAAAATCAGCGTTATCAGCGTTCTATATTCT
>JAHJSU010000355.1 GCA_018829985.1 Elusimicrobiota bacterium | reverse complement strand
ATTGAACATTGACATGGACATGGAATCCGATATGGGCATCGATTCCATCAAGCGCGTGGCCATACTATCGGAACTCCATGAAAAACTGCCCTCCGCACCGCGCATTACGCCCGAACAGATGGGCTCCATCCGCACCCTTCGCCAGGTCACGGCTTATCTTTCAGCAGAGGGGAAGGTAATCAGTAACCAGTATCCGGTAACCGGTCAGGAGGGGAAGGTAACCAGTAACCAGTATCCGGTAACCGGTCAAGGAAGAGAGACTGATGAGCCGTTACTGGTCACCGATTACCGGTCACCGATTACCAGCCTCACAAGGGAGATATTAAAAACCGCTGATTTTAATACCGCTGCCGCCAGGGAAAAGGTCGCGCTGGACAAGAACCTGCCCGTCTGGGTTACGGACGACGGGTCCGGGCTCGCCGGGGGCATTATTGAAAATCTCGCTGAACGCGGCTACCGGGCGCAGAAAGTTTCATTGTCCGATACCGGGCTTAAGCCGGAGGACGGCCTGGCGGGACTGATCATAGTCGCCCCCGCCGCCAGGCTCGCGCAGAAATCTTTTTGGCATAAAGATTCCGAGGACTTCCTGAAAAACGCTTTCCGCCTGGTTCAGGCCGCCGGTCCCGCGCTGCGCGCGGCCGGTAAAAACGCCGGGGCCTGCCTGATGACTGTCTCGCGCCTGGACGGAGCTTTCGGGATTTCAGGTTTAAAATCAGAGCAGGACCCGGTTTTCGGCGCTCTGGCCGGGCTGGCTAAAACAGCGGCGCGTGAATGGCCGGAAGTTTCCTGCCGCGCGCTGGACGCCGACGCCGACTGGCAGCACACCGTGTCGGTGGCGCAGACGGTAGCCGACGAGCTTTTCTTTAAAGGCCCGGTTGAAATGGGGATTTCGGAGACGGGCGGCAAGGTAGTGCTGCTCCGGCCGTCCGGGCAGGTTGAAGGCGGCAGACTGCCGCTTGAAAAAGGCGATGTCGTGCTTATCACCGGCGGAGCGCGCGGCATCACGGCCGAAGCGGCGGCGGCGCTCGCGGCCTCGTGCGGCCCGACCCTGGCTATCCTGGGCCGGAGCCCCCTGCCGGCCGCCGAGGAAGGCTGGCTTTCAGAATGCCCCGCGGAAAACGACATAAAGAAAGCCCTCATTGCCCGCAACCCCGGCATGGCGCCTAAAATTGCCGGGGAAGAGTGCCGCAAAATAACGGCCGCGCGCGAAATCCGCGCGCAGCTCAACCGCTTTGAGGCCGCCGGCTCGCGCGCCGTTTATTTTTCCGTGGATATACGGGACCGGCAGGCTGTCGACGCCGTTGTGGAAAAGATCATAAAAGAACTGGGGCCCGTGCGCGGCTTCGTGCACGGCGCGGGAGCGCTGGCCGATAAGCTTATCCTGGACAAGACGGCGGAACAGTTCGACTCCGTGTTTGACACTAAAGTATCCGGGCTGCGCAATATCCTGGCGGCGCTGGACCTGCCGAAACTTAAGCTGCTGGCCCTGTACTCCTCTTCCACCGCGCGTTTCGGGCGCGCCGGCCAGTGCGACTACGCCATGGCCAACGAGGTTCTGAACAAGACGGCCCGCCTTCTCGCGCGCCGCCTGCCGGACTGCCGCGTAGCGGCGTTTAACTGGGGCCCCTGGGACGGCGGCATGGTAAACGACGGGCTCAAGGCGTTGTTCGCGAAAGAAGGCGTAGGCGTTATCGGGCTGAAGGCGGGCGGCGAATTCCTTATAAATGAACTCGCCTCCAACCTCGGCGCGGTGGAGGTGGTGGTTGTCGCGCGCCCCAGGGCCGCCGCAGCGGTCGCTTTTTCCCCCTCCGCCCCCTCATCCCTCATCCCTCATCCTTCATCCTTTCCCCATGACGCCGCGCCCGCTTTTGAAATTACGGTTTCCGTGGAGGATCATCCTTTTCTGCGCTCCCACGTTATTAACGGCAAGGCGGTAGTGCCTGCTGCGATCATCACCGAGTGGCTGGCGCACGGCGCGCTGCACGATAACCCGGGACTGCTCTTCCACGGGTTCAACAACCTGAAAATATACAAAGGGATAATACTCGACGGCGCGGCCCGCCAATTAGCCGTCCTCGCCGGCAAAGCCGCCAAGAAAGAAGGTTTTTTCGCGGCGCCGTCGGAACTGCGCGGCCCCAACGGCGAGCTGCACGCCGGGGCTGAAATAATCCTGGCCGCAAGCCTGCCGCCGCCCGGCGCCCCGCTGCCGGAGTTCGCGCTTAAGCCGTATCCGCGCTCCATGGAGCGGGCTTACGGGGAGATCCTTTTTCACGGCGAGGAGATGCGCTTTATCCGCTCCGTCGCCGGCGTCTCGGAAAAGGGGATCGTGATCGACGCCGCCGCCTCCCTGCCGCCGGGGTCCTGGCTGCGGCGCCCGCTGCGCGACCGCTGGCTGGCGGACCCCGCCGCGCTGGACGCCGCTTTCCAGGCGATGATACTCTGGACTTTTGAGAATTCCGGCGCCTGTTCGCTGCCGAACTCCGCCGCGTCTTACCGGCAGTTCAGCTCCCGGTTCCCCGCCAACGGCGTGCGGGTGATCGCCCGCGTAGCGCGCTCGGCAGAGCACGACTCCGCGGCCGATATTGATTTCATAGACGACAAAGGCATCCTTGTGGCCCGGCTGGAGGGCTATGAATGCACCGTGGACAAGGCCCTTAACGACGCCTTCCTGAAAAAAACGCTGACAGAGGCCCTCGCCTGAAATGAACGAACCTCAGCCTATAGCCATCATCGGCACAGGCGGGATATTTCCCGGCGCGCCCGACCTGGAGTGTTTCTGGAAAAACATTTCCGAGGGGAACTGTTCGGCAAAGGACGCGCCCCCGGGCCGCTGGCTCCTCCCCGGCCGGGACGTCTTCGACCCGCAAAAGGGCGCGCCGGATAAAGTCTATTCGCTTAAGGCCTGTTTCGTAGAGGATTTCAGGCTGGACCCGGCCGGGCTGGACCTGAGGGAAACCTTTATTGAAAGGCTTGACCCGGTTTTCCACCTGGCCCTGCACGCCGCCAGGCAGGCTTTCTTCGACGCGCAGCATAAAAAGATAAACCGCGCCCGCACCGGAGTTATAATCGGCAATATCGTCCTCCCCACCGACTCCGCGTCCGCGCTGGCCCGGGAGACGCTGCTCCCGGCTTTCGAAAAAGCGGCTTTCGGCCGGAGCCTTACCGCCTTAAAAACAAAAACCGACCCGCTCAACAGCTGCGCCGCCGGCCTGCCCGGCGGGGTCATCGCCCGCGCGCTTGGCCTTTCAGCGGGCAGCTTCACGCTGGACGCCGCCTGCGCCTCCTCGCTCTACGCCATAAAACTGGCTGTCGACGCTTTGAGAGCCGGGCGCGCCGACGCCATGCTGACCGGCGGGGTCTCCCGCCCGGCGAGCCTTTACACCCAGATGGGCTTTGCCCAGCTGCACGCCCTCTCGCCTTCGGGGCGGCCGTCCCCTTTTGACGCCGCCGCCGACGGGCTGGTGGTGGGCGAGGGCGCCGGGATGTTCGTCCTTAAGCGCCTGGCCGACGCGGTGCGCGACGGCGACAGGATCTACGGCGTAATAACCGGCATAGGCCTCTCCAACGATATAGGCGGCAGCCTGCTGGCCCCGAACACCGCCGGCCAGTTATACGCCATGCGCGCGGCCTACCGCCAGGCGCGCCTGTCGCCCTCGCAGGTGGATTTTATAGAGTGCCACGCCACCGGCACCCCCACCGGGGACCCGGTCGAAATTGAAAGCCTGAAAGCCCTCTGGGGCGAACGCGGCTGGAGCGCCGGCCAATGCGCGCTGGGTTCGGTAAAGTCCAACATCGGCCACCTGCTGACCGCGGCCGGCGCCGCCGGAATGATGAAGGTTCTGCTCGCTTTCCGGAACAAGAGCCTGCCGCCCGCCGCTAATTTTTCAAAACCCGGCCCTAAGATAAAACTTGCCGGCAGCCCTTTCCGCGTGCAGCGGAAATGCGAAGACTGGACGGCCCGCGACAGCAAGACCCCGCGGCGCGCCGCGGTAAGCGCGTTCGGTTTCGGCGGCATAAACGCGCACGTGCTGGTGGAAGAATACGGCGGAACTTTTTCTCCGGCTGCCCGCGGCCCCGCGGCAAAAACCGCCCCGGCGGTTCCCGTGCCGGTGGCGATCGTGGGCATGGAGGCGCGCTTCGGCGACCTCGGGGGCTTGAGGGAATTCCAGGAGGCTGTTCTGGGCGGGACCGGCCCGCTCCCGGCCGAACTGCCGGAAGAGCGCCGCCGCGGCCTGGCCGAAGGAAATATAAAAGGCTTTTACCTGCGCGAAGCGGGCGTAGCCTCCGACGCTTACAGGATCCCTCCCAAAGAGCTGGAAGAGACGCTGCCCCAGCAGCTGCTTATGCTGGACGTGGCGGCGAAGGCCGTGGCCGACAGTTCATTGAACTGCGCCGTTCCGCTCCACCCCGGGCCCGGCGAAAAGGGGCTGGGGAACGCCGGCGTTTTTATCGGGCTCGGCCTGGACATGAACACCACCAATTTCCATTTCCGCTGGTCTTTGCTTGAGACCGCGCGCCGGCACGCGGCCGGGCAGGGCTGGAATCTTTCCGAAAAAGATGAAAAAGACTTTCTGGCCGCTCTGCGCGAGACCGCCGGTCCGGCTTTGTCCGCGAACCGCACCATGGGCGCGCTGGGCGCCGTAACGGCAAGCCGCATCGCGAGGGAATTTCACGTCGGGGGCCCGAGCTTCACTATTTCAAGCGGGGAGACCTCCGGCCTGCGCGCCCTGGAGGCCGGAGTCCGCGCGCTGCGCTCGGGCGAACTGGACACGGCGATCGTAGGCGCGGTTTCCATGGACGGAGACCCGCGCGCCTTAGCCGCCGCGCATTCACTCAGGCCGTATTCCGCCGGGGCGCGCCCGTTCGACAGCGCCGCCGCCGGAACAGTTCCGGGCGAAGGCGCCGCCGCCCTTATTTTAAAGCGCCTGGATGACGCGGTGCGCGACGGCAACCGGGTTTACGCCGTCATAAAGGGGCTCGGGTTCGCCTCCGGGGGCGGCGTTGACAAAACCGCGCCCACCGCCCAGGCCTACGCCGGGGCGCTGCGCGAGGCTTACGGCGAGGCGCAGATTGATCCGTCCACCATCGGCTACCTTGAAACCCACGGCAGCGGTATCCCGGCGGAAGACGCGGTGGAAGTGGAAGCGCTGACGGATTTTTACGGCGTATCTTCCGCGCAATTCCCGTGCGCCCTGGGCGCGGTCAAACCGGTAATAGGCCATACGGGCGCCGCCTGCGGCCTGGCCGGGGTAGTCAAAACCGCCCTCGCCCTTTACCAGGAGATCCTGCCCCCCCTGATGAAAATTTCCCCGCCGGCTGAGCTGGCCCGGGCGAAAAAAAGATTCCACCTCCCGCCCGAACCGCAATACTGGCTGCGCAACCGGGCTGAAGGCCCGCGCCGCGCCGGGGTAAGCGCCCTGGGCCTTGACGGCAACTGCGCCCATGTCGTTATGGAGGGTTTTGAACAGGCCGCCGCCGGCGAACAGACAATTATGGAACGCCGCCAGCCGCTGGGAGCGCGCGGTTCGGCGCTGTTTGCCGTGGAGGACGACGACTGCGCCGGCATACTGGCGGGCCTGGGAGATTTGCGCGCCTGGCTGGCCCGCCAGGAGCCGGCGGCGAATATCGAAAGGCTGGCCCGCGGCTGGTTTGCCCATACCGGCGCGCGGCCCGGGAAAAAGCGCGCCTGCGTCCTGCTGGCGCGCGACATGGAAGAACTGCTTTCACTTTCGGACACTGCCGAAGCCGGACTTCGCGCCGCCCCGGACAAGCCGTTTTTCCGCGAGGGGATATTTTATTCTCCCTGCGGACAGGCAAGGCGGGAGAATATCGCTTTCGTTTTTCCCGGCTCAGGCAACCAGTATATCGGCATGGGCAGGGAACTGTGGACGCAATGGCCGGAAATCCCGCGGCGCCTGGACGCCGAGAACGGCTACCTGCGCAGCCAGCTGGCGCCTAACTATTTTGTCCCGTGGCGGCTGCTGTGGGACGCCGGCTGGCAGGAGGAAACGGAGCGGGAGATTATGGACGATTATAAGTCCATGATCTTCGGTTCGGTGGCCCACGGCGCGGCGGTAAGCGATTTAATACGCTCGCTGGGCGTGGAACCCGCTTATGTAATAGGCTACAGCCTGGGCGAAACGGCGGGGCTTTTCGCGACGCGGACCTGGACCGCCCGCGACGAGATGCTGCGGCGCATCAACGAATCCAGCCTTTTTGTAAGCGATCTTGCCGGGCCCTGCGACGTCGCCCGGCGTTTCTGGAATATGCCCAAGGAGGAGAAGGTGGACTGGGTCCTGGGCGTAATAGACCGGCCCGCGGAAAATGTCAGGATGGCCTTAAAAGGAGCGGAGCGCGCGGCGCTGCTGATTGTCAACGCCCCGCTTGAGTGCGTTGTGGGCGGCTACCGCAAAGCGGTCAACTCCCTGGTGGAAGGGCTCGGCTGCGTATTCCTGCCGCTCCAGGGCATATCCACGGTGCATTTCGCCGCGGCGAAGCTCGTGGAAAAGCAGTACCGGGACCTGCACCTGTTTCCCACAACCCCTCCCCCCGGAGTGCGGTTTTACAGCGGCGCCTGGAAAAAAGCCTACGAAGTCACGCGGGAAAGCGCGGCCGATTCCATAGTGGCGCAGGCCATCCACAGCCTCGATTTTCCTTCGCTGGTGCGCCGCGCCTATGAAGACGGCGCCAGGATTTTTATTGAACTCGGCCCGCAGGCCTCCTGCACCAGGATGATAGATAAGATACTGGGAGCCCAACCGCATCTGGCTAAATCCGCCTGCGCGAAAAACCAGGGCGGAACCGGCGCGATTTTACGCCTGCTTGCCGGGCTTATAGCCGAGAGAGCCCCGGTGGACCTGGGCGCGCTTTACGGGCGGGAGTCCCTGGCGGCGGCACACCAGGAAAGGCCGCCTGAAAAGACTATGCTGCACGCCGCTCTTTCAGCGCCGCCGCCGGTCAGGATAACCTGGCAGCCGGGAAAAACCCGGGTTGCCGCCGCCGAAGGCCCAGCCGTCAAGGGGAACGTATCCGGTATCCAGTATCCGGTAACCGGTCAAGAGGGGAAAGGGGAAGTATCCGGTATCCAGTATCCGGTAACCGGTCAAGAGGGGAAAGGGGAAGTATCCGGTATCCAGTATCCGGTAACCGGTCAAGAGGGGAAAGTAAGGGGTGAGCAGTTACCGGTTACCGATTACCGGTTACCGGTTACCGGCAATTATCCCTCATCCCTTCCCCAGGCCCCCGCTTATCTGCAAAACTTTTCCGCCGCCACCGTTGCCGGGGCGAAAGCGCATGAGATCTTCCTGCGGCTGTCCGGCAATTTTACTGAAATGCAGTCCAAAAACATAGCTTTCCAGAACACCCTGCTGAAAGCCCTGGACGGGCAACAGGGGAAAGTAACCAGTAACCAGTATCCAGTATCCAGTCAGGAGGGGAAAGTAACCAGTAACCAGTATCCAGTATCCAGTCAGGAGGGGAAGGTAACCAGTAACCAGTATCCAGTATCCAGTCAGGAGGGGAAAGTAACCAGTAACCAGTATCCAGTATCCAGTCAGGAGGGGAAGGTAACCAGTAACCAGT
>JAHJSU010000354.1 GCA_018829985.1 Elusimicrobiota bacterium | reverse complement strand
GGCAGACGCTTACACTAACAGCGTTCGCCAAACTGCTCAAAGAAATAAGGAAATTGAGGTCGCTTTAAGTGGCCATTAAAACAGGTCTGATAGGCAGTCCTCTGAAAAGCTCCCTTTCGCCGCGGCTGTTCAATATATTTTCAGGCCTGCTGGGCGAAAAATTCAACTATACCCTTAAAGAAGCCGGACCGCCGGAACTCGGAAAAGCGATAGAAGAAATTAAAAAGTCCGGCTGGCGCGGATTCAATGTCACTTTGCCGCTGAAGGAGCGCGTATTCCCCTTCCTGGAAAAAGCGCATAAAGCCGCCGCGGGTATTGCGGCGGTCAACGCGGTGCTCATCCGGGGCGGCAGGCTGGAAGGCTTCAACACCGACGCCAGGGCGCTCGAATACTCGCTGAAAGAAAACAAAGCCCGCGTCGGGGGCGGGACCTGCGTCATCTGGGGAGCGGGGGGCGCGGCCAGGGCGGCCGCCTGGACCCTGGCGGCCGGGGGCGCCGGAGAAATACACATTTATAACCGTTCTTACGCCAAAGCCCGGGCGCTGGCCGCGTATTTTTCAAAACTGTTCCCGCGCGTAAGATTTAAAGCCGGAAAATTCTTTTCGCCGGTTCCTGAAAAAGCCGCGGTTTTCGTAAACGCCACTCCGCTGGGCATGTACGCGCCGCTGCCGAAAGCCCTGAAAGTCCCGGACCTGAAAACAGGGCTGTATTGCGATTTTGCCTACGCCCCGGGCGGCACGCCCTTTTTAACGGGCCGGCCGGGGAAAACGATAACCGGCCTTGACCTGCTCATTTACCAGGCCCTGGCGAGCGCGGCGCTCTGGACCGGCAGGCGCTTAACCGCGCGTGAAATTGTAAAATTGAAAGAGAAGGCAAAGAGGCTCTTATGCTTAGATATCTGACCGCCGGGGAATCGCACGGCAAGTTCCTGACCGGCATCCTGGACGGATTCCCGGCGGGCGTAAAGATAGACGCCGCTTGCGTAGCGCGGCTGCTGGAGCGCAGGCGCCTGGCCCCCGGGCGCAGCGCCCGCCAGAAAACGGAGTCCGACGCGGTGGAGATAACCGGCGGAGTCTGTAAAGGCCTGACTACCGGCGCGCCGATAGCGCTTCTTATCTCGAACGCCGCCGGCCGGCCGGGCCACGCGGATCCCTGGATAGTAAAGCCCGGGCACGCGGACCTGGCCGGCTCGCTTAAATATAACGTGCCCCCGGCCCTTATCCGGGAACGGGCCAGCGCCCGCGAGACCGCAATGCGTACGGCCCTCGGCGCTTTCCCGCTGCGGCTGCTGGAGCTTCTGGGCATATATATAATCAGCCGCGTGACACTTCTGGGAAGAGCGGCTGATATCTCCCGGGCGGGTTCTTCCGGTCCGAAAGCCGTCGCCGCGATGCTCGCTGAAATAAACAAAGCGCGCAGGGAAGGCCGCACGCTGGGCGGAATCTTTGAAATTTACGCCTGCGGCGTGCCGGCGGGCCTGGGGTCGCACGCGCAGGCCGACCGGCGCCTCAGCGCGCGCCTTGCCGCCGCGATGTTCTCCATCAATTCCGTCAAAGGCGTGGAAATAGGCGGCGGTTTCTGTCTTGCTATGGAGCATACCGAAAACACGGTGGACTTTCCCGAAATGGGGCTCGGCGGGGCGGTCTTCCGCACGAACCGCGCCGGCGGGATAGAGGGAGGCATTACCAACGGCTCGCAGCTAGTGATAAACTGCGCTCTCAAACCCCCGCCCGCGTTCGCCGGGCCGGTCCCCTCTTTTAATTTAAAAACGGGGAAAAAAGCCGCGTTCAGGCCGGTCCGCCACGATACTGCCGCCGTACCGGCCGCGGCGGTCGTAGCCGAGGCCGCGGCCGCATTCGAAATAGCGAACGCGCTCCTTGAAAAGTTCGGCGGGGACTCCTTCGGGGAGATCCAGCCCAGGGTGGACGCGTGGCGCAGGCGGACAAAAAAGATTTTACGCGGGGCATGAAGAACATCTATCTCCTGGGTTTCATGGGCGCCGGCAAGAGCTCGGCCGGACGGCTGCTGGCCGTAAAAACGGGGCTGGCCTTCAAAGACACCGACGCCGAGGTGAAAAAAACCTCCGGCTCGAGCGCCGCCGATATAATAAACAAGCGCGGGCTTAAAGCTTTCCGGCGGCTCGAGGACCCGGTTCTCAGGAATATCTCGCGCGCCGACAACCAGGTAGTGGCGCCGGGCGGAGGTGTGACGCTCACCCGGAAACGGTCTTTCCTGCCGCGCACAGGCTTAACGGTCTATCTGGCCTGCTCTGAAACGGCGCTTTTAAAAAGGCTGGTCAAAGCTCCCGGCTCAAGGCCCCTTCTGGGGACAGACCCCGAAAAAAGGCCGGCGGTCATAAGCCGCCTGCTTAAAAGGCGCGGGCCGTACTACGAGCGCGCGGATATTAAAATAGACGTCTCGCTCTTAAACCCCGCCCAAACAGCGGCCAAAATAGAAAGCGCGGTTAAAAACCATGACAAACATTTTTTTATTAAAGCGCGACATAACCACCTCTAAAACTTTACGGGCCGTCTGCGGCCGCGGCCTGCCGCCGCTCGCGCACCTGGCGCCGGAGCTTTTTGCCGGGGCCGGCCATATCTGCCTGGCTACCGACCGCACCTGCCTGAATAAATTTAAAAGAACCTTTAAAAAAACGCTGGGACGGCGCTGGGACGGGACCGATATTTTCGTCCTGCCGGCGGGGCGCGCCGCAAAAACTTTCCGCGCGCTCGAAGGGCTCCTCTCGTTCATGCTGAAGCGCGGCTTTTCAAGGAACTCCCTTTTGATCGCGGCCGGCGGAGGCTCGGTCACCGACCTGGCGGGCCTGGCCGCCTCGCTTTATATGCGCGGCATAAACTGGATAAGCGTTCCCACCACCTTTTTGGGCCAGATAGACGCGGGGCTGGGCGGAAAGACCGCCGTGGACCTGGGCGGGGTCAAGAACATGGCCGGCGCTTTTTACCAGCCCGCGCTGACGGTCTGCGACGCCGCTTTTCTTCAAACCCTGGGACCCGGCGAACTGAGGGCCGGCGCGGGCGAACTGCTGAAATACGCGCTTATCGGCCCGGAGGCTTTGCGGCGCCGTATTCTTAAAAGCATTGAGGACGCCCTGAAAGGAGACGCAAAAGCCCTTCAGGAACTGGTAAGCGCCTGCGCGGATTTTAAACTGTCGCTGACGGCGCGCGACGAAAGGGACGAGACCGGCGTAAGGGAACTGCTCAATCTCGGCCACACGGCCGGCCACGCTTTTGAAGCTCTTTCGAAAGGCCGCCTCGCGCACGGCCGGGCCGTGCTTTGGGGCCTGCGCTACGCCTGCCTGTTATCCATAAGGCTTAAGACACTTGAACCGGCGCAGCAAAGAACCGTATCCGGCATATTATGGGGAACGGAGGCGGCGCCGCTTCCCGCGGCCTGTTTCAATTTCCGCGCATTTTACAGGCTGATTTGCTATGATAAAAAAGCCGGGGCCGGTAAAAACCGGTTCCTGCTCATAGAACGGCCGGGGCGGATAACCGCCGTGAACGATATCGCGCCCGGCATACTTAAAGGAACGCTGACCGCATTGAAACGCCGGTAGCCGGTATCCGGTGGCCGGTATCCGGTGGCCGGTATCCGGTGGCCGGTATCCGGTACTGGTTACCGGTTACTGATTACCGGTTACCGCCGTTACCGGTTACTGATTACCGGTTACCGCCGTTACCGGTTACCGCAATTTATGAACATCCTTATAATCCACGGCCCCAACCTCAATTTCCTGGGCTTAAGGGAGCCGGAGATATACGGCAGGCTCACGCTTAAAGAGCTGAACGCCATTATCAGGAAATACGCCGCCTTAAAACGCGTAAAGACAAAGATCTTCCAGTCAAACCACGAAGGCCGCATAATAGACCTGATAGCGCGGCATTTAAACTGGGCGGACCGGCTTATAATAAATCCCGCCGCGTATACACATTACAGCTACGCCATAAGGGACGCCATAAAAGCCTCGGGGCTGCCGGCCGTGGAGGTGCATCTCTCGGATATAAAGAAACGGGAACCCTTCCGCCGGAGATCGGTAACCAAAGCCGCCTGCGCCGGGCAGATAAACGGCCTGGGCCCGATCTCATATATCAAAGCTATTGATTTTTGTCTTAAGCGAAAGTTCTAATTGATAAAGTGGGAAACGACAGTTGATAAGTAGGAAACGGCAGTTTTTTACTTTATCAACTTTCCCAACTTATCAACTGTTGTTGTAACTTGTCAACTTATGAAAATATATACTCCGCCGCCGGACAAGGCCATAACCCACAGGGCGCTGATGCTCGCCGCCGTAGCCGACGGGAACACCCGCGTATGCGGCCCCTCGCTCTGCGAGGATACGCTGGCCACCGCCGCCTGCCTGAAAAAACTCGGGGTCAGCATCTCCGCCTCAAAAAACCGCCTGCTGGTGAAAGGCTTAGGGCTTGGCGGCCTGAAAAAGCCGCGGGGACCGCTTAACGCCGGCGCGTCCGGCACTACCATGCGCCTGCTGGCCGGACTGCTGGCCGGCCAGGATTTTGATTCGACCATAACCGGCAAAGGTTCGCTTTTAAAAAGGCCCGCGGCCAGGGTTGCGGCGCCGCTTGTGCTTATGGGCGCGAAAATACGGATGCGCGGCGACAGGGCGCCGATACATCTCTCGGGCTCCTCCTTAAAAGGCATAAACCATAAGCTCGCGGTCCCAAGCGCGCAGGTAAAATCGGCGATATTGCTGGCCGGGCTTTACGCGGCAGGGCCCACCTCCATAACCGAGCGGTTCCAGACCCGTGACCATACGGAGCGTCTGCTTAAACATCTCAACGCCCGTATTTCAGCCGCCGGCCTGAATATTTATTTAAAGCCGGGGCGGCTCAAGGCGAAAGATATATGCGTGCCGGGAGACATCTCCTCGGCCGCCCCTTTCATTGCCGCGGCCTGCCTGCTGAAAGGCTTTAAGCTCACGGTAAAAAATGTCGGCCTGAACCCCGGCAGGACCGGCCTGATAAGGATACTTAAAGCCATGGGCGCAAAAATCTCGGTCAGCAGGACGCATTGCGCGCCTGAACCGGCCGGAAACATAACGGTTTCAAGTTCACCGCTTAACGGTATCAGGATACGGCCGGACGAAGTGCCGGCTATGGTGGATGAGCTGCCGCTGCTGGCGCTCTCGGCCGCCCGCGCCAGCGGAACGACGGTCATAAACGGCATAGGGGAACTGAAGCACAAAGAATCCGACAGGCTGCGGGCCACACTGACGCTTTTCAAGTCCCTGGGCCTGATGGCCAAAGCGGATAAAGACAGCCTTGTGATCAAGGGCCCGCAGACGATAGCCGGCGGCAGGGCCGTCGACACTTTCAACGACCACCGCATAGCGATGACGGCCGCCGTGGGCGCCCTGCTGGCCTCAAAGCCCGTTAAAATAAGGAATCCCGGCTGCGTGAAAAAATCCTACCCCGCGTTCTTCAAAGACTTCAATAAAATATTTCCCCGACAATGAAAGTCAAGCTTAAGATACTCCTCACTGCCCGGAACGGCGAGCCTTTCATGGGCATCGGCCTTGTCTGGCTGCTTGAGAGAATAAAAAAGCTCAACTCCATCAGCGGGGCCGCCAGGGATATGCGCATGTCATACGCGAAAGCCCATAATATCCTTAAGCGCCTTGAAAAGCGCCTTGGCCGGAAGGTACTCATAAGACGCAGGGGCGGCTCGGACCGGGGCGGGGCCCAACTCACGCAGTTCGCCGAGACCTTCCTTACGCGGTACGACGATTACCAGGCCGGCGTGAAAAAATTCGCGGAAAAGGAATTCACCGGCTTTTTAAAGGCCGTGAAGAAGTTATGAGTTATGAGTTTTAAGTTATGATACTCGACGAAACCGCCGCGCTGCTGCGCCGGCTGTACGGAAAAAAACTCAACGGCATCCGGATAGAGAGGGCCGTGGCGGGTATATATTTTTCGGGCGTGAAGCTGTCCGACGGCAGCGGCGGCATGGCTTCCACCCCCCCGGACCTGAAAGCCGCCCGTCATCAGCGCGCCCCCCCGCCACTGGGGGGGGGCGCGCCGGGACGCAAGCCCCCTTCCGGGAGCGTCGGCGGCTGGCCGGTCGGCAGGCTGCTTGACGACGACGGGCCGGACCCCGTCCTGAATTCTCTTAAAGTCGCGGCCATAACCGCGCTTTCTTCCAGGTTCCTTACCGCGCGCAGATACAAGCTCATCCGCGACAGGGACGCGCTTGACCTGTTCGCCCCCGGTCCCGCAAACCGCGTGGCGATGGTGGGGGCTTTTACCTCATACATAGAACGATTAAGGGCCGTGCGCGGCTTAACGCTCCGCGTCCTGGAACTGAACAAAAACGCCCTCGCCGCCGATGACAGGAAATTTTTCGTTCCCGCCGACAAAGCCGCCGAAGTCCTGCCGGCCTCCGATACCGTCATTATAACCGGCGCCTCCATAACTAACGGGACCGTGGACGCGCTTTTAAGCCATCTCAGGCCGGGCGCGCGGACGGCCATTGTCGGCCCCACCGGGAGTTTCCTGCCCGACGCTTTTTTCAAAAAAGGCGTCAGCATGGTAAGCGGCGCGCAGATACTGGACCCCGACCTGGCGCTTGACATCCTCTCCCAGGGAGGCCACGCGCATCACTTGTTCGGCTCCTGCGCCAGGAAGATAAATCTGCTGCCACTATGACAACCGCGGACCGCAACAACTCGCGCTGGCTTAAAGCCGCGGTGCTCGGAAGCATCTGGGCCTCTTCCGAGATCGTGCTGGGCAGCTTTCTGCACAACCTCAAGGTGCCCTTTTGCGGCTACCTGCTGACCGGTATCGGGATCTGCATCCTGGTCGCGGGACACAGGCTATGGCCCGAGCGCGGCGTGCTCTGGCGGGCCGGCCTCATCTGCGCCGTCATGAAGTCCGTGTCGCCCAGCGCGGTTATCCTGGGGCCCATGATAGCGATCTTCATGGAGGGCCTGCTGCTGGAAGCCGGGGCCGCCGTGTTGGGACAAAACCCCGCCGGCTACCTGCTCGGCGGCGGGCTGGCGATGTCCTGGGGCTTATTTCAAAAGCTGATAAATCTCCTTATCCTGTACGGCGCTGATATCTATAAACTTTATGTCAATCTTTACGCCTGGCTGGTAAAACAGTTCGGTCTGGGCCAAACAGAGCATTGGACGCCTATAATCATAGTGCTGCTGATACATTTCGCTTCCGGCATGGCGGCCGCCGCGGCGGGATTTTATATAGGCAAAAAAGTATGTCCGGGCGCTTCGTTCCCGCCCCCGAAAACGCCGGAGCGCGATAATTTTACCGCGCCGCGGCCCGGCTTAACGCCGGACCGGAAATTTTCCCTTAAGCTGCTGTTCCTGAATCTTGCCCTGCTTCCGGGGATGATGTTCATTCTGTCCAAGGCGCCGCTCGGGGCGGCTTTCGCCTGGTCCGCCGTTTATATGGCGTTCTGTTTCGCTTTCAACCGGGCGGCCGTAAGAAAACTGAAAAAGCCCGGGTTCTGGCTGTGGTTTGTCGTGATCACCTTGCTTGCCGCCGTGCTCCTGGACAACCTGGGGAACCACGAAGCCGGTTTAAGCTGGAACGGGGTATTCATAGGCCTGCGCATGAACCTCCGGGCCATAGTTCTGATGACCGGCTTCTCCGTCATAGGGGCCGAACTGAGGAATCCGCTTATCGGCGCCTGGCTCGCCAAGCGCGGCGCCGGCGGGTTTTTCGCCACGCTGGAGATATGTTTTGAGGCGCTTCCCTCCATGATCGCGGGCCTCCCCCCGGCAAAAGAGATATTGAGGGCTCCGCTGACCTCTGTCTGCCGCATGCTCGGTCAGGCCGATTTCTGGCTGGACGACTTCCGGAAAAGGGCCGGACACGCGGAAAGCCCGCGCCCGGCCGCTCCCGGACGCTCAGGCGCCCGGATTTTCATAATAACGGGAGAAAAAGGGGCAGGCAAGAGCACTCTTCTGGCCGCGGCGGCCGCCGCCCTTAAGGACGCGGGGCTGACCATCGGCGGCACCTGCGCGCCCGGGCTCTGGAGAAACGGGGAACGCTACGGATTTGACCTCGTAGACCTGCTGACGGGAAAGCGGACGGAGCTCTGCCGCAGGGACGGTCACGCGGCCTGGCCGGCGGCGGGCCCTTTCCGTTTCCGGCCGGAAGGCCTCCAATTCGGCCGCGAAGCCCTGGCTATACCGTATCTTAAGAACGCCGGCCTGGCGGCGATAGATGAGCTAGGCCCCTGGGAACTGGACGGGGGCGGCTGGGCGCCGGAGCTGAATTTACTGCTGAACGAAGAAAGAAAAGTGCTGCTGCTGGTAGTCCGCAAAGAGCTGCTGGAAAAAGTATGCGCCCGCTGGGCGCTCTCCCCGTCCGTATGGGAAGCCGTTGGGGGCGGCGATAACGCCATTACCGCCGAACTGTGCGCCGCGCTCCGCGGCGCGGTATCCGCGGCAAACCCATAAACCACGCGGCAATCCGCGCCGACAACCTTTTTAACGCGCGTTTCCAGGAAAGCGAAACCGGCCTGGCGCCGGGCGGAATCCTCACTTTTTCCGTCGAAGCGAAATTTTAGACCAGCCTGCGGAGTCCGGCCGCGGCCGCCAGCCGCCTCGCCTCCCTGTATTCCCCGGGCGCGACATGCCTGTTTATCTCCGCAAATTTGCGCGCCCCGCCGCACGGCCGGTACTGTGCCATTATGTTGACGGCCGCGCCGGGCGACAATTCTTTCGCGATGAAACCCATTATTTCCCCGGTGCCGGCCAGGCCTTGCGGCATGACGAGATGCCTTATCAGAAGCCCGCGCCTCGCAAGCCCGTCTTCTATCACCAGGTCCCCGGCCTGCGAATGCATTATCTTCAGCGCGGCTTTCAGCGCGTCAAAATAATCCGGAGCGCCGCAGAATCTCCGCGAGACCTCCGGGGCGGAGAACTTCGCGTCCGGCATGTAAATGTCCACTACGGCGCCCAGCAGCTCCAGCGTCTGGGCGGATTCGTACCCGCCGCAGTTATAGACCAGCGGCAGCCGCAGCCCGCCGCCGGCCGCGAGCTCCAGGGCGGAAACTATCTGCGGCGCAAAATGCGTGGGCGTCACCAGATTTATATTATGGCAGCCCAGCTTTTGAAGCTCCAGCATACGGCCGGCGAGTTCTTCGGTCCCCGCCTCCGCCCCTTCGGCCGAATGGCTTATTTCGTAATTCTGGCAGAAGACGCACTTCAGGCAGCAGTGCGCGAAAAATATCGTGCCCGAGCCGTTCCTCCCGACGAGGCAGGGTTCCTCGCCGAAATGCGGAAAATGGGACGAAATTTTCAGCTTCTTTCCGGCGCCGCAAAAGCCCGTTTCGCCGCGCGCTCTGTCGGCCCCGCATTTGCGCGGACACAGACGGCAGGCCTTCAGGAAACTTCCGAGCTTTCCGGCTATTTTCCCCAGCTTTCCGCTTTCAAAACTTTTAAGATACGCCGGAAGTGGTTTTTTCATCGGCTTCAATTTTACTACAATTACAACAGCCGTATGCCGACGACTTTTTTACACATCATTTTAACGCTGAGTTTGCAGGGGGCGCCGTCAATGGCCGCCGATACGACCGTCAAACTTCCTCCGCCGGACATAAAAAGCGGTTTTTCGCTGGAAGAGGCTATAGCAAAAAGGCGCTCCGTCAGGGCGTTCGTGGAGCAGGACCTGTCACTCAAAGCAATAAGCCGCCTCCTGTGGGCCGGCCAGGGCGTGACGGCCAAAAAAGGCGGCTTCAGTTTCAGGGCCGCGCCTTCGGCCGGCGCGCTCTATCCGATGGAGACTTTCGCGGTGAAAAAAGACGGAATTTACAGGTATGTTCCGCAAACGCACAGCCTTGAGCTGCATGCCGCAGGCGATTTGAGACCGAGGCTGGCGGAAGCCGCCCACGGGCAAACCTCCGTATCCGGGGCGCCGCTGGCTATAGTGCTCTGTTCGGTGTATCAAAGGGTGACGGCCAGGTACGGCGAGCGCGGCATACGCTACGCCCATATTGAAGCCGGCCACATTGCCCAAAACATCCACCTCGCGGCAGCGGCGCTGGGCCTGGGCTCCGTGCCGATAGGGGCCTTTGACGACGCGAAAGTCAAAACCGCGCTGAAGCTTCCCAAAGACTGCGAGCCCCTCTACATCATTCCCGTCGGCCGGCCGGCCCGGTAGCGCGCCCGCGGGTTGTTTGTCCTTCCCTGCTCCGATGCCGCCCCGGCCCGAAAACCGCGCTGACGGACCCCTATATGCAGCTCAGGGGAACTTGCCCTAAAAAGCCGACATTCAAGGCTTGACCCCATTACCCGTATTATTTCTGCGTCAATTCCTGATACGCCCGCACTATCTCCTTAAACCTCTTATCCGCTATCTTCTTAAACTCGTCGCCTAAATGGCTGACCTTGTCCGGATGGTATTTGTTGGCCAGCTCCCGGTAGGCGTGCTTGATCTCATCGAGCGACGCGTTTCTGGCAACGCCTAATACCTTATACGGATCCCATTCTTGGGCTCCCTGGCGGCTTTCCCGGGGCTCCTCCACCCGCTCCCGCCCGCCGCTATCATCGGCCGGCCGGAGGCGCGCGCGCAGCATGGCGGGCCGATAGATGAAATACCAGTACAAGGCCCCAATGACGATGAGATCGTCAATAAGGCCAAGCCGCCCGACGAACATTTCCGGCGCCAGATCAACGGGGCTCAAGGCATAAAGAATGGCAATGAGATAGAACCAGTATTTCATATTAAAGGGATGCTGATGGCTTAATAATCAATCGCCGGCAATTTCCCCCCGCAGTAAAAAATAGTCAAAAAGCCAGCAGCTCCCGTCTCACTAATTAGACGGCTTCCCGAATTCCTGATTTTCAAGCCTATGGCGGTGCGAAGCACGATTTCCGCCATACATACCGGCGGACCCGCTTGCCCGCCGGCCGTTTGGAGGGCCGTGCTGTTTGGCGGGCAAGGCTATGTACAGGCGCCGCATCAGGCGCTATGCGCATCAAACGGCCGATCATGAAGACTTGAAGCGGCGGCCCCTATGCCCGGCGGAAGCGGCCCAGCCGGTCTCTCGATGAGGAATAAAACAGGCCAAACACCCTAGGGGTGCAATCCCCCGGGGTGCGATTGGCCTCCCACTGGTCCCAGCAGGAAATTACGCTTTGAGCAATCTACGGGCTTTGGAAAGGACGCTGTCCTTGACCCACAGGACGCACCCGAATTTGCCTTGTGCCGCCAAAGCCGCGCTACAATTCACGTTGATTCGCGCCGCTGCGAGCTTCTTGAGAACATCCACCAAAACGCCCGTCTTGTCCTTGCCTGAGAGGTAGAAGCACTTTGACTTGCGCGGCCTGACGCCCATGGCTTTGAGGGCTGCCGAAAGTTTCGCGGGTTTCTTGGCCACCGCCGTGATGGCGCCGTTGCAACAACCGCAAGACCAGAGAGCTTCCAGATTCACATCTCTCTTCTTGAACGCCTCAGCATAGCGCAGCAGTTCGCCCG
>JAHJSU010000044.1 GCA_018829985.1 Elusimicrobiota bacterium | reverse complement strand
CAACCTGTCTATTTCCTGATTGCTCATGGTTAGTGTTTGCTCCATAAACCTCCCGGCTATATGCCTTCAAGAGAGGTTTTAACACTTTGACCATGACATTTCTACTTTTCTGGATCATGACACTTTAACTTTTTCGCGACAAAAACCTTGTTGGACTGTCTCCCCCGCCGGTTTTTTTGTTATTATACCTTTAACGCGCGGTTCCGGCAAAAACCGGAGGGGCGGTTGATGGGCCTCAAGTCACGATAATCTTGCATTATGTTTACTACAGTCAGGGCTTTTTATAATTTTTGGCATCCAAAATTCCCACAGCCTCCGGGAAGCGGGCGTCAAATAATGATTGCAAAAAAACCGACGGAGATTCTTGAAGAAGAACACTGACGGACGCCATCATGGGAAAGAGGAGAAATCGTCGGGGATTTTAAGTCGGCGGCGGCTAAGTTACTCTTCGATCGGCGCAATGTGCGCCTGCTCATAAAGCCGGGGATGTCCGGGATTTGGCGTTGCCGCGTATTATCGCGAACGAGGAAAGAAATACTCTATGAATACTAAGACGCCCGCTTTAATCAAGATTGCGTTCTTTGACGCCAAACCCTATGACATCGAGTCTTTTGAAAAGGCTCCCGATAATTCCGGTTTTAAGATTACATACTTTAAAAGTCATCTCACGCCCGAGACCGCTTCCCTGGCGCAGGGGTTTCAGGTTGTTTGCGTTTTCGTCAACGATGTGATCAATAAGGATGTGATCGAAATCCTTGACCGTAACGGTGTCGCCCTTATCGCGGTTCGCGCGGCCGGATACAACAATATTGACTTGAAAACGATCTTTAAAAGGATCCATGTCGTTCGCGTCCCCGCCTATTCTCCCTATGCCGTAGCCGAGCATGCCGTCGCGCTCATGCTGGCCTTGAACCGCAAAGTCCATCGGGCATATTACCGGACCCGTGACAATAATTTCACCCTTAATGGTTTATTGGGCTTTGACATGCACGGCAAGACCGCGGGCATTATCGGCGCCGGAAAGATCGGCAAGGTCGCGATTGGGATTTTAAAAGGGTTCGGGATGAAGGTCCTGGCTTATGACGCCTTTCCGGACAAGGAATATCAAAAAAATGGCGGGGTCGAGTACGTGGATCTCGATACGCTCTACCATGAATCTGATATTATTTCGCTTCATTGCCCGCTTACGAAGGAGACTTCCCATCTGATCAATGAAACAACCCTCGCCAAAATGAAGCCCGGCGTCATGCTCATCAACACGGGACGCGGAATGCTCATTGATTCCAAGGCCCTGATTGAGGGGTTAAAGACCGGCCATGTCGGCTTTGCCGGACTGGATGTTTATGAGGAAGAAAGTGATTATTTCTTCGAGGACTTCTCAAATAAAGTTATTGCCGACGACGTGCTTGCCCGGTTGCTCTCTTTCAATAACGTCGTGGTCACTTCCCATCAGGGGTTTTTCACCCGGGAAGCCCTGCGGAATATTGCCGCTGTCACGCTGGAGAATATCCGGGGTTTTTTCACGGAGCAGAAGCTCCCCAATGAGATCTGTTACCACTGCGGTGTGAATCCGTGCCAGCGCAAAACCACCGGAAAGTGTTTTAAAAAAAGAAAAGTCCATGTATGACAAGAAGCGCCGGAGCGTTAACATAAAGTTAATTTTATCACGGCCTCACTCTCTCCCCGTCCGCCGGAGGCGGCCGGGTTTCGGCTTCGTCCCGCCCTTTTGGCTCAACACTGATTGCTAATAGCCAAAGTTTACGCCGATCAGTCATTGACGCCCCCGCCCCGGCCGCCTGCCCGCCGTGTCGTGTTGGCGGGACTGAACTCCCCCCGCCTTGCCTTGATCTGGGTTTTTCCCCCGCCCGCCTGCCCGCCGCGCTGTATTGGCGGGGCGGCGGCAGCGTTGCCGAAAACCTTGTTGGACTGTCTCCCCCGCCGGTTTTTTTGTTATTATATCTTTAACGCGCGGTTCCGGCAAAAACCGGAGGGGCGGTTGAGGGGCGTCAACTCACGATAATCTTGCCTTATGTTTACTACAGTATTTGCCATATCCAATTTCCGGTAAGGAGCCGCAGATGAGTATCCATAAGAACCACCCCAAAGGCCTTTTCCTTTTATTCTTCGTGGAGATGTGGGAACGTTTCTCTTATTACGGCATGAGAGCGCTGCTTGTGCTTTACATGGTGAAATACCTGCAGTTTTCCACGGAAAAGTCCGGCCAGATCTACGGCTGGTACACGGGGATGGTCTACCTGACGCCGCTCTTGGGCGGCTACATAGCCGACCGCTACCTGGGCCAGCGCAAATCGATAATAGTGGGCGGCACGCTTATGGCGCTGGGGCATTTCGCCATGGCTTTCCCGCCGCTCCCCTTCTTTTTCTCCGCGCTGATACTGCTTATAATGGGCAACGGCTTCTTTAAGCCGAACATCTCCACCGTAGTGGGCTCCCTGTACGAGGTTAACGACCCCCGCCGCGACGCCGGCTTCACCATTTTCTACATGGGCATCAACCTGGGCGCTTTCTTCTCGCCGCTGGTATGCGGCACCCTGGGAGAGAAAGTGGGCTGGCATTACGGCTTCGGCGCGGCCGGCGTGGGCATGGTCATCGGCCTGGCGATGTACCTGTGGGGACAGAAGGCCCTGCTTGGTGATAAAGGGATGAAACCGGCCAATCCGAGTGATAAGCTGTACGTCCCCGTTATCCTTATCGCTATCGTGCTGGCCTTCCTTGTAATCAGCGCCTTCCAATTCAGCGGCTACGATATTAAAGGAATGATCCCCGGCTATATCTACAAGCTGCTGGCGCTGGCGGTCGTTGGCGGCCTCATCTATTCCTACGCTTCCAAATCCGGGAAATCCACGCTGACGCATGTGGAGAAGCAGCGCATGGCCGTTATTTTTATAATGGTGTTCTTCACCATCTTCTTCTGGTCGGCTTTCGAGCAGGCGGGCAGTTCTCTTACGCTGTTCGCCGACCGCGAAACCGACAGGGTTATACGCCTGTTCGGCTGGAGCTGGGAACTGCCGGCCAGCTATTTCCAGTCCATCAACCCGCTGCTTATCTTCATCCTGGCCCCGTTCTTTTCAAAGATGTGGGTAAGCCTGGGCGAAACCGGCAGGGAGCCCTCAAGCCCGGTGAAGTTCGCCGCCGGCCTGGGCCTGCTGGCCGTCGGTTTCGTGGTGATGATAGCGGCAGCGGCCATGTACCAGCAGTCAGGCCCGGTAAGCGTTATGTGGCTTATCGGCGCGTATTTCTTCCACACGCTGGGAGAGCTGTGCCTGTCGCCGGTCGGCCTTTCGCTGGTGACAAAGCTCGCCCCGGTGCAGTTCGGTTCGCTGATGATGGGCGTCTGGCTGTTGTCTTCTTTCGCGGCCAATTTCGTGGGCGGGTTTTTTGCGGGAAACTACGACGCGATGAACCACACTTTGTTCTATATGATCCCGACCGGGACGGCGGCGGGGGCGGCGGTGCTGTTGCTTATCATCACGCCCAAGCTCCGCAAATGGATGCACGGAGTGCACTAACGGCAGGGTATAGGGTAGCGGGTGCAGGGTATAGCAACTGCCATAAATCCCCCTTTTAGAAAGGGGGATGAAGGGGGATTTTACCAAGATTATTTATTTCCGCGAGATGTAAAGTCGGGGCAACGGCAGGCCTGCAAGTTCGCGGGGCCTGCCGCGATTCCGGCCTGTTTGCTTCCCTCGCTCCACCCATCCCCTCGTAGGTCGGCGAGAAGCATACTCTGTTCACCTTCCGCTGCGGGGTCAAAAAGGCCGAAACCGCGTCACCCGCTCCAATTATTGCCTGCCGTCTCCCCTCCGAAACGCTCTAATTTATTTTTTTATTTACCCCACCCTTGAAGACTTTCACCTCCAAGCTTGGTTTCATGCTGGGCACACATAAGAAAGCCCTCCCAAAGTTTTGGGAGGGCTTCTTTTTTCTCAAGCCCATTGAGATCTAGATCAATATCGCCTCCACCCTTGTGGGGGCCGGTTCCGGGTAGTACACGGCCGGCTGTACGGAGGGGCCGTTGGAACCGGGGAAGTAGATCGCGGGGACCGGCCTGGCGACCGGAGCGGGTTTGCGCTGCTCCTTTTCCGCATAGTTAAGGTACTTCTCGAACAGGGTGACGGGCAGGAGGTTTTTTATCTCGCTTATTTTCGTCACTTCCTCGCCTGCGCCGAGCTCCTGGGGGAAAATATCGGTTTTGGTGCCGCTGGAGGTGTTGACATAGTCATTGTCGCCCCTCACCAGGATACCCTCTATTCTGAAAGTCTTGGCGTTGAACACGGGGCTGCCGGAATTGCCGTGAAAAGTATCCAGGTCGGTGAAGAAATAAGGCGCGCCGGCCGGCAGGCTGCGCACTTTCGCGCCCCCGGCAACCTTGATGGGCAGGCCGTCCGGGTAGCCGATGACGAACAACTTGTCTCCGACCTTAAGATCGTCGCCCCTGTTGATGGCGAGCGGTACGCGCCCCTCCACCTTGCGGTCCAGCTTGAGAACCGCGTAATCGGTCTTGGTCTTGGCGTCAAGCTTCCAGGAGACTATCTGCTTGCAGCCATAAACGTCCTTTTTGGCGAACTCCGTGGGCGCGGAACCGTCTTTTTTGGTGACGGCGAAGCCGAAAACCAGCTTATCCTTGGCGCAGTCGAAATTCCCTATTATAGATTCCTTGAGGCAGTGACCGGCCGTGAAGATCAGGTCGTCTCCCACCAGCGCGCCGGAGCAATAAGCCCCCTGCACCTGGTCGGTGAACCTCTGGCCGGGCGCCATGCCGCGGTTCGAACCGAGGGTTCCCGCGCCGGCGGGAAGGCTGTAGGAGCCGGTTTTGGCGCCCGTGGAGAGGCTGGATTCAAGGAACAGGGCCACTGCCGAAGATGAAAGCGCCTGCATTTTAGCGTCCGAATCCGCCACATCCTGCCGGTCGTCATCCCCATAGATGGAAGCCGGGATAATCTGCGCGTTCCCGCCGTTCCATTCAGCCAGAAGTAAATTGCCATAGTGGAAGAAGGCGGCGGTCAGCACCGTCATTGTTAAAATTTTGAGTTTCATAAAACCTCCTGTCCTTCCCGTCAGAACCGTACTTCCTTATGAATAGCATACGGGAGAGGTTGACCAAAATCAAGAAACGTTCGGCCCACCCCGGCCTGGGCCCAAAGGCCTAGCCCAAAAAAGCGAATTTTTCGGGAAGGATAAAGGATAGAGGGACAAAGGCTAAAGGGCGGAGGATCAAATAAAACCGCCGCTCCCTTTCGGAAAAGGCGTTAATATGGATCCTTATCGGAGCTGCGGCTTATTTCGCGCGCTTTTTGATGAAGCCGGCGAGATCGAACATGCTGATTTGTTTCTTGCCATTGAACACTTTGTTGATAGCGGCGGGGATACCCACGTCCATCACATATTTCAGATCTTCAGGGGGTGTGCATCGGAGATACGCGTGATGTTTCCTACAGATAACCACGTAAAAATTTAAGAAAAAAGCCCCGCTTTTGGTATTATAGATAAAATGGCGGCAGGGGAAGCGTTTTTTGTGGTTTTTTTCAGGAGGTCGGAAACTTCAGGCAGGTGGGAAACCAACGATAAGCTGCCTTATGTTTCCTACAGATTATTAAAGCAGATTTAAATTATGGAAATTTTAGCGCCCGCAGGCTCAAAAGAATCGTTTATAGCGGCAATTAAAGCAGGCGCAGACGCTATTTATGTCGGGCTTAAAGACTTTAATGCGCGCAAAAATGCAAGTAACTTAAATATTTATGACCTGGAAGTTTTAACAGGTTATGCGCACTCTCAAAACGTTAAGGTATATCTGGCTTTAAATATTTTAATTAAACATGAAGAAATAAACGATGCTGTTCAGATAATCGCTCAAATTTATGAAATCGGGGTTGATGCGGTAATTGTGCAGGACTTAGGACTGGCGCGTATAATAACCGATTATTTTCCTGATTTACAGCTTCATGCAAGCACACAGCTGGCATGTCATAACTCTTCCGGGGCAAAAGTATTGGCAGGACTTGGTTTTAAACGTGTCGTTTTGGCCAGAGAACTTACCCTTTCAGAAATTAAATCAATTACAAAATCAGATAAAACCATTGAATACGAAATTTTTGCGCATGGAGCGCTTTGTTTTTCTATTTCCGGAATGTGTTTATTTTCTTCATTGATCGGCGGGTTTAGCGGCAATCGTGGTCGTTGCACACAACCATGCCGCAGAATCTGGCATAGTAGAAAAGCGGCTGGATACCTATTTTCACCAAAAGATCTGGAGTTAATCGATCATTTAAAAAAGATTCAGAAAACAGGCGTTTGTTCCTTAAAAATAGAAGGAAGAATGCGGAGCAGTGAATATGTTTACAGGGCTGTTTCTCAATATAAAACCGGTCAAAAGATTGACGATTTCGCGCGTCAAAAATCAAGCTGTCTTTTGTCCGGACGTGACGATAAATTGTTTGAACCGGAAAAAGCGCAATGCCTTGGCGTTAAAATCGGCGAATTTCCAAACTTTAAAGCCGAGGTCGGAGACAGGCTGCGTATTGTAAATCCAAAAACCGATCACAATTCCGTATTTAAATATAGCGGGAAAATACCGGATGCTGAAGGTTTCGAAAAAGGAAATCCGGTTTATTTAGCGGGCTCCAAAGATTTTGATGAAAAAGCTTTATCCAAAGAATTAGACGCTATTTATGGCGCTTATCAGCGCAGAGACGCCGCAGGCGCCGTCGCAACAAACCGATACACAAGCCTTGTCGCCAGAATTTGGCCGAAACAGGAACCGCGAAAAGAAAAACTATGGTTTAAGGTTAATGATGCTGCATGGTTGAATTTACTGGACTCTGAAAATATTATCTTTGCCGTTAATCAAAGTAATTTATGGCATATTCCGGGGAATGTTACGGTTGAATTGCCGCCTTTTATCGCGGAGAGAGAAACGAATAATTATAAAAATATTGACGCTAAAGGATATGTTTTAAACAATATTGCTCACTTTAATATTGTTCCGGAAAATGCCGAGAGAATAGCGGGTCCTTTTTTGTATGCCTGGAACGCCTATGCAGCCAGATCGTTAAAAGATTTAGGTGTAAGTAAGTTTTTTGTGTCATGGGAAGATGATACTTTAAATATCAGGCGTTTAAAGTTTCCTTTAATAGTCAATTTGTTCGGTAAACCGGTAGTTACAAGGTCAAGAATGTTAACCAAAGAACATGATTATGGCACGGTTGTTTCTGATGAAAAAGATATTGAGCTTGACCAGGTTATGGAAGGAAATCTGAATGTTTTAGTCAGTAAAACGCCTGTTATGCTTTTTAACGCGAAAGAAAAATTGCAAAATATAGGTGTAAATGAATTTTGTCTGGATTTAAGCTATATTAAACCCGCTAAAAAGTTTTTAGAAGAGTTAATGGCTGCTTACGCAAACAACAAAAACTTTGAAGGTTCATCCAGGTTTAATTTTAAGAGAGGGGTGAGGTAGGGGACATAAGGGGTCATGTTAATTAAGCGGAGGCGGCCGGGAAAGTGTTCCAAACTGACTCATAAATTGCGGTATTATTTGCGTTTTTTAGGCGGGCCGTTAAGTACCGCTTTCGCCGGCGGGTTGACCGGCGCCACCGTCCCGTCAACCGTGTTTGCCTCAAAAATATACTCCGATTTCGTCGGGCGGCCGTCAAAGTCGGAACCGATGTGCCCTACATAGTTTACCTGCCAGCTGCCATTCCCCAGGGAATACGCGTTCCAGGAATTTACCAGCCGCGAATTATCGGGACCTAAAGCCATATTACCTTCTTCGACTGCGGCCCTGGCTGTTTCTTCCAAATAACCGCCAAGCTTGCGGCCATCGTAAGAAAGCTTGCTTTTTACGATGCGCAAGGCTTCCTTCACAGCCCGCTTCTCATGTTCGGCTTTCCATTGGTCGTACGTTGGTTTCATTCCAATCAATTTCGCCGCCGCCGCTTTGCCGTTCTTTGAGCTTGGGTCGGCGCCGATGGCGGCATTGCAGGCATCCCATGCCCCGCCGATGTCCCCTTTGATATCCAACTGCACGCATTGCGCATAGCCGGGGGTGGCTTTATCCTGGCACCCGGAAAAAAATATTCCGATGACGGCGATCAGCCCTAATTGGAGATGCCTTGCATACGCCCGGCCAGTAAGCATAAATTCTTCCTAAAAACAGCGGGGGCAATAATTTTCAGATACAGACACGCCCCCCTTCCCTGATAATTATAATATTAATCCGCTGGAAATATAAAGGCAATTATCCTTGCCGGTGTTGTACAGGCCTCCTTTCTCGAAATTCTATTAAGCGGTTTTATGAAACAATCGACCCTTGACAATTCATGGACCGCGCCTTATACTATGCAAAGAAGGGTTTCGGGAGGACGGCGTAATGAAACGATATGTATGCGCGGTCATATGCGCGGCGCTGGCGCCGGGATTCATTTTCCCGGCGCCTTCCGCGGCGAACGATCCCGGCGGATTCGGCATAGATATGTCCAATGCCGGCAATTCGGCTGTTCCCGTTCCGCCGGCGCCCGCCAGGCAGGCGGAACAGCCGAAAGCGAAAGCGGACGCCCCTCCCGAGCCGGTCATCCGCGGGGACGCCGATCTGGCGCTGTTTTTCAGGCGGCTTGAAAGCATCGGGCTGGACACGCGGGAGATACGCGGCGTCACCTCAAAGATCAAGATCTATTTCAAGGCGCCCAACAGCGCAGCGGAAGCCGAATACGGCTTTATCCTGAACCGCTTATATATCCCGGACACTTTCAAAGAACCCGGCTCCAACAGGGTGCGTTTTAACCTGGCCGCCAATGAGCTGAACACCATGATCCACGAATACACCCACGCCGCGCGCGACGTCTCGGCCAGTGAAACCGCCCCCTCCGGAACGCCGGCGCGCATACATTACAACTCGGTGAAATATATCTGGGCCGACCTCTACAACGACCCCGACGGGTCCGGCCGGTACGCCTGGATGAGGGCGGACGAGGTTTCCAGCTATTTCATGGGCGCGGCCTGCATGAAGCTTTTCTGGGCCGTGGACGATATCATCATGTACAATAAGTATTTCGGCGGCGGGGACGCGGCAAGCGTGGAGGAAGCCAAACGGCTGGGCGGAAAGCTCCTCCTCCCCACCCCGGAAACCGCAAAACTGCCCTGGGAAAAAGGGTTCCTCGACCGCTATAAAACATTGGGACAGAACCGGGTATACGATTCGGCCATGTTCAAATCAAGCTCTATAACAAGTTCCAAGCTCATCCATTGGAAAGAAGCGGGCCGGGAATGGCTCAAAACAGACATGTATAAGAACATCCTGGGCCTGAATCCCCCCGGCGACATAAACAAGCTGGTCGACAGGCTTAACACGCTGGACAACGACTGGATAAGAGACGTGCGCGAAGAAACGGCTAAAATAAGGCTTGAGAACGCGAAAAAAGCGGAACAGGGGAAATAGGCGCGGGGAGAAGAATTGAGGAACATCCGGGCTAGTAACGGCCCGGGTGTTTTATTTTCCCCATTTTATTTCCCCGATATTGCCGGTTGCCGGCGCAATAGTGTATTATATACCCAAATGAAACTCTCAGCCGTTATCCTCGTTTCCCTGGCGCTTTTAAGCCCGCTCGCTCCGGCGGGGGCGCAGACCCTGCCTGACATGCATAACCAGGCGTCCTGGGGAGAAAAAGACAAGCAGAAGTTCCTCAAATTCCTGAAGTCAAACCAGCAGATGCCCGTCACGGGCCAGGTCAAAAACGTAGCGGCCGGGAAAAGGGGACGCGCCGCGCCGCGAAAAGCGCGCTATTTCGCCCTGAACCTGGTCACCGACTCGCTGACCTCCGTGGCCGGCGACGGAAAAACAAAAACCGGAAAACCGGCATTCGGCCCCAAAGCGCTGGCCGGGGGGCATCTTTTTTCATGGGTCCGCTACTACGGCGGATTGAAGTACACCAGGATAAGCCGGGACAAGCTGGATGGGACGGCCGCAAAGCTCTCCCATCTTGAACTTCCCGCCGGAATAGAATTTGCGCTTATACCGCTGGGAACCCCCCACACGCGCTATGTGCTTCTGAGATTCGGCGTCTCCGGGCATTACGTCTACGGCTCCGCGAAAAGCTCCGATTTTCAGACTTCCATCAAGGGCTGGCATCCCTCGTGGAACGCGGGGCTTGGCTACGAATGGCAGATATCCAATTCAAACTGGAGGACCCATCTCCTGGCGGAAGGCTACAGGTCCTTCGGCGGCGGCAAAACCCCCGAATTTTACGGCATAGGCCTGACGACCGGCCTGGCCTACACTTTCTGAAATGAACTCATCCCGCGCCAGACGCCTCGCTTTCGCCGGACTGCTTACCGTCCTGCCGCTGCTGCCGGCGGCGGCGCAGGCCAAGTCCATCGCGGACGCCAGGAACGAGGTTGTTAAGGAAACGCTGAAATACCTGAGCATCCCCTATCTCTGGGGAGGTACGCATCCCAGGACCGGGCTGGACTGCTCGGGGTTCGTCCAGCTGGTCTACAGCAAGGCCGGGCTGCACCTGCCGCGCGTCGCCAGGGACCAGTTCGCCGCGAGCCTGTACCTGAAGCCGGCCGGCATACTGCCCGGGGACATGATCTTCTTCGCCATGAAGCATCCCGGAACGGCCAGGGTGGACCATATCGGCATTTATGTGGGGAAAGGGTTTTTCGTGCACGCCTCCTTCACAAACGGCATCCATATAGATTCCATCTCCAACCCGTACTACTTCCAGCGTCTAGTCAGCGTCAGAAAATACCGCGGATTCTGACATCAT
>JAHJSU010000353.1 GCA_018829985.1 Elusimicrobiota bacterium | reverse complement strand
CTACAGCCGCACTTTACGAGGTAATATTCGGTGAACCCATGTCTCTTTCACGTATCTGCGTAGTTGCAGAGCTTGCTCTGCGTAAAAGGCAAAGCAAGCTTTGCCACTACAGGAGCAAAGTGCGGCTGTAGAACTACTCAGTAGTAACAATATCACGCAAAGTCCGCAAAGTAGAGAAAAGCGCAAAGAACGCAGAGGTTTGTGACTGAAAATTTACAATTCTTTGCGTTTCTTCGTGTGAATTCTTTGCGCTCTTTGCGTGAAAAAAAGAGGTGGTGAGTAGTAACCATAAAATTAGGCCGGGAACTTGGCGGATTTAACTTCGCGGTTAAAACTATTCAGCGCTTTAACGACCAGCCCGCGGCCGTCCAGGTATCTTTTGACGAACGAGGGCGCTCCGCCGTAAAGGCCCAGCATGTCATGCATGACCAACACCTGCCCGTCGGTGCAAGGACCGGCGCCTATGCCTATAGTCGGAACTTTGACGCTTTTTGTTATCTTTCCGGCAAGGTCCGGCGGCACGCATTCAAGCACTATCGCAAAACAGCCCAGCCGCTCAAGCCCTTTCGCCTGCTTCAGCAGCCGGGCCGCCGATTTCGGATCTTTGCCTTGCGCTTTATAGCCGCCGAACTTATGTATGGATTGGGGTGTAAGGCCTATATGGCCCATCACCGGGATGTCCGATTTGATAATATGCTCTATCGCGTCCTTGTGCCCGTCCAGGCCTTCCAGCTTCACCGCCTGGGCGCCCGCTTTGACCAGTTTTTCAACCGCTTCCATCGCCCGGTCCTTTCCCTTCCGGAAAGAAAGGAAGGGCATATCCGCAATCACCAGTTTGTTCCTGACCGCACGCGCTACAGCCGCGGTATGGAGGGACATTACGTCGACGGAAGCCCGGAGGGTGGAAGGCCTGCCGTGCATGACCATGGCCAGGCTGTCGCCCACCAGCACGCAGTCCACGGCCGATTCTCCGGCCAGGCGCGCCAGCGTGTAGTCATAGGCCGTTATCATCGAGATCTTTTTGCCGGGTTTTTTGTAGTTGTAAAAGTCGGTTATCTGCATTTGTGAACTCCTTTAAGATATAGTCCGGCGAAGGCGGCGTAAACCTCGCGGAAAGGATCGCCCCGGAGCGCCTTAAGGTTCGCGCCGACGGTCTTTAGGTCCTTTCTTTCGAGCGGGCCGCTTAAACCGGCGGAGGGGGCGGCGTCAAAATTGTCCAGCGCGGCGCGGAAATAGGCGCGGATGTGTTTTTGCGGTATCCCGAATTTTCCGTTCAGGTCTTTTAAGGTTTTTTGCCAAAGGATGGCCGGCAGGTTGGCCCCCAGCACGCACAGGGCGTGATAAAGCGGTTTTTGTTCTTTCCGTATCCTGAAAACAGGGTTTTTGAATTCGGGGACGAGTTTTTTGAGGGGGAAGCTGCCGGGTTCCAGCGCAAAAGGTATGCGGCGGTACCGGTCAAGAGAAAGCCCGCGCCCGGCCAGCGGCATGAAGGGGTGCATTCCTATGGCGCGGCGGGAATGCAGGCTGCCGGAAAAATGGACAAGGATTTTGGTTTTCAAGAACGGGTTTTTGTTTATAAAAGGCTCTATCCCGGAGTCGTTTATAAGGAGAAAAACTATTTTACAGTTTTTAAGCGCCGCCGCGGGGTTTTGGCCCGAATCCCTGCGCCAGACGAGATATGGAACCTTAAGCAGTTTGAAATAAGCCTGTAGATGTTTTGAGGCTTTGCCGCCGCCGACAATGCCGTAAGGCGTTCTGGCAGGAACTATATGTTTCATGTTGAGGGTGCCTGTCCTTTAAGGGATCAAGTCCGCAGGATTTATTATACATAAATTAATCCGGGGACATAGCGCCAATATCGCGGGTCAAGAAACAGGTATTGTGTCCCGGATTCCCCCAACAGGATACGTGACGGGGATTTGCAGCCTTTCCTGCCCTTCCCCTTAAGAAGTTTCCCGGGGCAGTCCTGGCCCGGAGGGCCTATGGGCCTGATAGGCCGGTGGGCCCATGACAAAAACGCCGCAATATGATACAGTGTATTACGCTGTTTTTACAGCGCGGCGCACAAAAGCAGATGTGGTTTAAGGAGATAAAGAAGATGAAGAAATTAATAGCAGCGGCGTTGCTGGTAAACCTTTCGGGGATAGTCAATGCCTCAGAAATTGAACAGCTCAAAGCCACCGGTCTTGCACCAGTAACACTGGAAGCAATAAATGAAAGCGGTATTATCCTGCCTAAATTGCAGCCTGTTGCCGGCGACAAAGGCGTAAATATCGTTGTAACCAATACAAATATAAACAACGGCTCAAGCACCTCGAACACAAATGTCAATGTGAATAATTCCGCCGTTAATTCACCGGGCAATGACAACATAAGCGTTGCCGTCAATAATAACAACGCCAACAATACGGCAAGCGATGTGAACACGAACGTTGACGTGCATAACACGGATGTCAATTCGCCCGGCAATGACAACATAAACGTTGCCGTGAACAACAATAGCGCCCATAATGCGCTAAGCAACGTGGACACGGATGTCAACGTGCATAATGCAAACGGCAATTCGCCCGGCAATGACAACATCGGCGTTGCGGTGAACAACAACAGCGCTAACAACGGGATAAGCCATGCGGACACGGATATTGACGTAACCAACTCGGATAATAACGCGTTAACCGATGGCGACATAAACATTAATATAGGCAACGCCAATACCGGCAACATAATAAGCGACACGGACGCAAACGTTACGGTAAACGGCACGGACGCCAATATCGGCAAAGCGGGGGTTTATAAGAGTCCCGTGATCTACAGGTTTAAAAGCCAGGCGAAGCAGGCCATGAATAAAGCCCTGAATAACCTGAACAACATGAAGAATGTCCAGGTTTTATCGAAAAAAATAACCGAACGGTCCGGATGCGGCTTCAGTTTTGAGGTCCGGTTCCGTTCAGTAATGGTTCTGCGCACCTATGTCGCCAAGAAGCTCTTTTATAATGCACCGCAGGCCGAAGAAGCTATGTATAAAAAAGTCTGGAACTTCCAAAGCCAGAAGAGACAAATCGTTAGCGCTGAAATAATTATTTCCGGGTTTAAGTATTCGTACATAATAGCCTATTTCCCGGCAAAGTGACTTATAAGAAATAATAGGCAAAAAGAGAAAGAGAGTCAGGCCGTCCGCCTTAGGCGGACGGCCTGATTTTTTGATATCCTTGATGGCGGGATCAGCTGTATCATCGGGGCGGGGATATCTGATCGTCGGCCCCGACGGGGTATCTCGCGCTGTCCATTCCCGGAATTCCCTTTGTGGTGGAATCCATAATATTAATATAATGATTCTATGGAATGGCTGATACAGTTGCCGGTGCTTTTTTTCTCCATCATTGTCCATGAATTCGCCCATGGCGCCGTGGCTTTCCGCAAAGGCGACGATACCGCCTACCTCTCAGGCCGCCTCACTTTGAACCCGCTGCCGCATATAGACGTGGTCGGCACCATCCTGCTTCCGGCAATGTGCATCATGTCCGGTTTCCCGGCGATAGGCTGGGCCAAGCCGGTGCCGGTCAATCCTTTACGCATGCCGCGCCCCCGCCATGATATGGCTATGGTGGCCCTGGGCGGCCCGGCCGCCAATATCGCGCTTGCCGCGGCGGCGCTTGTGGGATATAAAATATTCGCTTTCGGTTTTATGGGTCGCGACCTCACGTTCACGCTTATGACAGCCTTCGGTTTCGCCGTGATCATAAACCTGCTTTTGGCGACATTCAACCTTCTCCCGGTTTTTCCGCTGGACGGCAGCCATATAGCCCTGGAATTCCTGCCGGACAAATGGCTGGAGATATACGAGAAGCATATCCCGTACGGCATGTACATAATAATAGGCCTGATGCTGAGCGGCGCGCTGAAATATATAATTTTCTACCCCATTCTGACGATCGCGCAGTTCCTTATATAGGCCGTTTGAAGGGCATAGCCCAATTTCAGGGTATAGGGTTCAGGGCATAGGGTTTAGGGGAGGAGTTTCTTATTTCTGTAAACTCTACCCTCTACCCTATCTTACGGCACAGCCATAGGCTGGAAAATCCGCGGTCACAAGGATTTATGGACACCGAGAAAAAGAAAATAGTGGTTTCAGGCATACGTCCCACGGGGAAACTGCACCTGGGCAATTACTGGGGGGCGCTGAAGAACTGGGTGGAGCTCCAGGAAAAATACGACTGCTGGTTCTTCATCGCGGACTGGCACGCTCTGACCACCGGCCACGAAAAGAGCGAAGAGTTCCGCTCCCTCACCCGCGAAATCGTGCTGGACTGGCTGGCCGCCGGCCTGGACCCCGCCAGGTGCGTTATGTTCAGGCAGTCGGACATAAAATCCCACGCCGAACTTTCCCTGCTGCTGGGCATGATAACGCCGGTAAGCTGGCTGCTCAGGAACCCCACTTTCAAGGAACAGCTTCAGGAGCTTTATAAACAGAAGTACAAGGGCCAGGAAGACAAGATGAAGAAGGCCGAAGGCGTGACCAGACAACTGGCCGAGGCGCATGGCCATGATTGCGACGAGCTGGCCCTCCAGTCGGACATGGCCACTTACGGCTTCCTGGGCTACCCGGTATTGCAGGCCGCCGACATCCTGATGTACGGCGCCCATTATGTGCCGGTCGGCAAGGACCAGTTGCCGCATCTGGAGCTGACCCGCGAAATAGCCCGGCGGTTCAACCACGTTTTCGGCGGTGAGCTGCTGCGCGCGCCCGAGCCGCTTTTGACGCCGGCGCCGGTAGTGCCCGGCCTGGACGGGCGCAAGATGTCCAAATCCTACGGCAACACCATAGAAATGGGCGAGGACCCGAAGTCCGTGGAAGCCAAGATTAATAAAATGTTCACCGATCCGACCAAGATTCACAAAGACGATGAGGGGCATCCCGATGGTTGTGTGGTTGCCGCTTTCCACAGGCTTTATAATCCCGACTGGCCGTCTGAGGTCGTCTGCGAAACCACAGGTTCTGCTGAAGATGTGTTAGAAATGAATATCTGCATCCAGGAAGTGTCATGTAAGCGCGGCACAATCGGCTGCGGGGCCTGCAAAAAACACCTGTTTAAACTGATGTCCAAGCCGCTGGCGCAGTTCCGCGAGCGCCGCGCTGCGTATGAGGGCGATGCCGCCCGCGTGGAAACTATTCTGGCGGAGGGCGGCCAAAAAGCCGGGGCTGCGGCTTCCGCGCTGATGGTCCGGCTCAACAGGACGGTGAAGCTCGCATGAATATTACCAACGCCATGGACGTGCATCTGGATGTGTTCGAGGGGCCCCTTGACCTGCTGATGCATCTTATTAAAAAGGATAATCTGGATATTTACGATATTCCGATATCGGAGATAACGCAGGAATACCTGGCCTACCTGGAAGTGATGAAGAACCTGAACCTTGAGGTGGCGGGCGAGTTTCTGGTGATGGCCTCCACGCTGATGCAGGTAAAATCCAAAATGCTTTTGCCGTCCAGGGCCGAGCCGGGCGAGGAAGACGGGCCGGACCCCAGGGGCAAACTCATATCCATGCTCGAGGACTACCAGCGCTACAAGCAGGCCTCAAAAACGATGGAGGGGCGCTTCGCCGAGTTCAGGGATGTTTTTTACCGCGGTTCGCCGGTGTTCTCCAACGACGAGAAATTCCTTGAGCTTGAATTCTTTACGCTCCTTGACGCCGTTAAGCGGGCGTTCGAGCGGGTGGACGACGCCCGGGAAGTGCGCGCCGACAGCTTTCCGATAGAATCCAGGGTGGAAAAAATAATGGACCTGCTTAAAAACAGGGAGTGGGTGCTTCTGGATAATATTTTCTTGTCGGAGACCAAAAGGCTCGGCATCATAACCTGTTTTATAGCGCTTTTGGAGCTTATCAAACAGCGCAGGATAGTGGTCGTTCAGGATGTCGTCTATGGCGAGGTGCGCGTTTACCGTTCGCCGGAGCCGGGCGAAGGAGCAGTAGACAGCAGGTAGTATACAGAATACAGGGTAAAAGGAACTCCTTAACTCCTGTATACGGTGTTCTGTATACTGTATACTGCCGTAATTGAGGTAATTATGATTCTCCCGTAAAAAGTCCCAAACGGTAGCCGCAGGCTTTAGCCTGCGAAAAACAGTAAGCCATTCTCCGACGAGAACGTCCGCCTTAGGCGGACGGCTACAAAGGCGGTTTTTGAGCAAAATTGACTTTTTACGGGAGAATCAATTATGGAAGACGCCGAACTCAAAAAAGTGATCGAAACCCTGCTGTTCATTACCGACCACCCGCTGCCCCCGGAGCGGCTGGCGCAGCTGTGCGAGATAAAGGACCTGGAGCGCGTTAAAACCGCTGTGGCGGGACTTAAAAACGATCTTGACGCCGGCGGCAGCGCCCTCCAGCTGATGCAGATAGCCGGCGGCTGGCAGATGGCCACCAGGCCCGAAAACAGCCTCTGGGTCAGGAAGCTTTACCACAACAAAATGACGGTGCGCCTGTCGCAGGCCGCCCTTGAAACGCTTTGCATAATAGCCTACAGGCAGCCCATAACACGTGCCGAGATCGAGAGCATAAGGGGCGTGGAAGTGATAGGCCCGCTTGACACGCTGACCGAGCGCAAACTGATCACCGTTGTGGGCCGGCGCGAGAGCGTGGGCCGGCCCATACTTTACGGCACCACCGGGGAGTTTTTGAGGCAGTTCGGCCTTAACTCGCTTGACGACCTGCCCAAGCTTGAAACCATGACCGTCGATTCCGTCGCGCCGGGCGCGCCGTCCATTGAACCGGCCCAGCCCGCGCTGTTCGCGGATGGTCGGCCGGCTGACGCCGGGGCTGAAGCGGCGCCGGTCTCCGCGCCCGATCATGCGGAGACGCCGTCCGAAGACGAAGCGCCCGGTGGAGAAAAATAGCAGGTTCTATATATAACAGTAACTACTCAGCAATAATACATAGAACGCAGATGACGCAGATGAATGTGATGGACGCAGATCATGTTTAATCATAAAAATCGTTACTACTCAGCCACAAAGTCACAAAGACACGAAGGAAATCAGACAACAGATCGAATGGCCTTTGCAATTTCTTCTTCACGCGCTGAAAGAGGCTTGTATTTCATAACTTTCTTTGTGCCTTGGTGTCTTAGTGGCTGAGTAGTTACTAAAAATCAGCGTTATCAGCGTTCTATATTTTAATAGCTGAGTAATTACGTACAACAACGACTATGCCTGAAATAAGAAAAGATCCCGTTTTCGGCCGCTGGGTTATAATAGCTTCCAAACGCAGCCTGCGCCCCAATCAGTTCAGGGAGAAGGCCGGGAAAGGCGCGCATCACTGTCCCTTCTGCCCCGGCAATGAGGCCGAAACGCCGCCTTCCATCTACACCCTGCCCGCGGAAAACGGGGAAGGCACGGAAGCACAAAGGCACAAAGGCGCAAAGGCGCAGACGAGTAAAGGCGCGAACTGGCGCCTGCGCGTGGTCAGGAACAAATACCCGGCCCTGGAGCCGGAAGGCGACACCATAAACAGGGTCGACGGCATATATGACCGCATGGACGGCACGGGCTTTCACGAAGTGGTGATAGAGACCCCGGTCCACTCCCGGCAGATGGAGGATATGGAGGTCTCCGGGATAACGGATGTTTTAAATACGTATACCCGGCGCATGAACGAGATAAAAAAAGACGGCAGGATAAAGTACGTGATGGTCTTCAGGAACTACGGCGCCAGCGCGGGGGCGAGCCTGCCTCACCCGCATTCCCAGATAATAGCCATGCCCATGGCGCCCATAAGGGTGGTGCAGGAGATAACAGGCTCCGAAGATTACAGGCGGGACCGCGGTTCCTGTGTGTTCTGCGATATAGTCAGGGAAGAAGGCGGGTGTAAAAAAAGGGTGGTGGGGGAAAATGAAAATTTTCTGGCTGTCGCGCCCTATGCCAGCCGTTTTTCTTTTGAGCTCTGGATCTTGCCGAAGAAGCATCTCAGCCATTTTGAGAACGCCGAAGCGGCGTTTATGCCGGACCTTGCCGGTATAATAAAAGGCGTTCTGGGTAAATTAAAACATTCGCTCGCGGGTCCTTCCTACAACCTGATAGTGCATACCATGCCCGTGCAGGAGCCGGAAGTTCCGCATTATCACTGGCACGTCGAGATAATGCCCAAGATGAGCATGGTGGCCGGTTTTGAATGGGGCACCGGTTTTTACATCAACACCGTGTCGCCGGAAGACGCCGCGAAGATCTTGAACGCGGGGAAGAAGTATAAATTTTGATTTTAAGCCGCAGGCTTAAAATAAAAAGTGGTAAGGATTAAGTAGTAAGTGGTAAGGTTTCAAAACTTAATCCTTAGTGCTTAATCCTTAATCCTAACGTTTTTAACATGGAGGTTTTATAAAAATACTTGTGGCGGCGAGCGAAGCTTTCCCTTTCTGCAAGACCGGGGGTCTGGGCGACGCGGTCGGGGCGCTCGCGCAGGTGTTCTCGCGCGCCGAAGGCAGCGAAGTGGTGCTGTTCCTGCCCAGGTACCGCAACATCGGCGGCGGGGCGTTCTCGTTAAAGGCCGTCGGCGGCAGTTTCCTGATTCCCGTGGGCGACCGCCTTGAGACCGCCGCTATGCATCACGTGCAGTGGGGCAAGGTCTCGGTCTATTTCATAGAGAACTCCAAATATTTCGACCGCCCCGGCATCTACCGCGCCAATTTCGGCGATTACGAGGACAACGACGAGCGGTTCATATTTTTCTCAAGGGCCGTGCTTGAGGGCGCGAAATTCATAGGCTTCAAGCCCGACGTCATACACACCCACGACTGGCAGACCGGCCTGGTAAGCGCTTATCTCAAGACCCTCTACAAAATAGACTCCTTCTTTTCAAAGACCGCCGTCGTTTTTACCATAAACAATATCGCCTACCAGGGGATGTTCCCCAGGGAGACGCTTTTGAAGGCCGGTTTCTCGTGGCTGGATTTCACTCCGGACAAGCTGGAGTTTTACAGCGGCGTCAATTACATGAAAGCCGGCATAGTTTTCTCCGATATAATCACCACGGTAAGCCCCACTTACGCGGGCGAGCTGCAGTTCAAGCCCGAATTCGGCAAAGGGCTTGAAGGGGTGCTCCGCTCCAGAAACCAGGATATCTTCGGCATACTTAACGGGATGGACGACGAGATCTGGGACCCGGCCGGCGACTCTTTCATAGAACGGGGCTATGATCAGAACAGTTTCGCGAAGGGCAAGGCCGCCTGCAAGCAGGCCCTCCAGCACGAATGCGGGCTTCAGGAATCAAAAGACACGCTTCTGGCCGGCGTAGTCTCGCGGCTTGACCGGCAGAAAGGCCTGGACGTATTATACAACGTCCTGCCGGAGTTTACGGATAAAATACAGTTCGCGGTGCTGGGCGCCGGCGACCCCGGGCTTTCGGAGGCTTATGCCAATATGGCGCATGCCAGACCCAAAGAAGTGTTCTTCCGGACCGGCTTCCATGAAAGCCTGGCGCACAGGATATACGCGGCCTCCGACATTTTCCTGATGCCCTCGCGCTTCGAGCCCTGCGGCCTCTCGCAGATGATAGCCATGCGCTACGGCGCGCTCCCCGTCGTCACCCGCACCGGGGGCCTCAAAGACACCGTCAGCTATACGGACGAACCAAAGGAGTCGAACGGCTTCGCCATAGACTTTGCCGACGAGGCGGCGCTTAAATCCATCCTGGGCCACGCCGTTTCGCTTTACGCCTGGAAAGAGAACTGGAATACGATGGTCAGGAACGCGATGAAATGCGATTTCTCCTGGACCAGATCCTCGCAGGAATATCTAAAGCTTTTCAATATCGCGCATCAGAAGAAGCAGCTGTAGGAAGAGAGTGAGAGAGTAAGAAAGTGAGTAAGTGAGAGAGCGCGGCAGTTTGAAATAAGCGGTTTTTGCCTGATGATACTGGTTTGCTGTGTTCCTGTCTTACTATCTCGCTTACTCACTGGCACGCTACCGCGGAGGTCGCTATGAAAGTTGTCTTCTATACTAATGAATATCCTCCCTACACCTACGGCGGCGCGGGGGTCGCGGTGGAATATCTCACGCGCGAGCTGGCGAAGCTGATGGACGTGGAGGTGCGCTGCTTCGGCGACCAGCGCGTGAAACGTCCGCGTCTTCAGGTCACCGGTTACCGGCCCTGGTCCGAGCTCGCCCCGGGCGCGCATAAAGGCTTTGACAAGGCGCTGGAGGCGGTCGGCATTAATCTCCAATTCTGCAAGAACAACACGGCGGATATTGTCCACTGCCACACCTGGTACACCAACCTGGGCGGGTTTTTCGCCAAGATCCTGTACGCCACCCCTTTCGTGATGACGACACACTCGCTTGAGCCGCTGCGGCCCTGGAAGCGCGAACAGCTCGGCCGCGCCTACGACCTGAGCTGCTGGATAGAGCGCAACGCCGTGAACGCCGCCGACGCCGTTATAGCGGTCTCCGGCGGCATGAAGAAGGACATCATTTCGTGCTACGGCGTCCCGGCCTCGAAGGTCCACGTGATACACAACGGCATAGACCTGGCCGAATACCGCAAGACCTCATCGACGGCGGCCCGCCGAAAGTGGGGCATAGACCTGGAAAAGCCGTACGTGCTTTTCGTCGGCCGCATAACCCGGCAGAAGGGCATCATTCACCTGGTCAACGCCATACCGCACATAGACCCCCAGGCGCAGGTGGTCCTCTGCGCGGGCGCGCCGGACACCAAAGAGATAGCCGCGGAGATGGAAGCCGGCGTCGCCAGGATACAAAAGACCCGCAAGAACGTCATCTGGATACAGAAAATGCTGCCGAAGAACGAAGTGATAGAACTTTACGGCAACGCCGCGGTCTTCTGCTGTCCCTCCATTTATGAACCTTTCGGGATAATCAACGTGGAAGCCATGGCCTGCGGCACGCCCGTCGTGGCTTCGGCCGTCGGAGGCATACTTGAGGTCGTCGTGCCGGAGAAGACCGGCCTGCTTGTGCCTTTTACGGCGAAAAAAGACGGCGCCTACGAACCGCGCGACCCGAAAAAGTTCTCGCGGGATCTGGCCGCGGCGCTGAACAGGGTCCTGCGCAGCCCGTTCCTGCAGAAGCGGTTCGCGGCCGAAGGCCGACGGCGGGTAGAGAAGAATTTCAGCTGGGCCGGCGTCGCGAAAAAGACCTGCGCCCTCTACCGGAGTTTACTGTAATGCGGCTTCCCGCGAAACCTTGCGGTCGCCCCGGGTGCGGTTTTCTTGGGGAAGAGCCTGCGCGCTTAAAGCCGGCCTTGCGAACTCGCCCTCGCGCATAGCGCTCGGGCTCAGACATTCGCGGCCGTCCCGGAGGGATTCGCTTTAAGCGCTTGGCTGAAAACCTCCGAATGGGTCGGCCGCAAGGCTCCGCGTGAATCCGCTGGACCCACAGGAAACCCTGAAGAGCTGTATAGTTTTTAAGGTTTTAAAATATGACTAAAAAAACATTGGAGAAAGATTCCCCGGCGATTGCGCAGGAGAAACTTAAACACTTTAAAAAACTTTTCCCTGAGGCTGTAAGCGAGGGCAAAGTGGATGTGGAAGCCCTGCGCCGGTCCCTGGGCGAGAATGTGGCTTCAAACGATGAAAGATATAATCTGGACTGGGCGGGAAAAACGGAGGCTTTTAAGGCCCTCCAGACCCCGACTATCGCTACGCTTGCGCCCTGCCCTGAAGAAAGCGTTGATTTTGAGAAAACCGGCAATGTTTTCATAGAGGGCGAAAATCTGGAAGTTCTGAAAGTCTTGCAGAAGGCTTATTACGGCAAGATTAAGATGATTTACATAGACCCGCCGTATAATACCGGCAGCGACAGTTTTATTTACCCGGACCGCTTCCAGGAGAGCAAAGAAGAGTATTTAAAACGCATTGAGGAAAAAGACGAGGAGGGCTATCTGCTGAAAGAGGGCCTTTTCCGCAAGAATTCCAAAGAGAACGGCCATTATCACAGCAACTGGCTGTCAATGATGTATCCGCGCCTGTTCCTGTCCAGAAATCTACTTAAAGACGATGGCGTTATTTTTGTTTCCATAGATGACAATGAAGTCCATAACCTCCGTCTCCTGATGAATGAGATTTTTGGAGAGGAAAATTTTATAGCCAGTGCTGTCTGGCAGAAGAGAACATCTCCAGATGCAAGACTGGCAATTAGCTCTGGCCATGAATATATATTGATTTATGCAAAAAATATTAATCTCATTGAAGAATCTGTAAATCCGTTGCCACTAACGCCCGAACAAAAAGCAGCCTATAAAAATCCTGACAATGACCCTCGGGGGCCGTGGGTTTCTACAGACTTCACTGCGCAAATAGGCCATGCAACACCACAGCAGTTTTATATCATCAAAGCACCTTCAGGTAAAGAATATACTCCGCCACAAGGTACTTGTTGGAAAAATATTGAGTCTGTCTATTTGCGGAAATTGGCAGAAGGAAGGTTTTGGTTCGGGAAAGATGGAAGTGCGTTCCCGAGAAGAAAAACGTATCTTTCTGAAACAGAAGGCAGGACAGTGTGGACTTGGTGGTCAAACAAGGAAGTCGGCCACACGCAAGAAGCGTCTAAAGAATTAAAGGATTTATTTGATTTGGGAAATATGTTTGATAACCCGAAACCGGTACGGTTGATTGACCGAATACTCCAATTAGCAACCATAAAAGATAGTGTCATCCTTGATTTCTTTTCTGGCTCGGCGACAACCGCCGCTGCTGTCCTGAAACTTAATGAATTAGATGGCGGAACTAGAAGGTTTATTTGCGTCCAGCTTTCAGAAAAAACTGCTGAGGATAGTGAGGCATATAAGGCTGGCTATAAAACAATTCCTGAAATCAGCAAGGAGCGTATAAGGCGGGTTATAAAGGGAATTAAAGAGGATGCTAAAAACAACTCTAATCTTTTTGAGAAAGGTAAATCTGATCTGGATTCGGGGGTTAAAGTATTTAAGCTAAAAAACTCCAACTTTAAAATCTGGCGCGGAGATGTCGTTGACACCGCCGAGGATTTAGAAATGCAGATGGACCTGCTTAAAGACCCGGTGAAACCGGAGGCTCAGGAGCAAAATCTGCTCTGGGAGTTGCTATTGAAGTCCGGCTACGACCTGAATGCCCAAATAGCGGAACAAAAAGCCGGAAAATGCCGGTTTTATTCTGTCGCCGGCGGGGAGCTGGCGGTCATACTCGGCAAAGCGGACGAAAAATGCCTGCAAGAGATAGTAAGGCTCAAACCGCGGAAAGTCATCTGCCTGGACAACATTTTCCAAGCCAACGACCAGCTTAAAACCAACACCACCCTGCAAATGAAAGACGCAAGGATAGAATTTCGAACAATTTAGCGCGAATCGGAGACGAGGGTTATGACTGAAAAAGAAATAACTGATCGATTGCCGGAGTTGTTATCTCTTCCGAAAGAAACCGAATGGGTTGAATTTAAGCGCAATAATTGCAAGTCTTCTGATATCGGTGAATATATTTCCGCGCTATCTAATTCCGCCTGCCTGCATAAAAAAGACAAGGCCTTTCTTATATTCGGCGTGGAAGACGGGCCGCATAAGGTTGTGGGGACTGATTTTAACCCTAAAACCGAGAAGAAGGGAAATGAAGAACTGGAAAATTGGCTGACTTACCTACTTGACCCACGAATAGATTTTAAAATTTTCATGTTCCCGTTTCAGGACAAGCCTGTTGTTGTTTTCAGCATAGATCCGGCAGAAAACAGACCGGTCAAGTTTTACGGTATCGCGTATATTCGCGTCGGCTCATACAAAAAAAAGCTTTCCGACCATCCTGAAAAGGAAAGAAAAATATGGCGCAATAAACCTGCAAATGACTGGTCGGCTGAGATGTGCGAAGATGCCACAATCAACGATCTGGACCCCCAGGCAGTGACAAAGGCGAGGATTGAATATGCAAAAAGAAAAAAAGCTTCCGCTGAAATTGGAAACTGGGATACAGCCACATTTCTTAACAAGGCAAAACTTGCTGTCGGGGGCAAAATTACACGGGCAGCGATTTTGCTTTTGGGCAAACCCGAGGCCGCGCATTTTTTAAGCCCGGCAATCGGCCAGATAAGCTGGTTTTTACAGGATGCTCAGAATAATCCGAAGGATTACGAGCATTTCGGTCCGCCGTTTATTCTGACTGTTGATGCAGTTTTGGCAAAGATCCGCAACCTTAAAGTCAGGTTCCTTCCGTTGCAGACTCTTTTCCCTATTGAAACTCTTCAATATGAACCGGCGGTTATACGGGAAGCCTTGCATAACTGCATTGCTCATCAGAATTACGAATTAAATTCAAGGATACAGGTAATTGAAAGACCAGACGAGCTTGTTTTTGATAATGCCGGGAATTTTATCCCGGGAAGCGTGGAAGCCGTAATCGAACAGGATGCTCCGCCAAGGCGCTACAGGAATCCTTTTTTGGCGCAGGCCATGGTAAATCTGGGGATGATTGAAACCGAAGGCGGGGGAATTAAAGAGATGTTCAAAATACAACGCGAACGTTTTTTTCCGTTGCCGACTTATCAGCTTGAAAAGACGGACGAAGTGTTGGTGAGAATTCCGGGGAAACTTATTGACGAGAATTACACAAAATTGCTTATCTCAAAAGCGGATTTGGATCTGCGCACAGTGATGCTTCTGGACAAAGTTCAGAAAAAGAAAAGAATCCACAAACAGGAACATCTTTTATTAAAAAAACTGGGGCTTGTTGAGGGGAGATATCCCACCCTGTTTGTCTCGCCCGGCATAGCGGCGCTGTCCGGAGAAAAAGCCGCGTATATTAAGAATCGCCCTTTCAACCAAGGATATTACAAGGTCTTGATCATTTCCTTTATAAATCAATATGGCCATGCAAGCAGGGCGGATGTTGACAAGTTGTTAATGGAAAAATTGCCGGACATAATGACCCCAGAGCAAAAAAAGACTAAAGTCAGTAATTTGCTCAATGAAATGGCTAATAAAGATAAAATCATACTAAACAGCGCATCTTGCAGAAAACCGAAATGGATTTTGAAAAAGGAATAAAAAAGCATTGCGTTATTAGTAATTTCGGCGTCTAAACCGGTCAATCTGTGGAAAAACACAATAGAATCAAGCGGTTTTTGCATTCAAACTATTAGTAAGTTATTAGTAGCATTATTAGCAAACCATGAAACTTCATTTTGACGCGAATCAGGAATACCAATTACAGGCTATCCAGGCCGTGCTTGGGCTTTTTGAGGGCCAGCCGCTGAATAAGGGCGATTTTGAGTTTTCTCTTGGCGGGGATAACCGGCTGGGGCTTAAAGTTTCCGGGGTTCGCAATGATCTGGCGATTTCAGAAGAACAGATTTTGAAAAACCTGCGCGAGGTCCAAAAGACAAATGGCCTACCGGGTTCCGACAAGCTTGAGGGGCTCAACTTTTCCGTTGAAATGGAAACCGGCACAGGCAAGACTTATGTCTACTTGCGCACGATTTATGAGCTTAACAAGCGTTATGGTTTTAAGAAGTTTGTAATCGTGGTGCCCAGTATTGCCATAAAGGAAGGCGTTCTTAAAAATCTTGAAATTACTTCGGAACATTTTCAGACCATCTACGACAAAACTCCTGTTACATACCAGGTTTATTCCGCCGAGAGGGTTTCCTCTCTCAGAAGCTTTGCCGACAGCAACGCCATACAGATTCTTGTCATAAATATTGATTCTTTCGCCAAGGATGAGAATGTAATCAACAAACCCAATGATAGATTGAACGGCAAAAAGCCCGTGGAGTTCATCCAGTCGGCCAGGCCGATAGTGATTGTGGATGAGCCGCAGAATATGGAGACTGAGATCAGGAAAAAGGCTGTGGCCAATCTTAACCCGGCTTTCACGCTCCGTTATTCGGCGACCCATAGAAACCTGTACAACCTGATTTATAAATTAGACCCGGTCCAGGCCTATGATCTGGGGCTTGTGAAACAAATAGAAGTGGATTCGGTTTTTGCCTCAAATGATCGTAACAGGGCATTTATACAGATTGAGGATTTTAAGGCTGCCAAGAAAACCCTGGCTGTCCGGATTAAAATAGACGTAAATACAAACAATGCCGTTGAGCGTAAAAGCCTGACGGCCAAGAATGGCGCTGACCTTTACGAGCTTTCCAATAAGCGGGAAGCGTATAAAGACGGCTATATCATCAACAATATAGATGCGCGGGACGGCTTCATAGAATTTTCAAACGGCGATGTCCTTTATAAAGGCCAGACGCATGGCGGGCTTAATGATCAGATAATGAAGTATCAAATGGAAAAAGCCATTGAGGAACACTTTAAAAAGGAGTTAAAGCTGACCGCGAAAGGCGTTAAAGTGCTTTCCCTTTTCTTCATAGACCGGGTTGACAATTACCGCCATTACACGGAACAGGGAACTACCCAGAAAGGCAAGTTCGCCGGGTGGTTTGAGGAAATTTACACAAAATTCAAGCAAAAACCCATGTATGCCGCAATAGCCGGACATTCGGCAGACAAGGTGCATAATGGTTATTTTGCCCAGGATAAAAAAGGCGTATTAAAAGACTCCTCGGAAGGCCGGGAAACAAAAGCTGATGATGATGCTTACCAGCTTATAATGAAAGACAAAGAGCGTCTTTTGGAAATAAACGAGCCGTTACGGTTCATTTTTAGCCATTCAGCTTTGAGGGAGGGCTGGGATAACCCTAATGTGTTTCAAATTTGCACACTGAATGAAACCAGGTCCGAGATGAAGAAAAGGCAGGAAATCGGGCGCGGTTTGAGGCTTTGTGTTGACCAGAGCGGGATGCGCTTATGGGATAAGAATATAAATCGCCTTACTGTCATAGCTAACGAGAGTTATGAGGATTTTGCAAAAAGGCTTCAAACCGAGATTGAAGATGAGTGCGGGGTGAATTTTGAAGGGAGAATAAAGAATAAGCGAGACCGGGTGAAAATCCGATTCAGAAAAGGTTTTGAACTTGACCCGAAGTTCCTTGAACTTTGGGACAAAATCAGGCAAAGAACCGCCTACAGGGTTAAATACGACACTGCCGAGCTTGTAAAAATCTCCGCCAGGAAAATTAAAGCCATGCCCGAGGTCCAAAAACCGGTTATAAGGGCCGTCAGGGCTGAAATTATGATGGGCAAAAACGGCGTGGTTGCCGGGGTTTCCGGCGAGACGTTTGCAGGCGACGCTTATCCCCTGCCGAAGATGGAAATTCCCGATGTGACAGGCTATATTCAAAGCAAAACAGAACTTACCCGCGCGACAATTCTTGAAATTTTAAGAAAGTCCGGACGACTGTCTGATATAATGGTTAATCCGCAGCTTTTTCTGGATCTGGCTGTAAATGAAATCAGGAGCGTCCTGCATGACCTTATGATTGACGGTATAAAGTACGAGAAAATTGCCGGGCTGGACTACGCAATGCTGCTGTTTTCAGACAGGGATGTTGAAACTTATAAAAACAATCTGTACGAAATCAGTAAGACCGGGAAAACGATATCAGACCATATAATTATTGACTCCATGTCGGAGGTGGAAAAGAAATTTGCCGGGGACTGCGAGCGCAATGACAATGTGGAGTTTTTTATTAAATTGCCGGATTGGTTTACGATTCAAACTCCGGTTGGCGAGTATAACCCGGATTGGGCTTTGATTTACAAAAACGAAAGCCGGATTTATTTTGTCGCCGAGACAAAATCCACCACTGATTTAAATAAGTTGAGGCCGCAGGAGAAAATGAAAATTAAGTGCGGCGAGGCCCATTTCAAGGAATTCCCGGAAGTGAAATTTAAGCATGTTGAAGAACTTTCGGGGTTGTTGTAAACTCCGCACTTTTTCCAAAAAGGGCTAAAGTGCGGGGTAAATTAGAATTTAAAAGGGGAAATTATGCCGAAAAGATCTGAAAAAACAGCGAAACGCGCGGCGGCGGTAAAAAAGATTTCAGCGGAGAAACCCGGGCTCGCCCTTCCGGAGCCGGAAAAAAACGTACAGCCCCCGGCAGTTGAGCCGTCGTCCGGGCGCGTAGTCATCGAGAACGTCCGGCCCGAGGTTGACGGCGGACGGTTCCCGATAAAGCGCGCAGCGGGGGAGAAGGTCCGCGTGGAGGCCGATATTTTCGCGGACGGGCACGACGAGCTGGTGTGCGAACTCCTCTGGCGCAAAGAGGGCGCGGCCGCCTGGAACAGGGTCCCGATGAAAGCTCTCGGTAACGACCGCTGGCGGGCCGAGTTCACGGCCGCGGAACTGGGGCAGTACCGCTATACCGTACAGGGCAGGGTGGACTATTTTTCGACGTGGCTCCGCGACCTGAAAAAACGGCTGGAAGCCGCTCAGGACGTGCGGCCTGAATTGCCGGCCGGCGCGGAACTGGCAGCGGCGGCCGCGGCCAGGGCCGCCGGCGTCAAGGCGGACGCCCGGAAGCTTGCGGCGCTGGCGCGGGACCTTGGTGCGGAGGGTGACCCTCGCGACAAAGCTGCCCTGCTGGCGGACCCTGAACTGGCCGGACTGGTTTCCAGGTGGGGCGGCGACGAAGAGCTGGTCCGGTATGAAAAGGAGCTGGAGGTCTGGGTGGACCCCGTACGGGCGCGCTTCGGCGCCTGGTACGAGATCTTCCCCCGGTCCTGCTCGCCCGAGCCCGGGCGGCACGGCACATTTAACGACCTTATCGCGCGGCTGCCCTATATCGCGGAGCTGGGTTTCGACGTGCTTTATCTGCCGCCGGTACACCCCGTGGGCAAGACCCACCGCAAGGGGCCCAACAATTCATTAAAGGCGGGGCCGAAGGATCCCGGCAGCCCCTGGGCCATCGGCGACAGGACCGGCGGCCACAAGGCCGTCAACCCCGCGCTCGGAACGCTGGAGGACTTCCGGCGGCTGGTCAAGGCGGCCAGGGCGCGCGGCCTGGAAACCGCGCTGGACATAGCGCTGCAGTGCTCCCCGGACCACCCGTACCTGCGCGAGCATCCCGAGTGGTTCCGCCGCCGGCCGGACGGCGCCCTGCGCTACGCGGAGAACCCGCCGAAAAAATACGAGGACATCTACCCGCTGGATTTCTGCTGCCGCGACCGGCAGGCGCTGTGGGACGAGGTCAAAAGCATATTCAAGTTCTGGATGGACCAGGGCGTGCGCATTTTCCGCGTGGATAATCCCCACACCAAGCCTTTCGCGCTCTGGGAGTGGCTCATCCGCGATCTCCGGCGTGAGAACCCGGACCTGATCTTCCTCGCCGAGGCTTTCACGCGGCCCAGGGTGATGTACCGCCTGGCCAAGGCGGGCTTCAGCCAGTCCTACAACTACTTCCCCTGGCGCAACTCCAAGTGGGAGCTGGAGAGCTATTTCACCGAGCTGACCCGCACCGGCGTAAAGGAGTTCTTCCGGCCCAACCTGTGGACCAACACGCCGGATATCCTCACGGAGTATCTGCAGTTCGGCGGACGCCCCGCCTTCATGACGCGCTATGTGCTGGCCGCCACGCTGGGCGCCAGCTGCGGCGTCTACGGCCCCGCGTTCGAATTATGCGAACGCGCGCCCAGGGAAGCGGGCCGCGAGGAGTACCTGGATTCGGAGAAATACGAGCTGAAGCGCTGGGATCTGGACAGCCCGCACAGCATCCGCGACCTGATCGCGCGCGTCAACCGCATCCGCCGGGAGAACCCCGCGCTGCAGAACGACGCGAGCCTGCGGTTTTTCCCGCTGGCTAACGAACAGCTCATCTGCTACGGGAAACAGGCGGGGGACGATCTTGTGATGGTGGTGGTCAATCTGGACCCGGACTATAAGCAATCCGGCTGGGTGGAGCTTCCGCTGCGGGAATTCGGCCTGTCCCCGGATAAGCGCTACCAGATGCACGATCTGCTGGCGGACAAGCGTTATCTGTGGCAGGGGCCGCGCAATTATGTTGAGCTGGACCCGCGCGCGTGCCCGGCGCACATTTTCCGCCTGCGGCGCTACGCGAGGACCGAACAGGACTTCGATTATTTTCTGTAGAGGCGGTTTATATAACGCTTTTATGCGCATGAAAACAACCATCAAATGCCTGCTTACCGGATTATTGCTGGCATTTAACACTCCGGCCCTTTGTGCCGGGGAAGTATGCTTTAAGGATCGCGGCCAACCGTTCGGTTGTCGCGACGACGCTAGATGCGTTCCGAACGTGCGCGGCAAACCGGCATGCCGTTTAAAAAGCGATGCGAATAAACATTATCCGCCTGTGCCAATGGAAGCGCCTTCCGGTTTTGGAAAAGTGCGGAAAGAAGCCGGCGGCGCGGCGTGCATGTCCAAGTTCAGGCCGTTGCTGTCGTACGCCGAGAACACCAAGGATTGGCGCCGGAAGATCGCATATTACACACAAGCTATTAATGGCTGGCTGCCTTGCGACGGCAAAGCGAAAAAAGCCGAAGCCTACACGGGCCGCGGCTTTGCCCGCGCCCAAACAGGCGATTACTTCGCTGCCGAGAACGATTTTAAAACGGCCGTTAGAATCAATCCCGAAGATCCCATGCCGCACAACTACCTTGGGTGTATTTACTCCGATCTGCGCAAGTATGACGCCGCCGTTGAAGAGTTTCAGATGGCTTTTGCATATCAACTGGAGGATAAGGATCCCGTCGCCGCGCGCGCCGCAGGCGTAACCTACGCCGCCGCGCTTAAAGAGCAGGAAAAAGCGGCGAGAGAGAAGGCCGAGCGGAAGAGGGCGGAGACGCGAAATGCTCAAAGTCCTCCGCCGAACCAGAGCGGAGAGCCTTTTAACGCGCCTGCCGGGCCGCCTCCCGGTCAGCCGCCGCGGATACCGCCGGGGGCCGCCCCCGTCAGCCTTTCAAACCCGGCCGTCCTTGGACAGGACCCGCAGCGCACCGGCGGCCTGGCGAACACCTCCGCTGACCTGCCCAAACCCGGCGAAGCTCCCGGGACCAAACCGCCGCAGCCCGGAAAACCGGCCGGAAGCGACTGGGTGCGTTATTGCGTTATAGGCTTGTTTTTAGCGACAACCTTATTCCTCACCATCACGTATCTGGTCTTAAAAAGCGATCAGGACAGGATCCGGCAAGAGCTGGGGCCTCTGGCAAAGGAGTTGGGCGTAGATGTCCAATGGATGTTCTTCGGTTTTTTCATACCTCCGGACACGGAATTTCACGGCAAGCTTATGATAACCCTGGTTATCTGCTCGGTGCTGGGGTCTATAGCCGCCGGTCTTGTGTTCTTTAACTTTTCCCTGGACACCGCCATCAAGATACTGTCCGGCCCGATAATATCCGGCGCTATAGCGTGCTTAAGCGTTTTCGCTTCTTATTCCCTTAAGACAGGCTCCGGAGGCGGCGGCGCCGGCATGGAGCCGCAAGCCGGCTGGGGCCCCCCTGCCGCGCCCCCCCAAAGCCTGGGGGGGTCGCCCGCGGAAGCTCCAAATTATAAACGGGCGCCCGCGTCAATACCGGATTTTTCGGGGCTCGAGTCCAGGCCGGAGACGACCGGCCGCGAGTTAAGATCTTCCGCGACGCGTTCCCGGCAGGTTAAAGCCCTTATGGACGCGGGAAACTACCGGGAGGCCCTTGAGGTGTTTTCCCGGAAGCGCCAGTTAAGGATAACCGACGCCGATAAAGACCAGCTTTTTGAGATCTATATCCGGCTCGGGGATTTTGACAGGGCCGCCAATCTGTTCGACTCGCTGAAAGGCAGCGCTCTGCTGACGGGAAATATTGCGCGTTACGAGGAGCTGGCCGCCCTTTGCCATAATAAAGGCGGGCAAAGCCTGGCCCGCAGGATCTGCCGCGGCCTGTTCGAAGCCGTGAAACCGGTCGTGCGCACGGCCGCCGGCGCGCCGATGTATTATAAACTCGCGGCGTTTTGCGAAAGCATGGACGACTCCGAACTGGCGCGCGATATTTTTCGGCACATGATCGAGGCGGGATTTGAGAAGTTTAAGGACGTGTCCGCCCGCTACGAGGAGCTGAAGACAAAGCTCTTCGTGGCCGTCGCGCCGGCGCAGGGGAATGCGCCCGCCGCCGGGGCCGCCGGGAGCGGAAACACGGTTATCGGGACTGTGCTTAATAATCAATACGAGATAAAAGGCGAGCTCGGCGAGGGGGGCATGGCCAAGGTCTATGAAGGCCTGGACAGGAAGTCGAACCGGAAAGTGGCGGTCAAAAAGATGCATCCCTGGCTGAAAAAATTCCCGGAGGAGCACAAGCGTTTCGTGCAGGAAGCCAGGATAGTCAGCCGGCTTGCCCACCCTAATATCGTGGGCGTGCAGGCGATCGTGGAGCAGGAGGGGGAAATATACCTGATCTTCGACTATGTGGACGGGAAGACCCTGGCCGACGTGTTAAAGGAAAAAGGGCTTTTGCAGTTCCAGGAATGCAAGGGCATTCTGAAAGGCGTGTGCGGGGCGGTCCATTACGCCCATAAGATCAACGTCATTCACAGGGACCTGAAGCCTTCGAATATCATGGTGGACAGGGACGGCGCCGCGCTGGTGATGGATTTCGGGCTGGCGAGCGAGCTGCGGGAAAGTCTCACGAGAGTTACCCATCAGACCACCTCCGGAACGCCGGCCTATATGGCGCCGGAGCAGTACCTGGGCGTGGTTAAGCGGGAGTCCGACATTTACGCGATGGGCGTGTGCCTCTACGAGATGCTGACGGGGAAACTCCCGTTCGCCACGGGGGACATCATGCAGCTGAAGAACGACAGGGAGTTCCGCGAGCTCAGCTCGCAGCTGCCCTGGCTGCCGTCCGGTATCGACGAGATCGTTTCCCGCGCGCTGGCCCCCGAGCCGTCGCAGAGGTTCGCCGACCCCATGGAATTCTTCGACGCGCTCAACAAACTGTAAGGCGGACACCTGCGCAAGTATTGGCCGTCTGAGGCACATCCGCCTAAGGCGGACACCTACGCAAGTATTGTATTATTAGTTTTTGGATACGGGGCCATAAATAGACAGGAGAATATATGCAAGAAAAGGAAATAGGAAAGATAAGTCATTACTTCGGACATATCGGGGTCGGTATAATAGAGCTTACGGATGCGCTGAAGGTCGGCGACAGCGTGCGCATTAAGGGGCACACGACGGACCTCACGGAAATGGTGGAGTCAATGCAGCTTGATCACAACAGCGTCGGCGAGGCCGCCAAAGGGCAGGCTGTCGGGATAAAAGTCGCGGCCAAGGTCCATCCCAACGACAAGGTCTACAAGATAATCCCGTAACCCGCGCGGAAAAAGTAGGAAAACGGGCCAGTCATGGGGTTGCCCGTTCCGCCGCGTAGGAAACCCTCCCGTGGTTTCCCCCCGAAGCGGGGCCCCCCATCCGCTATGCGGCTACAGGGCAACCCCACGCCTGCCCCGTTGCCGAATCCTAACCTTTCTCGTCTAAAAAAATATAAATATCCCCGCCCTTGAAGATACAGCCATCCCCGCCCCGCCGGCCGCAACCCGGCTTACAACCCGGCTGATACTATTATCCATTTGCTAGAATATCCAAGTCAGGACAAAGGG
>JAHJSU010000352.1 GCA_018829985.1 Elusimicrobiota bacterium | reverse complement strand
CGCAGAAAAAACCCAGGCGCTGGCCGAGGCCGCCCGCCTGGCCGGGGAAAACACGGCTTTAAGCTCCGGCGCGGAACAGAAAGCGGGCGAACTGCTTGCGGCCAGGAACGAGGCGATTAAAGAGCTGACGCAGAAAATAAAAAGCATGGAAGAAGCGCTCTCCGCAGAGCGCGGCAAGAACGCCCGCCTGCTTAAAGCCGCCGGGGACGAGCAGAACGGCGTCCTTGCTGAGTTAAAGAATAAGGAGGATGAAGCCGCGGCGATCCGGGACAGGCAGCGCACCCTTGAAAAGGAACTGGCCCTCGCGGCGGAAAAACGGCGCCTGGCCGACGCCGGCTTAAGTGACGCCACGGCAAATCTCCGTGACAGGGATAATACCATTGAACTGCTGAACGGCCGGCTGGCCTCCGTTGAGCGTGAGCTGGAGAATCACCGGAAGGTCTCGGCCCAGGCCCAGGCCGCCGCGGCGGAATTCTCCGCGCTTGCCGGGAAAAGCGAAAGCGAACAGACAGCAAAACTATTCGCGATGCTTAAAGACGAGGCCGCCAAATACGGCGAACTGCTTAAAGAACGCGAGGATTTAAACCTTAAAGCGGAGCTCCTGGGCAGGGAAAAGGCCCAGGCGCTGGCCGAGGCCGCCCGCCTGGCCGGGGAAAACAGGATTTTGAAGGAAAAAAGCGCTCATGCCGACGGAACGGACCGCAAAGTTCCAGGCGCGCTTGAAGACGAGCTCAGGGCCGCCGAAGCCGCAAAGGCCGAACTGGCCCGGGCGGTGGAAGCGGAAAAAAGCAGGTCCGGGGCGCTTTCTCTTGAACTGCTTCATATCGGCGCCCTGCTGAAGCAAAAAGAGCTTGAAGGCGAATTAAACCTTTTGAAGGCCGAATACAAGGCGCTCCTGGAGAACAAGAAACAACTGCAAGAAAAATATTCCGGGGAAATTAAAGCCGAAAACGCCGCGCTTGAGGTGATAAAACGCGACATCCGCGCCCGGGACGACATGATATCCGGGCTCGCCGGCCCGGCCGCCAGGATCCGCCGCGAAGCGAAAAAAATAAGAACTGAAAAGGAAAGCCTCGCCGCTTCTCTGAAGAACAAAAAAACGGGGCAGAATAAGGAATCGCGCAAGGCGCTTAAAGAAATTGAAAGGATCCTCGACGACAAAGAGCGCCGGCTGGCGCACATGACGGACGACCTTGAGCGGGTCAAAAAGGAAAAAGACGCTCTGATAGAACAAGAGCGCAGGCTGGGTACGGAGCCGGGCGCCCGCCCTTACCGCGCAGTTTTAAAGAGCGCGGAAGAGGAGCTGCTTGTAAAGGAAAAAATGCTCCGCGACCTCCAGGCCGCGATGAAGCAGGTTACAAAGGATTTTTCAGCCCTTAAACGCCGGGGCTTCGAGCTTCCCGCCGGTTCGGCGGAACCGAGCGGGTACTTCGCCGAGATGCTGGCCGGCATTTCCCACCAGATCTCAAATTCGGTCAGCATCATACGGAGTCACGCCGAATTCTGCCTTGAAACGCCTGAGTCGGAGAACGTAAAGGAATCGCTAAGCGTTATTGTGCGCAATATCGTAGTCCTGCAGAAAAAAATAGAGAACATGCTTGATTTCTCAAAGCCTGTGACGCTCCAGCTGGCGGAAATGAGCCTTAAAACAGCGGCGATGAACGCGCTGGACAATGTTAAAAAAGAGAAAGATATAGCCGGGATAGAAACGGATTTTGAAGAAGATGACGCGTTGAAACCTTTGCATGTTGACCGCGTGCGGCTTACGGCGGCGCTTGAACAGGTCTTTTTAAACGCCTTTGAAGCCATGCCCGGAGGCGGCGCGATACGCGTCTCCGCGCGGCTGTCCGGGACCGGCGCCCAGGCGCTTGAAATAACCGACACCGGAGCCGGCATAGAGCCTAAAAACCTTTCAATGGTTTTCCATCCTTTTTTCACCACCAGGCCCGGTAAGCCCGGCCTCGGGCTCGCGCTTGTCAAAAATATCATCAAGGCGCACGGCGGAACCATAAATATCTCAAGTGAATTTAAAAAAGGCGCGGTAGTGACCATTACCCTGCCGGAAGGCAAAAAATAACGATCCTTAAGGATATATATGCCCAAAATATTGATAGTAGACGATGAACCGGACATGAGACTTGCCGTCAAAAACGTGCTTAAGCTCCGCGGCTATGAGGTGGCCGAGGCCGGCGACGGACCTACCGCGCTCGACACCCTGGCCAGGGAAAACATAGACCTGATCCTTCTTGATATCCGCCTGCCCGGCATGGACGGCATAGAAGTGCTTGAAAAAGCGCGCAAGATCAAAAGCGAGGTCCCGGTAGTGATGATCAGCGGCTACGGGCACATCCAGTCGACCGTGGATGTTATGAAGCTGGGCGCCAGCGAATATCTGCAGAAGCCGTTTGAAAACGTGCAACTGGTCCATACCGTTCAGAAATTAACGGAGCCGAAGGTGATCGTCCCTCCTCCTCCCCGCGAAGTCCCGGCCGGTTCCGTCCCCGGGCCCGCACATGTTTTCCGCGGCTTCAGTTTCCGGGCGGTCGGCCTGGCGCTGGTATTGTTGGCGGCCGTGTTCGCGTACAGGTTTTTCAGCGGCATTCATTCCTCGTATTTCAGGATATATCCCGCGGCGTCCTCCAATATATCGGTCCTTTTGTGGAACGACAAAGAGTTATGGGCCGGGGACTGGCTTGAGCAGGCCCTTTACCGCTACCAGCCGGTCAAAGGCGCCCTTGAGCTTAAGAAAAAATATGCCCTTGGAAATGTGCATATAGGCGGCTTTGCGGTGGCGGGCGGGAATCTTTATATCGCGGATGCCTGGAAAAAAGTCATAGAGAAAAGAAAACTGGACGACGCGCTCACATTGGTAAAGTCTTTTGGTTTCCCGGGCAGGATAGGGAGCCTCTCCTATGACGGGGAGTATTTGTGGTCCTGCGACTCCGAGGGTACCGTGCTATTGCATAAACTGGACTCCGAACTTACGGTGGCGGCTCATTTCAGGCTCCCGAACCGGCCGGACCAGATCTACAAGACAAAAAGGGAGCTCTGGTCGGCTGTCTCTTCCACCGGAAGATTATATAAGCATAATCTGGACGATAAACTGTCGGTCGCCGGTGCCTACGCGCTTAAACTCCCGCTCCCCCGCCAGCCTTTATCGGCTTTTACCTGGAAAGGCGGCAGGCTCTGGCTTGCGGGCGACGGGACCGCTGAAGTATACGAAGCCGGCAGGGGCCTGCTTGTGAAAGCGGCCGAGTAGCCCGGGAAGTTGACAAGTCCGGGGAAGTTGACAAGTTGATAAGTAAGAGAGTAATTTAGCAACTTATCAACTGTTGTTTTTTACTTATCAACTGACGTTTCCTGCTTCGGGTTGGGCAAATAAAAAGCCCCGTTGTTTGAACAACAGGGCTTTTTTTCCGTTTTTTAGTTCAGGAGTTCGTTGCAGTTCGAGCCGCCGCCGGGGCAGCCCGCTACGGTGAGCGTGGGATTGGTCGGCAGGTCGACGCGGAGGGAATACGCGCCGTAGCGCTTGGCCACGGAGCCGTTGTTGATATGGCGCGTGAAGTTGATAAAATAGCAGACCTGTGATTGATCGCCCGGCGTGCAACCAGTGGTCACAAGACCGACAGTGAAGAATTTGGTGGGCAGCGTGACCGCGGTCATGCCTTCGTACGAGAGGTCAAGGTCCAGGAAGTTAGCGGTATAATAGCCGCCTTTGGCTTGGTAACTATCCTGCGCGCGTTTAATGTTCGCTATGACGCCCGTAACCTGGGCCACGCGCCCCTTTTCAACGACTTTGAAATACTGCGGTATGGCTATAGAAGCCAGGATACCGATGATCAAGACCACCACCAGCAGCTCTATCAGTGTGAAACCGGCTTTATTCTTGCGCATTTTGCCCCCGATTAATCGTGAGTTTCATCAATTATTAGCGCCCAGCTACATTCACCAATATTATACATAAAAACGCTCCGCTAGTCAAGCGAAAAATTTTATTGTGAAAAATTTTATTGGAATTTTCATAGCCTGCAGGACCGGCTTTAATTTATGAGTTCGTCGCAGTTCGAGCCGCCGCCGGGACAGGACGCGATGAGAGGCGTGGGCAGTTCCGGCACGTTGACGTTGAGGGAGTACAGGCCGTAGCGCGGGGATACGGTGCTGTTGTTGGTGTGACGCGTGCAGGTGATCACATAGCAGGGGCCGATTGCGCAGGCGCCTAGCGTAATCGCGGCGGTATAGGATTGGGTGGGCAGCGCGGTCGGGGTCGCGTCCGCGTACGAGATGTCAAGCTGCTTGAAATCAGCGGTATAGGCGCCGCTGCGGGCGAGGTGTCTTTCCTCGGCGGATTTGATGTTCGAGAAGACGCTCATGGCCTCTGCCACGCGCGCCTTTTCAACGACTCTAAAATATTGCGGTACGGCGATGGAAGCCAGGATACCGATGATCAAAACCACCACCAGCAGTTCTATGAGTGTGAAACCCGATCTGTTTTTCATACCCCCTCCTTGTATTGTGCACTCATCTCATTAAGTATAGCATATAAGCGCGCTTATTTGGGCACGGCTTGCGGAATTTTCAATAAAGCCTGCATTTCGCGCTCTTATCCGCGCAAAGATCCTTTAAGGCGTTCATAAAATAGCGCACCTCGGCGCCGGCGCTTGTGTCATAGGCGGCCTTATCATCCCTTAAAAATCTCCGCGCTTCTTTTTCCAGGGCGGAGATTTTAATATGCCCCTCCAGCGCCGGTATGAACATGTTCCGGCAGTCGCCGGAGCGCAGGTATTGATACTCAACGCTTTTAAGCCAGGCGGCGTTTACGGCGCTGCGGCGCACGAGCGCCAGCGCGCGCCGGTCCCAATAGATCACGGCCCAGTCTTTCTCAGGCATCCGGGCCAGGTAGGCCGGCCGCCAAAGAACCAGCTCCCGGCCGCCTCCGATACGCCCCTTTATCGGGATCTTTTTACCGTCCGCCGGAATGACCGCAAGTTCAACGCGATATTTATCCATCAGCGCTTTCCATTTCTCCGGACCGGGAGCGGATTGCGTTTCCCCAAGCATCTCATGGAAAATATATCTGCCGTCCAGGAACACCTTGTAATCCGGATAGAGCTTATATCCAAGAAACCCGCCCCACCCCCAGTAATTGTAAAATCCGAGTTTGGAGAGGCGGTCTTTGTGCGATTTTAAAAAATCCGAAAGCCCCTCGGAATAAGCGGGAAAGGCGTCGGCCCTGCCGGTATAGTTCGGCCAGATATGGCTGTAATGCCGGAACAGCGCGGAGAACGCCAGTATCTGAAGCGCCAAAAGCGCGTATTTTTTTATCCCCTGCGCCGCGTTCCGGGGCAGCAGGGCCAGTGAATACGGCAGGGCGGCCAACATGAAGAACGGGATAAAGCGGCAATGAAGCGACGCGCTATAGGCGAATAAAAGAATGGCGAGAAAATGTCCGCAGAACGCCCGCCTGGCGCTGAAAAGCCGCCAGAGCAGCAGTCCGCAGGCGCCTAGAAGCATTACCGTATAAGGCGCCTGATACACGCTGGTCACATCAAAAGAGCGCCATTCCTGTATGTATTCCTGCATTGCGGCGGCGGATCTTTGATGATTGACGATGACTTTGTATATTTTCCAGCCGTACGGGTTTATAAGCGACGCGGCAAGACCCGAAGCGAAATATTTAAGGTATATAACGCTGCGCCCCGGCTTAAATACGGAGCTTCGGCCGCGCGTAAAATGCAGCGCCTCTTCGGCCAGACTTCCGGCGAAGTAGATAAAGACGAGCAAAAGGCCGTAGAGATAGCCGGCGTGCAGATTGGTCCATAGCGCGAAAAAGCCGGCCGCGGCAAGGTATTTCCCGGGTGAGGGGGAACCGCCGCCTTCCAGACGGGAACGTTCAAGCCCGTAAATTACCAGCGCAAAAAAAAACAGGGAGAAAGTCTCCGCCCGGAGATCGCCGCCGGGCAGCATTCCTGCCGCAAGGAACGGCAGGTAAAGCCACGCCGGCCGCTGCCTGCCGTGCAAAGCGGCCGTCCGCCATATAGCAAGAACGGCCGCCAGCAGGATGGTTCCTTTGAATATTACCAAAAGTTTGAAGCCGCCCAGTTTATAGAGCAGGTAAAATATCAGCTGCGAAAGCCATTCGAAGTTTATCCATTCCCGCCCCTGCATGGTCCAGGAAAGAAAATCCGTTTGCGGCACCCCCCCGTGCGCCGCCATATAGCGGGCCGCCGAGAAGTACCAGAACAGATCGGGGTTTTCAAGAGGCAGAAAAAAGGCCGAAGCGGCCATTACAAGACCGGCAAGACCGGCGATCTTGTGGAAATTGTCTTTGGTGATTTTCACGATCGTTAAAATGGTGAGGAAAAAGAACAACAGCGTTGATATGTTGATACGTAGATACGTTGGTGCATAGATACTATCTTATCAGCGTATCTACGCTGTTTATCCCCGTATCAACGCCGTTTCTTAATTATGCGCCCGGCGCGATTTGAACGCGCGGCCACCCGCTTAAAAGGCGGATGCTCTACCCCTGAGCTACGGGCGCGAATTAAGTCCCGCCACCCGGGCGTCCGCCTAAGGCGGACTTTGCGGCGAGGCGGCGTTTGCCGCCTGCCCGGGGTGAGCGGAAGTAAGACGGACAAATTATACTAAAATAAAAAAACATTTCAAAATTTTGAAATCCGGGGAATATGAATTATAATATAGCTGTTATGCGGGCGGCTAAAAAATACAGGGTCAAGGTGCGTTTGAAAGTGCGCAACCGGATGGCAAAAAAAACCGGCGCCGTTTGCGCGGCGCTTGTTGCCGCCGCGCTTCTGGTTTACGGGGGGGTCAGGGCGCGAAGTCTTATCGCGGCGGCGCGTCCCGGGGAAATATTCGCCTTCACAGTGAAGGCTCTGGACGTCAAAAGCCCTTCGGAGATCATCTCGCGCGATATCTCAGACCTGCTTAAATCTAAAATAGGCCGCCGTTTTTCTCCGGCGGACGCAAAAAACCTGGAGCTGGCTTTGCGCTCGCGCTATCCCGCGTTAAGCCGCGTGGAGGTCAGGCGGAGCTTTCTCGGAGGCCGCGTGACGGTCACGGCCGCCCCGGAACCCGTAGTGGCTAAAATCCGCCTTGTCCCACCGCCTGCTTATCCCCCCCGCCGCGGGGGGGAGCTAAAGAGAAAAGACAGCCCGCCGGCGGCGGGCGGGCAGGCGGCGGGGGAGGAGTTTTATCTGGCCGAGAACGGCCGGCTCCTCGGCGAAACTTACGGCCCGGCGCCGGCGGACGCTTTTGAAACCGCGATTTACGCCGAACCCGGCGAGAACCTGGCCGCGCTGGCCGGGTTTTTAAAAGAAATAAAAGGTTTAAATGAAGAGTTCTACTCCCGGCCTGTCAGTCTGCTGTACCGCGGGTCCGAAGGCGCCTGCCTTGTGACGCTTGAAAACAGCGCTGAAATATTCTGGGGGGAGTTCGCGTTCACGCGGTCCAAGGTGGCAAAATTGAACGAGGTCCTTAAAGACGCGGCGCAAAAGATAAAAGGTCCGTTAAAGATCGATTTCAGGTATTTCAGGGATGGAAAAATTTTTGTTTCTAAAGCCGGCGATATTTAAGTAAAATAGTGCTAGTGTAAAGTCTAAAGTCGAAAGTGCAGGGATTATATGGAGAGTCCTCATTTACTCTCGACTTTAGACTCCCCTTAGGAATCATATGGCAAAAGCAGACATAATCGCCGGTCTTGATATGGGGTCAAGCCGGGTCACCTGTGTTTTAGCCGAACACGACGCGGATTCGGAAAAAATAAGGATACTTTCAGGCGCCTCCGTCCCCTGCAAGGGGCTTAAGGGCGGCGTAGTGGTCAACATCGACGAGACCAAGCGCGCCATAGTGAACGCTATGGAGGCGGCCGAAGAAAAAGCCAAAGAAATAGTCGGGGAAATTTATCTGGGCGTGCGCGGCGGACATATACAGACCTTTAACAACCGCGGCGCTTACAATATCGCCCGCACCGACAAAGAGATCACCGCGGAGGACGTGTCCAATGTCATAGAAAACGCCAAGGCCATCCCTATGCCTTCCGACAAGGAAATCCTTCATGTAATACCCCAGGGCTTTTCTCTTGACCGCCAGCGCGGAGTGCCCAATCCCGTGGGCATGGAAGGCTCGCTTTTAGAGGTGGGCGTGCATATCGTCACGGCGCAAAGTTCCCATATAAACAATCTGATGAAATCCGTTTCCCAGGCGGGTTTCAGGGTCGTGGACACCATCTACCATCTGCTTGCCATAGGGGAACTGGTGGTGTCGCCGGAGGAAAAAGACCTCGGCTGCCTTTTGATAGATATCGGCGGGCAAACCGTCTCGATAGCCATCTATTACGAGGGGAGTCTCCAGTTTTCCAGGGAAATAGGCGTCGGCGGGGACCATGTCACCCGCGATATAGCCTACGGACTGGGCACTTCCATCGCCACCGCGCAGGAAATAAAGGAAAAGTACGGCGCGGTGCTGTCAAGCCTGGTGGAAGAAGACCGGGTTATCAGCATCACCGGCCTCGATTCCAGGACCAGGAAGGAGATCAAGGCCCGCGACCTTCTTGATTATATCCAGCCAAGGACCGAAGAGATGTTTGAGAAGATAAACACGGAGGTTCAGAATTCCAATTTTGCCGATCTGCCCGGCGGCGCCATCCTCACCGGCGGGGCGTCCCTTTTAAAAGGCATCAGCGAAGCCTCCGAGCAGCTTCTTGAATTAAAACAGTCCCGCCTCGGATTCGCCAGACCCGAAGTAATGGAATGCCCGGAAGAATATTTCAGCCAGACTTATGCTTCGGCCATCGGCCTTGTATGCTATCCTTTCCTGAAGTCCTGGCCTAACGAGCCTGTCACAGGCAGGCGGCCGCCCCTTATTCCGGCTTTATGGTGGCGCTGGTTAAAGGATCTGTTTTAGCTGGACGGCTGGACAGCGAGGCGGCTAGACGGCTAGGCAGCCATAAGGTCTATAACTCCTTTAAAAAGCTGTCTAGCTGCCCAGCTGCCCAGCCGCCTCGCTACCTGAGCAGGTACTTAATATGTTAGAAACAAGAATACGGTATAACGGGGATTTTCAGGATAAGGAAGCCGGAATAAAGGTCATAGGCGTCGGCGGCGGCGGCGGGAACGCCGTCAACCGCATGGTAGAGGCCGATATCCGCCTTGTGGATTTTATCGCCCTCAACACCGACGCGCAGGACCTGCGCAGGAACAAGGCTTCCAACCGCATACAGATAGGGGAAGACCTCACCAAGGGCCTCGGCGTCGGCGGAGACCCGGTAAGGGGGCGGCAGGCCGCGCTTGAGTCCTTGGACCTTATAAAAGAGGCGGTGGCGGACGCGGATCTGGTTTTTATCACGGCCGGCATGGGCGGAGGGACCGGAACCGGCGGAGCGCCGGTGGTGGCGCAGATAGCCAAAGAAAGCGCGGGCGCGCCGCTGGTCATAGGAGTGGTCACCCGGCCTTTTGAATTTGAGGGCAATATCAGGGCCATGCAGGCCGACCAGGGTATTCAGGAAATGCGCAAACACGTTGACAGCCTCCTTGTGATACCCAATGACAGGCTCCGGGAGATAGTGGAAAGAGACACTTCCGCCGCGGAAGCCTATCGCATAGCCGACGACGTGCTCAGGCAGGCCATACAGGGCATTGTGGATGTCATCACCACCGCCGGCATCATCAACGTGGACTTCCAGGATGTCAGAAAGATTATGACCAAATCCGGCGAGGCGCTTATCGGCATAGGCCTGGCCTCCGGCGAGAACCGCCACATACAGGCCGCCACGCTGGCCATACATTCCCCGATGCTGGAGAACGCCGTTATAGACGGGGCCAAGGGCATTCTGGTCAGTTTTACCAGCTCCAAGAGCCTTACGCTCATGGAGCTCCAGGAGGCCATGGAGTACATAAAGAAATCCTCCAACCCCGACGCTTTCATAAAATACGGCCAGGCCTACGACGAAGCCATGGGGGCCGAATTAAAGATTACCGTAATAGCCACGGGATTTCCGATGCGCCACAAGACGGACCTGGCCCTTGACCTCGGACGCCACCGCGCGAAGAAGAGGCAGCGCCCCGACGATATTTTATTCGACGGCGCGGCGGCTCCGAACATGTCCCATGGCGCGCCTTATGAAGACCTGGAAAAACCCGCTTTCCTGCGGAGGAAGGCCGGCATAAAAAAGCTTAAGTAAAGGTAACTACTCAGGTCTGTCGTCGTAGTGGCAGAGTTTACTCTGCCCAAAAAGGCAAAGCAAGCTTTGCTACTACAAAAAATGCGTTAAAAATACGGAGAACCTGAGTAGTTACAAGTAAAGAGTAAAAAAAGTAACCGGTAACCAGTAATCAGTGGCCGGTTAAAAAATTTCGCTGCTACCGGTCACGGTTTACCGGTTACTGATTACTTCTGTGGATGGAGAATCTATGGCCATAAACCTGAATCTGCTGCTGAAAGCGATGGTGCAGAACAAAGCCAGCGACACCCATATCAGGGGCGACGCCCCGGTATGCCTGCGCATCAACGGCGCCGTGACGCAGGTAAACGCCTCCACCCTGACGGCCAAAGAAGTGGAGGATATGATTTCTCCGCTGCTGAATAAGCGTCTTACCTCGATCTTCAACGAAAAACACGAAGTGGATTTTTCCGTGGACGGCGGCCCGGAACTGGGCCGGTTCCGGTTCAACGTCTTTATCCAGAAAGGGAAAATCTGCGTGGCCATCAGGCATATTCCGGTGAAGATCCCCACGTTTGAAGAGCTTAAGCTGCCGGTGGAGTCCATCAAGAAGCTTCTGGTCAATGAGCGCGGGCTGATCCTCGTCACGGGCATCACCGGCTCGGGCAAGACCTCCACGCTCGCCGCCATGATAGAATACCTGAACCAGAAATGGGAGAGCCACATCATCACCATCGAGGACCCCATTGAATTCGTCTTTGCCGATAAAAAGTGCATAATCAGCCAGCGGGAGATCGGCAGCGACACCACCACCTTCGTCGACGCGCTTCGCGCCGCCCTTCGCCAGGACCCGGACGTCATTCTGGTGGGGGAAATGCGCGACCTTGAGACGACTCAGGCCGCCATCACCGCGGCTGAGACCGGACATCTCGTTTTCGCCACGCTTCACACTACCAACGCCGTGCAGACTTTGTCGCGCATAGTGGACCTTTTCCCGCCTCACCAGCAGGTGCAGGTGCGCATGCAATTGTCGGAAACGCTTAAGGGTATAGTATCGCAGCGTCTGCTCCCCTGCACAAAGGGCGGACGCGTGCCGGCCGTGGAAGTCCTGTGCGGCACGGCGCACATAAAGAAGATGATCGCCGAAAACAATATTGACGCCATCAGCCAGGCCATAACCAAAGGGGGGTTTTACGGCATGCAGTCCTTCAACCAGTCGCTGGTCAAACTGCACAAGGAAGGCATGGCCAAGCTTGACGATATCATACAGGCGGCCTCGAACCCCGACGATGTGCTGCTGGCCATAAAAGGCATAGAGCAGGAAATAGAGACCAAGCGTTAGGCCGGATGCCATAAGCTATACGCAGAAACCGATATCTTAAGCCATGTAAGGAGCTTCCTTAATAAAGCCTATGACATACGGCTTAAGGCATATGGTAAAAAATTTCATTTTAGTGTATAAGGAAGGCAATTATGTTCGCAGAAGGTTATATCGGCATAGCGGGCCTTATAGGCGTCGGCAAATCCACGCTCACGATGGAACTTGCCAAAGCGCTTAATTTTGAATCGGTGCTCGAAGAGGTCGGCGGCAACCCTTACCTGGAAAAATTTTACGGCGATATGAGGACATACGGGACCATCATGCAGGTATGGCTGTTAAACCACCGCTTCCGCCAGCACCGGGAATTCGTCTCAAGGATCAGCATGGGAAAGATCCGCGGCGTGGTGCAGGACCGCACCATCTGGGAAGACACTATCTTCGCGCGCATGCTCAACCGGCATCCCGACAAGATCATAAGCGACATGGACTATAACACCTATCTTGACCTTTTTGACAATATGGTCTTAAGAGAACTTGTGTTTCCCCAGCTGCTGATCTTCCTTGATTGCAGGGTGGAGACGTGCATTGACAGGATACGATCGCGCGGCAGGAATATGGAGAGGGCTATTGAGCCCGACTATTTAAAAAGCCTCCAGGAAAATTACTACCAGTTCATAGAGGAGATGGAAGCCGCGGGGGTCAGGATACTCAAGCTCAACTGGGAGACTTTTCAGCCCATGAGCGAAGTGGTGCGCCTGGTGCACGAATATTCCCTCAAACCGTCCAACTTTACCAAATGGGTCCGGCCTTTAAGGAAGATGGGTATGGAAAACAAGGCCAACCTGCCTGATAAAGTGGAAGTAGCGAAATAGTGTCAGTTCTGATTTCCACCCCTATTTCGCTAATTCGCTATTCACTATTCGCTATTTGCTGTTTGCTATTCGCTATCCCATGGGAAAACGTCCAAAAGGAATCATTGTGGCGATAGACGGCCCCGCGGGGGTCGGCAAATCCACCGTCGGCAGGATGGTGGCGGTCAGGCTTAATTACAGTTTTATCAGCACCGGCAAGATGTACCGCGCCCTGGCCTGGAAAGCGCTTAACTCCGGCGCAGACCTCGAAAACGAGGCCGCTTTAATGAAAACCGCCCTGGGAACGCGCTGGGAATTCAGGGCCGCCGGTGGTCCCGAACCGCAGTTATGCGTAGACGGCCGCAGCCTCGGCGCGGAGATAACCGATGAAACCGTGGGCAAAGCCACCAGCGCCATCTCAAGGTTTGCCGCGGTGCGTAAATTCATGTGCGAGATGCAGCGCGCCATCGGCGCCGAAGGCGGCGTGGTCATGGAAGGCCGCGACATAGGCACCAACGTGTTCCCGGACGCCGAGGTTAAAGTTTACCTGGACGCCTCGCCCCGGGCCAGGGCCCGGCGCAGGGCCAGGCAGCTGGAAGGCCGGGGGCTTGCCGCCGACAGCGCCAAAATACTGGATTTTATAGTAAAAAGAGACCGGCAGGACTCCCAGCGCAAAAATAATCCGTTGAAAAAAGCCGATGACGGTCATTACCTGGATTCTACGGACCTGAGCATAAAACAGGTCGTGGAGGAAATAGTCAGGCTGGCAAAGCAGGAGAGTAAGTGAGCGGGAGAGTAATTAAGCAAGAGAGGGAGAGGAAAGTAAGTGAGCGGGAGAGTAATTAAGCAAGAGAGGGAGATAGAAAGATCTAGATAATTTTTGCTTTCCGGCTTTCTCACTTTCTCACTTTCTCACTCACTCACTCACTTTCTTGCTTACTCGCTTTTTTTCTGATGCTTAAAGCAATACTGTTTCTGACCAGACTTTATTTCAGGCTGTTCAACCGCATAGAGGTCAAGGGCTTGGAACGCATACCTCTTTCGGGCCCGCTCATCATAGTCGCCAACCATCTTTCTTACGCCGATCCCCCGGCTTTGCTTTCGTACCTGCTCCCCGTGCGCTCTTTCAGCGTTATGGCTAAAAAAGAGCTTTTTAAAATACGGCCTTTGAGCGCGCTTTTGAGCAAGTGGGGGGTCATACCCGTGGACAGATACCGCGAGGGGGGGGGCCTGGGCGCGCTCAGGGCGGCTATGGACGCGCTTAAAGCGGGGAAATGCCTGGTGCTTTTCCCGGAAGGCACCAGGGCCCGCGGAAGACAGCTTGAACCCAAAGCGGGGGTGGCGCTGCTTGCCCATAAGACCGGGGCGCCGGTGCTTGCCGTCAGAATATTTAACACCGAAAATTTCTTAAAATTAGGTAAAATAACTATTAAGTTCGGAAGTATAAAGAATTTTACCCCGGCCGCAGGCGCCGAACGTAAAGAGGCTTACGCGGAATTTTCTAAATCCATAATGTCGGAGATATTTGCGATCACGGAGAACTAATCAGCCATGGAAACAAATGAAACACAGCAAAACCCGAACGGCGGGAAAAATCCGGAGAACGAGGAGGCGTCCGGCCATAACGAGGAAGAGTTGTCGATGGAACAACTGCTCGCGGCGGAAACGGAAGTGTCGGCTAAGCTTTATTCCCGGGATATCGTGAAAGTGAAAGTAGTGCAGATCACGGAACAGCATGTTCTGGTGGATATAGGCGAAAAGAAGGAAGCCGTGATCCCCATTGATGATTTCAAAGAAGAGAAAACGCCCGAAGTGGGCGCGGAAGTGCCGGCTATGCTTGAGCGTAAAGGGGGGGAAGGCAAATATACCGTCCTATCCCACAGGAAAGCCAGGGAGAAAATGGCGTGGCAGTGGGCCGGGAAAATGTTCGAGGCCAAAGAAAGGGTCAAGGGCCGGGTCGCCGAAGCGGTAAAAGGCGGTTATATCGTGGACCTTGCGGGCCTCAGGGCTTTTATGCCGTTGTCGCTGTCCGAAATAAGCGGCGCGCATAAGCATTACCTGCCGGACAACGCTAAAATAAAATGCTATATCACCAATTTTTCGGCGAGCGACCGCAGGATCGTGGTTTCCCGCAGACAGGCGCTTGAAGAGGATGAAAAAGAGCGCCGCGCTTCGGTGCTGGGTGAAATATCGCCGGGATGCGTAGTGCGCGCGGTGGCGTCCAAAGTTGCCGCCGACGGCATGTCCGTGAGGTTCCAGGGCATAGAGGGCTTTATAAGGGTGGAAGATGTCGCGTGGAAAAAACCGGAGGCGGAACTTAAAACCTGCAAGCGCGGGCAGCGCATAAAATGCAAGGTCCTCGCGGTGGACAGGGAGAACGAAAAGATCTTCTTCGGCATAAAACAGCTGACCCCGAATCCCGTGGATCTCCTGAAAAAGAGATTCCCGTACAGAGCCGTCCTTAGGGTGAAAGTAGCGGCCGTCTCCAAAGACGGGGCTAAAGTGAAGATTTCCGAGCATGTGGAGGGGTTCATCTCCGCCGCCGAATACAGCTATGAAAGCGGAGCGCCGAAGGAAGGCCAGGAACTCAAAATGATCCTGATCGGAATCAATCCGGCGACTTGCGAGCTCACGCTGTCAATGAAAAAACTCGAAGAACTGGAAGACAGGAAAAAGATCCAGTCGTATCTTAAAGGCGCGCCTACGCTGACCCTGGGACAGATCCTCCTTGAGAATTCGGAGGATGAAGGTGAGGTGTGAGGCCGGAGATGCCGTCCGGCGCATTCTAAAAAAAATCCTGTCCGGCTACGGCGTGCCCGTAGCGCTGTTCGCCGTTTTTATCTCCATAATCGTCTATGCCGTATCCTTCCGGGATTCAAATCCGGCCTCCGGATTCTTTCCCCGCGCCCAGGCGGAATTTCTGGAGGCACGGAGCCTCGAGCGCAAACTTTCGGGCCTGGAAGAAAGGCTCAGGAACAATTCGAACGACATCCAGGCGCTTTTTGAATCCGGCCTTCTTAAATTCCAGAAAGGGCCCGCCAACTATATAAACGCCATCTCGGACCTTGAAACCGCGCGGGCCAGGGGTCTGTCCGATATCAGGATGTTCTACTATCTGGGGCAGATGTACCAGGCCGTGGGGCTTTACGATTTCGCGCTCCAGGAATACGAGCGTTTTCTGAATAACCGGCCGGACGATTTTGAGGTCAGGATGCTTATGGCGAAACTCCTGTTCGCCGCCGGCAAGTATCCCCAGGCGGTCAGGGAATACGATAATTTAAACGCCAGATACCCTGAAAACATCCTGGTGCTGGAAAATCTCGCGCTTTCACGCTTTAAAAACGGACAGCAATGGCGGCCTGTGCTGGACGTCCTGCGCAAGATCGGTCCGGAGGCCGCTTTCAGGGCCGATTATATCCAGGCCCGGACAGATTACGAAAACAAGGACTATGCTTCGGCCGCGCCGCTGCTCAAGCTGGCCGCTTCAAATATAAAGAGTTCCGGATTGACGGACAGGGCCGAGCTTTACCGCATGCTCAGCGACTCCTATATAAAACTGAAATCGGATGCCGACGCAGCTTCCGCTTTAAAAGAACTGCTGAAAATCAATCCCGCGAACGACGCAGCCCGCTCACTCCTTGCCCGGCTGACCAAGGCGCAGAGTAAAAAAGCCATGAAAGCGCAAAAGTCCAAAGGCACAAAGCGGCAAAGGGGCAAAGGGGCAAAATAATAGAGGCACAAAGGCACAAAGCGGCAAAGGCGCAAAGTGAGGAAGGGTAAGCGGCAAAGGGGCAAAATAATAGAGGCACAAAGGCACAAAGCGGCAAAGGCGCAAAGTCGTGAAGGTATACAGAATTCCCTTCCTTTGTGCCTCTGTGCCTTTGCGCCTCTGTTCTTCCGTGCCTTTGTGCCTCTGTTCCTTCTTTTAGCCGTTTCTCCCCTTCAGGCGCAGGAAGAAAATAAGGTCATAATAAAAAAATTCGACTGGCGGATATACGCCACCGAACATTTTGACATACACTACTACGAAGATTCCGCGGCCTGGCTTCCCTACGCCGCCGGAGCGCTTGAGAAAGCCTATAAAGAAGTATCGGCGGACCTGAACCCGGCCATGGAAAAGCGGCTCCCCTTCTTTCTCTACGCCTCTGTAAACGACATGCAGCAGTCCAATATCGCGGATGTTTCGGACGGGGTTGGCGGGCTTACCGAGCCGTTCAAGGACCGTTTTATGGTCTGGTCCGACGGTTCCAGGAGGTGGCTGGCGGACGTCATAGCCCACGAGTTCGCCCACGAGGTCCAGTTCAGCGTGCTGATAGACGGTTTCTGGAAATCCGCCAGGATATTAAAGACCTTCATCTATCCGCTCTGGATGATGGAAGGCATAGCGGAATACGAGACCGGCGCCTCCGATCTGGCAATTGAAAAAATGTACGCCCGCGACGCCGCCCTTTCCGGCCGGCTGCTACGGCTTGACCGGTTGAACCAGTTCGCCCATTTAAAACCGCACCAGGTAACCCTGGCTTATAAGACCGGCGCCCAGGCGATAAGGTTCCTGGCCGGTCAGTACGGAAAAGACAAGCCCGCCCGCATGCTCGAACTGTTCAAGACGCGCTATGACGTTTCTTCGGTGCTGGAGCCGCTTCTCGGCCTGGATATCTCCGCTTTCGACAGAAAATTCAGGGAATACTCGGAACTTAAATACCTGGCCGAGGCGAAAGATTCGGACCTGAGCGAGCCGGACCGCTACGGCGAGCGCCTGACGGCGGAGAAGGAAAATATCCCGGAATTCAACGTAAGCCCGCAATTAAGTCCCGACGGGACCAGGCTTGCGTATATCTCCACGAAAGAAGGCCACCCGCCGGTCATAGCTTTGAAAGACATTAAAACGGGCAAAGAGGAGATCCTGACCGCGCATGAAGCCGGCGCGGAAAACATTGTGTATGCCCGTTTTTCCAAGCCCTGGAAAAGCCTCTCTTTTTCCGGGGACGGCCGCTATCTCGCTTTTTCCGGGCAGAAGAACCACCGTGAATACATTTATCTTTACGATCTGGAAAAGGGCAGGTTCTCAAGGCTTGAAGTCCCCGGTTTTATGGAGGTCAGGCAGCCCGCCTTTTCGGGCGATTCCTCCCGGGTCATCTTCGTAGGCATGAAGCGGGGGGGAAACGATATTTACGCCTTTAACCCGACCCCGGAGATGCTTAAGGGAAAAACAGTCCCCCCGGAGGCCTTAAGCCGTCTGACCGACGACGCCGACGATGAGGCAAGCCCCGCCTGGGCGCCGGACGGCACGGGCGCCGCGTACTCGTGCGAGGTGGACGGCCCGGGCGGGCCCCGGCGCGATCTTTGCTATTCGGCTTTCGGCGGAAAAAAAGAAACGCTGGCGTCGATGGACGGCAATATTTACGACCCGGTATTCTCGCCGGACGGGAAAAAGATACTCTTCGTTTCCGACGCCGAAGACCGGTTCGAACTATATGAGCTGGACCTCGCGGCTTCCAGGATTTCCCGGCTTACCCGCACCGTGGGCGGAAATTTCACCCCGGCGTATTCTCCGGACGGCAAACGAGTGCTTTTTTCTTCTTTCAGGAACGGCAGCATGAACGTATACTCCGGAGCGCCGGAGAATTTCAGGTACGAGCCGTATAAGTCACCAGTAACCAGTAACCAGTCACCAGTAACCAGTAACCAGTTGCCGGCGGGGGGGGTGCAAGAGAGCGGGACGCAGGCTGTTGCGGCGTCGACCGGGGCTTTGGCGGCCGCCGGGACCTACAGGCCGTATAAGTTCAAGGCCTCAACCGATCTGTTCTTCCCGGCGTTCATGTTCTCCTCGCCCGGGGGGCTTTTCTGGATGAATTACTGGCAGGCCTCCGACATGCTGGGCAATAATAACCTGGGCATGTACCTGAGTTACAATTCAGGCTCCGAGTTCCTGAACTGTCAGCTTAATTATTCCTACGCCAAATACAGGATGCCGCTTATTTTCCAGACGGCGGGGCTGGTTTCCAATAATAACTTAAACGAGCTGGACCTGAAATACGACAAACGATACTTAAAGACCGTTGCGGGCACCGCCTATCCTTTTGACCGTTATAACCGTCTGGAAGCGTATTTTATCCATAAAAACGAGAGAGATATATATCATGACATCGGTACGGCGCGCTATCATACCAGGGCGCTGCAGACTTCGTATGTAAGGGACACGGTCAGCGGTCTTTACTTGACCGCCGTAAGAGGGTCCAGGACCGAATTAACATACATCAAAGCCGCGGACATTCTCGGCGGCGACCAGAAATACGACGTTTATATGTTCCAGCGCCTGCAGTACGCGCCTATGTCGAAACGCAGCGCTTTTGTGAACCGGTTCCTGGGCGGGGAAAGCGTGGGCCGCGACCGCAGGACCTTCGGTTTCGGCGGGCTGGGCGGAGTGCGCGGTTTTTCATCCTCTTCGGATCTCAATTCACATTCACGGGTGTTAATAAACAACCTGGAGTTCCGGGCGCCGCTTTTTAAGGATTTGAATTACTATATGTGGTTCATGTTTCCCGATTTTTACTTCAAAGCGGTTTACGCCAAGGTTTTTTTTGACTCGGCGTACGGCTGGGACAGGCGCGCCGAGCTGAATTCTTTCAGGGCTTCGGACGTTAAAAACTCGTTCGGCGCGGGCATAAACATACACACGTTCATTCTGCAGGCTTTCCAGCTGGTCCTCAGCTTCGATTACGCCGTCCGCCTGCACGACGGCGGCCGCATCTTCTACTTCTACCTCGGCCCGATGTTTTAACAGCCCCGTCGGCGATTTGTGTAAAGGTGCAGGCACCTTTTACACTCGACTGGGCTAATCTGCGGTTCTAAGCCCTAAGCCCATCAGCCCGGCGGGGCGTTTTGCGTTTGACTGGGGGGGGGGGAATATACTAGAATTCAGGATATGAACACTAGAAACATCGCACTTATTACCGTTTTTGCATTCCTGGTCCCGGCGCTTGCCGCTTATGCACAGGCGCCCGTTAAGAAATCCGCTGCGTCCGGAAAGAAATCCGTCGCCTCACAGAAGGCCAAGCCTGCGGCGAAGAAAAAGCAAGGCAAGAAAACCGCCGCGCCGGCCGCCAAAAAGACGGCGCCGGCAGCAAAAGTTTCGGTTTCAACAGTTCCCGTTCAGCCCAAACTGACCCCGTTCGAAGAGGCCGTTGAGAAATTGAAGGCCGATGAACCGGGCCTAAGACGCCAGGCGGCGGATTTCCTGGGCCAGAGCCGTGATGTTAAAGCCGTGCCTTACCTTATCAAGGCGTTAGATGACGCCAATGCCGATGTCCGCATAGCTGTTGTGGACAGCCTTGGCCTCTTGCGCGCCAGGGAGGCGACCGGGAAGCTTTCTGAAATGCTTTCAAAGGATGCCGAACCAAGGCTGAGGCAGGCCGCGGCTATCGCCATCTCCTATATAGGCGACCTGACCGCGGGTCCGGCGCTTGCGGGCGCGCTTAAGGACGACAATCCCGGCGTGCGTTACGCCGCCGCGCGGACTATCGGCGTTTTAAAATACCGCGAGGCGGAAGACGCCCTGATGGCGCTTTTACGGGACGCGGACGTCAATATGCGCAGAGGGGTTGTTTCGGCGCTGGGTCAGCTGCAATCCAAAAAATCCGTGGGCGGACTTAAAAAAAACCTAAACGACCCGGACCAGTATATAAGGCGTGAAACTGTAAAAGCTCTGGGCGAGATAGGCGATCCTTCGGTTATAGAAGACCTGAAGAACAATTTAGGGGACAAAGATCCGACGGTGAAGGTGGAGACCGCGTTTGCCCTGGCAAAATTAAACGATGCTTCGGGTCTTGATATAGCCTATGAGTTCGTGAAATCCACGGACCCCATGCTTAAGAATCAGTCCGCCAACGTCATAGCCGCCGTGGGCACGGAGAAGAGTCTGGCGCTTCTTGACGAACTTTATGCGGCCGAGCAGGACCCGGGCAGTAAAAATCTGCTTGATTATGCCCGGCAAAGGCTGAAAGCCAGGATAAAATCCCAGCAGCAAAAGTAAACAGCAGGCTCCTGAATCGTGTCCAAAAAAAAACGGAACAGGCAGTTTCCGCAGCAGAAAACCGAACCTGTAAACCCGAAGGCCGGTTCTATTGCGCCGGCCGCCGGCGGCGAAGCGGGGCCCGGTAAAAAAGGCTATATCGTTCTAGCCTTTGGCCTGGCTCTGATAGCGCTGGGTTATGTGCTGCTGAAAAAAGTGGATCCGGCGGGGGAAAATATCTACGCCAAACTGTCCCCTTTTGCTCTCCTGGCCGGTTATCTGCTCATCCCGGCCGCGTTATACATGCGTAAAGGCGCCGCGCCAAAAGATTCCGATCCGCCGAATTGAGTGAATTTTTCTTCATCCCTTCCGCCAAACAGCCGGCGGACCCGCCGGATTGTTATGCGCCAAACATCCTGGCGCATCCGCCGAGTTGTTTGGCGGAGGCGGGCATCCTTCATCTTTCATCCCTCACTCGTAATCCCTCACTCGTGGTTTTGACAAATAAACCGATAGTATATATAATATTGCTATACCACTAATTGTGTGGCGCCGGGAATACCAACACAAGATATGGTATAAAGGAGAAAGCGTATGAAATGTCCGTTTTGCGGCGCCGATGACACCAAAGTCACCGACAGCAGGGATTCCGACGCCTTTGAAACCCGGAGGCGGAGGGAATGCGAGAAATGCGAAAAAAGATTCACCACCTATGAACGGATAGAACAGAATCCGCTGATCGTCATAAAAAAAGACGGGCGGCGGGAGAATTTTTCGCGTGAAAAGCTGAAGAACGGCTTCACAAAGGCCTGTCAGAAAAGGGATATCAGCGTCGAAAAAATTGACGAGGCGATAAGAGAGATAGAGAACGCGCTGAGGAACGAGGACAAAAGCGAAATCCCGAGTTCGCTGGTCGGCGGACGGGTCATAAAAAAGCTGAAAAAGCTGGATAAAATAGCGTACATCCGGTTCGCGTCCATCTATAAGGATTTTGCGGATGTGAAGGATTTTGAGAAAGAAATCAAGGCAATAAAAGAGAGGGGGGGGAAATGAACGAGTTTTTTCCGAAGGTCATAAAGAAGAGAAACGGCAAAGTGACGGAATTTAATCTTGACAAGATAAAGAGCGCCATTTACCGGGCGGAGTACGCCATAGGCGGAAGAGATAAGGAAAAGGCGGCCGGGATGGCTGAAGCGGTCGCAAAAAAAATATATGCCGATTTTACCGCGCATTCCAGGATCCCGACCGTCGACGACTGCAATGCCGCCTGCATCGAGGTCCTGCGGGCCGGCGGGTTCGACACGACGGCCGACAAATTCGAGTCGTACTCCCTGGACAGGACAATGGTGCGGCAGCGCGAACTTCATGTAAAGAAAAAGAACGGCCGCGGCGATCTGACGGACCAGATGCTCCTTGTGCAGTCGATAACCAACGAGACCATAGAAAGGTTCGACAGGAAGAAGGTTTCCGAGGCCCTGGAGAAAGAGTATCACCTTTCAAGGGAACTCGCCGACATGATAGCCAAGGAAACCGAGAACGACGCCTATAAATTATGCGACAGGTACGGGAGCAACAACTTTGACACGCAGTTCCTGCGAAAGCTTTCCGAATCCCATCTGTCCATGATGGGAATTCCCGTGAAGGATACGTCTCTTTCAATCCCCTTGTCCACCATTGAGGCGCTTGTCATGGCCGGCAGCCGGGAAAATTCCAACATCACTTCCAACAACCCGGAGGCGGTCAACCTGGGCATAGCGGAATACATACTGAAGCAATATAACCTTAGAAAAGTGTTCTCGGAAGATATAGCGGAGGCGCACAATTCCGGGACTATCCACATCCATGACCTCGGCTATCCCCAGAGGGTTTACTGCTCCAGCCACTCCGTGGAATACATAAAAAAATACGGGCTGGATAAAATAGTGTCGAATCTGCAGAATAAATCCAACCCCGCTAAATCAGCCATGGTTCTTAACGGCCATATCCAGACGTTCCTGGCGTCGATGCAGTCAAGATACGCCGGCGCGCTGGGCTTCGGCTTCCTGAACATACTTTTCGCCCCGATGCTCAACTGCCCCGAGAATGTGGCGGAGGGGGAACTGGAAGGCAAGCGGGTCAGGATAAAAAAAGACACTTTGGAAGCGATGCTTGAAACCGGCGCCGTCTCCGCCCAGAACGGGACCGGCGCGCCTTATTTTAAGAAAACCGGGGAAACGAGAAGGCTTTTGAAAATGTCCAGGACCGAGATGCGCCAGATCGCCCAGAACCTCATATTCTCGGCCAGCCAGAACGCCTTCTCACGGGGCGGGCAGACCTTGTTCATAGACTTTAATATCCATACGGGGGTGCCCGAGTATATGCGTAACGTTCCGGCGCTCGGCCCCGGCGGGAAGTACATGATCGAAGACGCCGACGGCCGCGTTGAGCCGGCGGACGAGGCGCCGCGCTTTAAGGGCGTCGAAGGCGATTCCCGGACCGGCGACGTCGTTCATCCCGCGGACGGAAGGAAATATGTCGTTTATGGCGACCCGAGAATGGTCAAAGCCGCCCAGGAGTTCGCGATCGAACTGATGAAAGTGTGGGAAGACGGAGATAAATACGGGGTGCAGTTCGCGTTCCCGAAATGCGATCTTCACGTGGGCAAGGACGCCCTTGAAGACCCCGGCGAACGGGAAGTTTTCAATTACGGCTGCCGGCTTGCGTCAAAGAACGGCTCCGCCTACTTCATGTTCGACAGGGAAGGCGCCGGCGCCGTTTTGGCGCAGTGCTGCAGGTTAAAAGAAAAAGTCACCGACATAGACCTTCTGAAACATCCCGAAAAGATAAGGTTTACGGGTTTTCAGAACGTGACGATAAATCTGCCGCAGGCGGCGTTTAAGAGCAAAAAAGGGCTTAACGGCGCCCTGGAAAGCATAGACAGAGCTATGGAAACCGCCGTGAAGGCCCATCTCCAGAAGAAAGAATATACGCAGGCGCTCCTTGACACGGACGGCAGCCCGCTGAGGTCGCTCGGCATTCCCTCCGACGACGGCAATCCCTACGTGGAACTTAAGGATGCGACTTATATAATAGGACTGATCGGCTTGAACGAAACGGTGCAATACCTGACCGGCAAAGAACTGCATGAGAGCGCCGAAGCTTATGAAACAGGCCTGAAGATCATAGACAGGATGTATCAGAACATGACGGAATTTAAGGCGAAATACGGCTTAAAATTCACGCTGGAAGAGACCCCGGCGGAATCCGCGACGCAAAAGCTCGCGAAAGGCGACCTGGGAAGGTTCACCGGCGCGAAGAAAGTAATAAAGGGCGATCTTAAAAAGGCCCCTTATTACACCAACTCGATACATCTGAATCCCGGCGCCGACGTTTCCATAATCGACAGGATAGAGCTGCAGTCCAAATTCCACGACATGATAGAGTCGGGCTCGATAATCCATGTCTACTGCGGCGAGTCGCAGATACCGCCTCAATCCATAGAGGCGCTTGTTGAAAGAGTTTACAGGAATACGAGAGCTTCCCAGATAACCATCTCGCCGGAATTCACCCATTGCAATAATTGCCACACCAATCACTTCGGGTTCAAGGATAAATGCTCAAAATGCGGAAGCGCCGATGTTTCAAAAAGGACGAAAATAGTAGGCTATTTCAGCAACCTCGGCGCCTGGAACGACTCGCAGCTGGCGATAAGCAGGGCCAGGGAGGCGGTCGCCGACAGATACTCCAGCTTTACGCCGGGGCTCGAATGGATGCGTGAAAAGGACCCGTCGCAGAAAGTGCTGGTCTTTGGAAAGGAGGGCTGCGCCTCGTGTTCGGACGCGAAAGAGTCTTTGATCCGGGCCATGAAAGCCGAAGGATTGAACATACCGGTCGAATTCCACGACCTGGCCCGCCAGGAGAACCGGCTGCTGGCCGCGAAACACAACGTGCCTCTGGATCCCATGCCGACGGTGCTGATAAAGAACAACGGCACCATGGACCGTTACGAACCGGTGTTCAAACGGGGCAAGCCTCTGCACAGGAAAGAAGCGGAGTATCATAAAATGCTGGAGGAAGCGTTTAAAGAAGGGCTCCTGGTCGAACCTTAATAAAATGCGTATAAGGGAGCTCCTGAAATTTAATCTGATAGATTATCCCGGAAAGATCTCGGCCGTTGTCTTTGTGCCGGGGTGCAACTACAGTTGTCCGGCCTGTCATGCCAAAAAAATATTGAACGAAGAGTCCCTTATAAAGGAAGACGATTTCTTTAAATACCTTGGCGAGGCGCGGCAATGGGTAAACGGGGTCGTTCTCTGCGGCGGCGAGCCGACGCTGGAGGCGGACCTGATCCCGTTCGCACGGAAGCTTGCGGCCGCCGGGATACCCGTAAAGCTCGACACGAACGGCAGTTCGCCGGAAGTCCTTGAGCGGCTGCTGAATGAAAAGCTGATCAATTACGCGGCAATGGACGTAAAAGGGCCGCCCCGCCTGCTGGGCAGTATTACAGGGACCCTGTCCGTGCCCGCCCAAGCCGTAAAGCGGAGCATCCGCGCGGTCGCCGGATTCCCGGATTACGAGTACAGGACGACAATAGTGCCGGTGATACGGGATGAGGGGAACATAAGCTTCCTGACCCCGGCGGAGCTCTCAGACACCGCCAGGATGATAACGGAAACAACAGGTTCGAGCGGACATAAATATTACATTCAGAAATTCGTCCCGCGAAAAGACGGGCTGCTGGATAAAAGACTGGAGAGTTTCCCGGAAACCCCGCTGCCGCTGCTTGAGGAAATGAAAGCGGAGGCCGCGAAATATCTGCCGGAATGCGAGATAAGATAACTACTCAGGTGGCGAGGCGGCCTAGTGTGAGTGATTGAGTTATTAAGTGAGTTAGTGATTAAGTTAACCGAAGCAATGGTTTTTTAAACTGAATTACTCACTCACATACTCACTTACTCACTATTCGCTCGCTGCCTGGCTGCCTAGCTGTCTAGCCGCCCAGCCGCCCAGCTGTCTAGCTGCCCAGCCGCCTAGCTGCCTAGCTGTCTCGCCGTCTAGCTACCTAAGTAGTAACGGAATAAGAGCAAATATATGAAAAAGATTGAAGTGTTGGTGCAGAAACTGTGCGATGACGCGGTTATTCCCAAATACGCCCACGACGGGGATGCGGGAGTTGATCTATATGCAAGGATGGATCACAGCATCAAACCGGGAGAGAGAGCGCTTGTTACCACAGGCTTAAAAATGGCTATCCCCTGCGGCTATGAAGGCCAGGTAAGGCCGAAGTCGGGCCTCGCGCTGAAGCACGGCCTCACCGTGCTCAACACACCCGGCACCGTCGACGCGCCATACAGGGGAGAAGTCGGGGTTATAATCATAAATCACGACCCCGCGGCGGTTTACGAGATAAAAAAGGGCGAAAAAGTGGCCCAAATGATATTTAATAAAGTGGAATACGCCGCTTTCAGGGAAATTACCCTATTGGATGAGACTTCCAGAGGGGATGGCGGCTTTGGCAGCACCGGAAAGCATTGACCCGGAAAACCCCGCTGAAATAACGGACGAGTTTTCCGGGTCAGTCACAAGTCACCAGTCACAGGTCACCAGTGTTGTGGCGCATGTTTTGTGACTGCGAATTTCAGTTAATTTGCTGAAAAAAGCGGGGGGGGGTACCGACAAAGGAGATGCAGGGCGTTTCACGGCGGATTTTACCTGCCGTTTACTGGCTTTTTACCCCCGAAAACCCCCCTAAAATTCCCTGATAAGCCGGCTAATACACCGGCGAGGCCATTTTTAGCTCCGAAAACCGGATATTATCCCTGAATGGGCGGTACATACCATGCAAGACCGCCGGATCTTCCTGAAAATCCTGAAGTAGCCCAAAAATGCGAAAAATTGCCCGATTTCCGGCGCTTTCCGGGCGGCAAAGCGCTTTTGCGGGCTATTTTAAAGATCATCGCCCACCACATAAAAGGAACTATAAGAAATGTCTCCTTTATTATTTCCTTAAATGGTGTTTTTAAGATCCGGCAAATTTCCCTGCGCGCGGCCTGGCCGGATATTTTGCGCGGAGCTGCCGGGGCAGTTTCGCCCGCCAGGGGCAGCCTTTTCCTTTGATGGTATTTTTCAAAGCGGCCTGATTTTGGGTCTTCAGTGCCTTCGGTCTTTCGTGGTGTTTTTAAGAAGCGCCAAAAGTCGCCAACTTTTCAGCCTTTATTACCCTGGGGCGCCGGATCCCTTTCATAGTGTTTTCAGCCGGGGGGTATCCGGATGCCCTGATTTTTGTCCTGGGGCATTTTTGCCTGCCTGCCGGCAGGCAGGCTTTCACTGTGTTTTAAGGTTTTCCGAAATTTGCCGGTTTTTCAGGCCGGATACCGCCTGGCTCTTCTGACGGTTTAGATTGTGTTTTCCAAAAACCGGTTTTGGCCGCCCGGCCCGGATCCCGTGCCCGGCAAATTCCGAAAATTTTGCCAAAAATTTCAATTTCCAAAACTCAAAAAATCCCAAAGCCGCCCAGCCTGCTAAAAAGGGGGTTGCCAGCTTTGAATATCTGTAATTCGTATATGATTATCCAAAATAATGCTTGTTTCTTATGCGGAATCAGAAAAACTTTAATATGATTTATAGCTTATGAGGGGGTAGTTAAAGGGGATGATTAAGTTAACATAATATATATTATCGTGAGTTGTTTAATATGGCTTTGCGGCCCAGGGCTTTGGCCCGGTTTTATGTGTTTTGCGCCTGCTTTTGTGCTGGTTCTGCGGGGCGGGTTGCTTTTTTGCGGGTGTGGGTTATCCGGCTCCGCCTGTAGGGGCATTCGGTTCCCGCCTGGGCGGATCCGGCGGATGTTATGCTGTCGGTTGGTGGTTGCCGGGCGATCGGTTCGCTTTCAACTTGAAGCTTGTGGCGGCGGCTGATGGCGGGTGTCCATTGCTCTTGGCTGGCGGTCGGTGGCGGGTGGGCTATGGCTGGGCTGGCAACTGGCAACCGGCAACTGGCGGCCTTCACATGTCCCTGGGCAGCCTTATAATCGCCGCTGATGCTGCTTCTGCGCCTTTCTGAGTCAGCCTGTAGGTTCTGTTCCTTTTGGTCCCGGAAGCCGTTATTCTGCTTTCTCTGATCTCTTTCGTCAGCAATCTGTCCAGCCTGTCCGGCTCATAACCCGACGTTTTCAGCGCTTTTGAAAGGATTATGGCGCTCAAATCTTCTTTAAGGTTTAATGCGCGGTTGGCGGCCATTAATATTAAAACAGCCTCTACGGCGCCTATGCCGGGCGCTTTGATCCTGAGCTTTAGCAGCTCTCCTTTGTGTTCAACTATTTTAGCCCAGAAGGCGGCTTCCGGGGGCGCGCCGGCAGCGGGCGCGCCCGCGGCCTTTTCGCCGGCTTGCGTCGCCGCTATGCCCGCCAGAAAACTGGTCTTCTCGTTCAGGATAAACTCCGTGGGGCCTTCGGCCTCAAATTCCGCCCCGGAAGGGTGTTTTAAGCGTAATTTATAGCTGCTCATATGGCACTATTTTACCCCATAATTAACCATATGTCAACATATGTCTTCCATATGTCAAACATATGTCATCAACATGTTGATAATTGTGTGGATAACCCCGTCCGCCTTAGGCGGACGGAGGGATGAAGGATGAGGGCTGCCCGCCTAACAATCCGGCGGGTCCGCCGGCTGTTTGGCGGAAGGGATGAAAAACCTGTAAAATTTTCGGGTTAGAATTTGGCCGCGAGAGCCAGGGAGACTAGTTTTATGGAGTCAGCGGCGGGGTACAGGCCCATGGGGTTGAAAACGGCATATACTGCCTTCAGGCGCAGGCTGTCGCCCAGGGAATAGGCGGCTCTGAAGTCCAATTCGCTGCCTATCTGGGTTGAGCCGCCGTTAGCGTTCTGGGAGGCGCGGAACTTGTAGAAATCCACTGAGAAAACGAGCTTTTTATAAGGGAGATCGGCGCCAATATTGATGATATTCAAACCTGAAACGCCGGCGGGCAGGCCGTTCACCGTGTCCGAGGTCTGGATGATATCGTATAAACTTGCCCCGGCTATCTCACCGTAGCCCTCCCGTTCCACGCCTTTAAATCTGTGACCGAAGGTGGGGAAGAAGGCTTTGTCCTTATCTGAGACCTGGCCCGGGTTGCCGGAGGATTTGCCGTATACAAGCCGCATCCTGGAGGGGCCGAATAAGCCCAGTTTCTGGTTCCAGACGCCTTTTATCAGGAAAGCGTGGCCGTTATATTCAGCTTTCCCCCCGCCCGTTTTTTTAGAAGCTCCCTTCTGAAGCGTGAATTCGCCGTCAAAATTCAGCTGGTTATAGTTTAAAAAGTACCTTACTCCGGTGAATTCCTTGGTCCTTGAAACTGAATTGTGGCCCGGCTCCGCCGCGGCCTGGGCTCCGTTTTCCCGGAAATGGTAAAGATGCCAGAGGCCTTCGTTTGAAGGGTAGTAGATGCCGCCGCCGTATATCCTGACGAAATCGGAATCTTTATACGGTCTGAAAAAGAAGGCTTCGCCCTTAATGCCCCTGTAAAGCTTTTCGGCTTCCAGGTGCGCGCCGGGCAGGCCCAGCCCGTCGTCCGAGAGAGTGATGCCCTGCCCCAGGGTGAAGCTCTGGCGGCCGAAAGTGGCGGTCAGCTTTTTGTTCAGGAATTTATAGACCCTTATGTACGCCTCTTTTATGTAAGGGGTTCCATCGGTGTGCGGGTATCTTGAGGCGGCTTCTCTGAACTGCGCGGCATTGAGCGTGGTCGTGGAGGCGCCGCCGGCGCCCACGCTGTTTAAGACTATGCCCACGTCCATGGAGGAGTTGTCGGTCTTTTCAAGTTTTATATCCTTGATTATAAAGCCCAGGGCGGCGTTTTCCGAGTATAGCGCCTGGCCCTGTCCCCGGGAGCCGGTTATAAGGTTCGTGTAATTGGCGGCTTTTATGTCTATATCGGAGGACAGGTCTAATTTTGTAGCCCGCGCTTGCGGTGCAAGCGCGAATAATATGAGCAAGAGGTAAGAAGTAAGAGGTAAGAAGTAAGAGATAGGACGTAAGAGATTGGCGCGCCGTTTCATTGGTTTAATTATATAATATAAACCCGGCTACCTCAATTGAGGCGGCCGGGTTTATCGTTCCGGCTCCGGCGGGGGCCGGAAAAACAGGAACCCCGGGGTTGGCCCGGGGTTCCGTTTTTTATCTCCCTTGCGGGAAATATTTAGAACTTAACTGCGAGGTCGAACCCAAGCAGCGTCGCAGCGTCGGTCGGATTGCCGGCGCCGGCGAACTTCTGGTCGGGGGTGAACATCGCGTAGGAGGCCGTTAAGCCCACGTTGTCGGAATGATTCCAGGTTGCCGTGAAGTCAAGCTCGGTGCCTATCGGCTTGTCGGTCACGCCTGTTACCTTGTCGCTCGTATAGGCGAAGTTGAAGAACTTCGCGCCCACGGTGAGCTTGTTCAGCTTCTCGGGGGTCCAGTTGGCACCGAGGTTGAAGGTGGTCAGGTTGGTGAGCCCGTCGGCTTGGGCCGCGCCCATGCCCACGCCGCTGAACAGGAGTCCGGGGACGTAGTTATGGTTGATGGCTTTGAAGCCTTCGGTCTTGTCGGCTGTGCCGATGGAGTCGTCGTTGCCCGAGCCCATTGCGTATCCGCCCATGAACTCAAACTTGCCGGCGGTCTTGACGTCAAGGCTGTAGTCCACGTCGGCTTTCATCGCGTTGCCGGTGTAGTCAACGGTGGAGCTGTTGCCGGAGTTCATCGCGAATTCCGCGCCGTAGCCCACGCCCTGGTACTTGCCGGTGACTTTTACGCCCGCGACATTGGGTTTGTCGGCCTTTACGTTGGCGATCCTGTCGTCAAGCTGATAGACATAAACCGAGGTTTTCACTATCTCGGAGTAGTCATAGGCCGCCGTGACGCCGTACACGTCACTATCGCGCATCGCGGTCTGGCTGTTCTCTACCACTTTGCCCATCAGGGCGGCGACGGTCCACTTGTCCTTTGTCCATTCGCCGTACCACGCGTCAAGCGCGGAAACGGAGAAGGCTGCGACGGCCGTCGGGCTGGGGCCGAAGTAGACGACGATGTCGCCGGGGTTGCCGAAATGCATCCGGCCGACTTTATGGTTGATGCCGATCACGTTCTTGAGGTTCAGATAAGCCTCTGAGAACACGATGACGCTGGTGGCGTTGTCTATGGTCTGGCCGGCGGTCGAGGTGTCGCCGTATTGCCTATCTAATTTCGCGGCCGTAACCTGGGCGTTTACGTCATCGTTCAGGTCGAAGTTGATGCCGAGTATGACGCGGGGCATCGTTTCGCTGTGCTTATTCTTGAGGTCTTTGTCGAATCCCGGATAATTATCGGTAGTGACGCTTTTAACCTCAACGCTGCCGCTGTACTGTACGTTTTTGAGCAGTTCGGCGCTTGCTATTGAAGAGGCAAACGCTACCACCGCAAGTATTCCTATCACTTTTTTCATTTATACTCCTCCTTGTTTTGTCGTAAGCCCCCGTTGCACGGGGCTTTTCCGCCAGTACTGCTTCGGCGGACCCGCCTAAGTTGTTTGGCGGGGAGTTCCGTACCTTTGCGGCTACGGGAACTCGCTCTCCCTGGTGGGATTTTAAAGTCCTCCAGTTAGGGCCTGCCCCGTTTCCGGGGCCTACGGCCTTGAAGGAGAAGCGCCTTTCCGCCACTACTGCGCCGGCGGACATGTAAATCGGCGCTCCGCGCCCCCCTTTGGGTTTTGCGGACCCCCCGTACAAGTAGTGCTTTCCGGAGGGCTCCTCTTACAGAGCTAGAATAATATTACAAAAAGGTTGCGGAAGTGTCAAGCAAAAATTTTTAGGGGGT
>JAHJSU010000351.1 GCA_018829985.1 Elusimicrobiota bacterium | reverse complement strand
TGCAAGAAGGTGCTGCGGGAACTCCTCACCCTCAATAATAAGGAAATGGGGCTTCTAAGGGTGCAGCTTCGATTACGAGATGTGCGGCTCTCCGTCGGAGATAATTCAGGAAAGGCCTATCCGCGATAAGCGGAATGTGGGTAACAAGTCAAGAACGTGCAGAATATTTGCGGCATGGGCAGGAACCGCCTGGTCTTGAATAAGATGGAATGTGCGGCCCAAATTAAAGTATGCGTTGGCAATTTGCCACCGTTTATAATTGTTTTCTAAAGCGTAATACCACCACACTTCAGGCAACCCGCCATTTAAACTGTTATCGTTGCCGTAAGGTTGCGCTATTGAATTATGACTTTCTTCATGGCTTCCGTTCCGAAGGTCGGAGACACGTTTTTGTGCATCTGGATACAAATCTTTGCCGTCGGCATCTTTGGGCAGGATCGAAATAGCTTGGCTCGTGATCTCTTTATGTGTCGCACTCGGCCAGACTGTCTGCCATGCATACGCCGTAGAGCCCACAAACGTGAGCAGGAAGCAAAGCAAAATAATTTTCCTTTGCCTTTTCATTTTATTTCTCCACTATAATCTTTACCGGTAATTCGTTTTAACGCATTAGCTGCCCGTAGCCCAATCTCTTTGTCAGAATCCTTTAAAGCATCTTCCAACGCACTAACCGCAGTTTGAGTTTTAATTTCCCCCAAACATTTAATTGCGTGCCATCTGTTTAATTTATTGTCGGCGCTAGCATCTTTCAAAACCCGCACTATATATGCAATATCATTACTTTCTTTTGCTATACCCAAAGCCATAAGCCTTAAGGATTTCTGAGCATCAGCTTCCGAATATAAATATTCAAAAACCTCCTTCCTTTTGGGAGTGGTGATTTCATCCGTTACATGAATAAGCGCGCCAATTGCTACATGTCTCAAATAGGGATCGGCCTTGTTTTTCGCAGTTTCCCATAAGAGCGGTATAGCCGCCTTATCCTTCATGCTACCAATGGCTGAATAGGCAGACTCTTTTTCTCGTCGATCTTTTGAGGTTTTTGTTATTTCAATTAGTTGCGGGAGAACTTTTAGGCCGAATTTGCCTATTAAATGGTTCTCATGGCCGTTCAGTTTCCCTAATTTTTTCATCACAACCGGGATAGCCCGGTCATCGCCGATGTCACCAAGCGCATCAAATGCGTTGAACCCCAAGTAAACCTCATCCCTAGGCATTTTACTCATTGCGGATTCATCGCCTAAGACATTAACCATGTTAATCAGATCCGGGACCGCGGCCTTATATTTAAATTCTGCAATCTTTGCTATCGCCTCACGACGGGCATCGACACTACCGTGTTTCATTCGTTTGGCAAAGAAAGGGGCAAATACTGTGTCTTTTATTTTCCGTATGCTTCCTTTAATTCCAGCCCGGAGCATATCATCTTTCCCCGGGTCGCTTAACGTATCCAGAAACTCAAACATTTCAGTGACTTCAGCGGTGTTTGATGGCACTCTTTTGGAAAGGGATCGCGAGACTCTCTCTTGATTCTCCCAGGTCTTTTGCTTCTTAGCCTCCCGTATTAGGTCGCTTATGCCCAGCCCCTGATACTGTGGGTCCTCACTTGGGGATTTGGACATTGATACTTGCCCAGGTGCGGCGGCTGTGCTTGCGCCCTCAAGGGCGCGGGCATAGGCCGCCGCGCCGGCATCCGTCGCCTCTTTTTTCTGCGCCTGCGCGGAAAGTTCCGGGTGCCCACTGTTGTAAAACCGTTTCATCAATGCTGTGCCGCTTCCTATTGTTTTGGGGAACAGATGTCTGCCCATTAATTGCATTGCTTCCGGCTCCGGGTTTCCGATTAGGCTGCCTGATTTATTGGGCGACCAAGTATAATAATTGTCGAAGCTGATTTTTTGTCCGTCCTGTTCAAACGTCCCGAATGTTAACTTAGCCATAGCGTCGAATTGTTCTTTAAGGCCGCTGGTTTTGGGCTCTTCGGCGTTTAAACTGTATTCCATCGGCAGGGTATTAGCGTTACCTTCGGCCAGTTTTGAAAAATACGCCTCAAATTTCGCGGCGTCGTCCCAATGGTTTATATGACGTATTTTTCTGGTATGCAACGGGCAGGACATGTCTTCCAGCAGGTGCAGCACATGCCCCAGGGCTTTATACGCTTTTTCTTTGTCGCCTTCCCTGTAGTATCTTTGCGCGTCCTCCCAGTCCCATTCATTATCCGGGTTGTTAGGGTAGCCTATAGCTCCCCATTTTAAAGCCGTGGCATTGCCTTCATACCCGGTTTGCGGGTCGTTCGGGTTGTAAAAGTGATTATAGAACCGGGCCTTATCATCTTCGGCTTTAACGCCTTCAAGAATTGCCGCCGCGTATTGCTTGGGCTCTTCGTAATCCTTCGGCAGCAGTTCCAGCGCCTTCTGCGTCAGCCATTCGTGTATGGTGGTGTCGTGGTTGTCTTCGGCGGTTAATCCACGGTTTGGGTCAATAAACGCTTTTTCATTGTCCGGGTCGGCCAGCTTTACCAATTCTTCGCGGTAGAATGGATCGCTGGAAACGCGCGCCGCGTATTCCATCTGGCCCCGAAAGAAATCATATATCTGTTTCTTTTCAGCCACGTCGCCGCCGGTCTGCCTTGAGCTTGCAACTGCCGTAAGCCACATGACATCAGGCTGGAACGAGGCCAGGGGGTGCTCCGGGTTGGAAACCTTCCCGACCTTTACAGTAAGCGCAAGGCCTTTTTGCAGTTGCTTCGCGTCCAGCAGCACGGCCTTGTAGTTCCAGTCTTCCGGGCCGGGACCCAGCCAGCCGGCGTATGCCTCGGGCGTGATGCCCAGTTCGGCTACCAGTTTCTGGAAATCGGCATTGTCCTTAATGCCGAACGGCTGATTGAACGCCCCGTAACGGGGCGCGAAGACTACCACACTTCCGCCCTTTACGCCTGTTATTTTGCGTTTAACCCCGGGTTGGCGGGACTCAAGCATTTTCCATAGCGGGTCCGTGGGCTTCTGGCCCTCGTACATGCCTTCCACGCGGTTGAATTCTATCGCGCCGTTTATATCCGTCATTCCCCGTGCTGCGGCCAGGCCCACGTTATAGGGCGGCTCAAGCGGCGGTTCGACGCTTACGTATGCGCCCACAAGGACCAGCGCGTCCGGGATCGGCTTGCCGGTCGCTTCGTCTATGACCTTAAGCGACACTTGAAATTTAGATTCGGGCAGGCAGCCCGCAAGCATGACAGCCGATAAAACAGCGGCCAGAACGGTTTTAGCCCGCCCGGAAGCAAGCAGTGTTTTCATGTTCTTCATACAAGTTTCTCCTTAAATCCCTTCATGCGGCAAGCGGTGCGCGACCGGCGCCGGCCCGCCAATGGGCCGGCGAGTGGGAGCGCCCGCGACACCCCGCTGATAAAGCGCGGCATACCGTTTGACCGCCGCCGTAAATGTAAGCATTGTTGTTGCAGAAACCGGGCAAAAAATAATTGATTCCGATAATAAACTCTGGGACCAAAGCTCCGAACCCGGCGATAATTTTCCGAATGGCGCAGAACTTCCTTATGAAAAATCTTTTTCCGTGAACTGGAAGGGAAAAGTTTCGGGCGAACAACTCCCCGACGGAAATTATACTCTGCAAATTTTCGCGCAAGATTCGGACGGGAAGGTCCTTCCCGTCCGAATCTTGCGCCGACACTTGCAGAGTATAATTACCGTCTGATAGAGGATTACCCACCACATTCCCCTTCCAGTTTATGCTGAAAGACTTTTCATAGGGAAGCTCGGAGCCGCTGGGATAGTTAATGCCGTTT
>JAHJSU010000350.1 GCA_018829985.1 Elusimicrobiota bacterium | reverse complement strand
CCGCCTAAGGCGGACTCTTGACGCCCCGCTGTGGCCGACGGGTTCTCACCCGCCTGCTGGGGCCTGCTACCGGGCTTACCGGCTACTACCCGGACGGGTCTTTCACCCGCTGGCTTGGTACAGCTTTCATGGCGCGACATAAGTATATTTTAAGAAATTTGGCCGTCTGTTGCACACAGTGCCTGTTACGGCACCTACGCACGTATTGGCCGTCTGTTGCACACAGTGCCTGTTACGGCACCTACGCACGTATTGGCCGTCTGTTGCACACAGTGCCTGTTACGGCACCTACGCACGTATTGGCCGTCTGTTGCACATAATGCCTGTTACGGCGTCTACGCACGTATTGGCGGGAGATATTCCCGTTATTTTTCTTGAGCAAGATTTGCGGCCGGCTTGAGCAATTCTTGAGCCGTATATGGTATACTTTTACTGTAGCGGAACATTGCTCTTTAAAATTTAATGGATTGTCCAGCGCTGTACGGTGCGCCCCCTAACCCAAACCCCCCAAAGCAAAAAGGCTTAACGCCTGTATGCTTAGCATCTGCAGCGCTGGCCTTTTTTAGCCCCGGCGGATTTATCTGAAACGAATATTCAACCTTGTAAGGCATCGGTCAGACACTTAAACCCCGCCGGGGCTCTTTTTTGCCGCCACAATGTTATATAATCGTTAGATAGTTGCTCCTGCAAAAAGTCGCAACTAATAGTTAGTCCTTGGTTTTTCAGGACTAACTAGCTAACCGCTTTTCGTAAGGCCCCGCTGATTTTTTTGATGCAGCGATCGTTTCTATCCGAAACTATGCGAAAAAAAGTTCTTATAGTGGACGACGACAGGGAGATAATGGATATTCTGGGCAAATATCTGTCCAATCACAATTTTTCGGTGCTGAGCGCCTATAACGGGGCGGAAGGCCTGGCGGTGCTTGAGGACGCAAAACCCGATATCGTAATAACGGATGTCGAAATGCCGGGCATGGACGGGTTTACCTTCTGCAAAAAGCTCAGGGAGCACAGGGCCGCGGCCTCCCTCCCCGTCATAATCATGTCCGGGAAGAAGATAACCGAAACGGATATGGTCTCGGGCTATGCCGGCGGCGCCGATGATTACGTGATAAAACCGTTTTCCTATCCCGTGCTGCTGGCTAAGATACAGGCGGTGCTCAAAAGGGCTAAAGACGCCCCCGTTATCAAAACCGCGAAGATAAAAAAGCGCGGTTTTGAGATAGACCTGGAAGGCCGCGCGCTTAAGGTCGCCGGCAAACCGGTCAGGGTGACCTCCAAAGAATTCGACCTGTTCTCGCTTCTGGCGTCGAAACCGGGGCGGGTAATCAGCGTCAGCCATATGATCGAGAACATCTGGGGTTTTGACCCCACGAACTACAACAACCCTCACACCGTGGAAGTCCACATCTCGAACCTCCGCAAAAAACTAGGGCCCAGACTGTCCGCCCGCATTAAAGCAGTGGCCGGGCATGGATATAAGTTTGAATAACCCTTCGACTACGCTCAGGGTTATCCTGCACCCGCGCCTGCCTGCCTGTGGCGCCGTCGAAGGATAATTTTATATAATAGATTCCAGGACAGGTTTGGGCGACATGAAAACAAATCGCAAAAAATACGGGTTTAACCCGCTCGTTATCGTTTCCGCCGCCGGAACAAAAGAACCGCTCAAAGCGCGGGCCCCGCACTTTGGCCCTTTCAGAAAAAGTGCGGGGCGGGCCGAATCTATCTTTAAAAAAAAGCTGGATACGGCCGTTACAGCCATAGAGAACGACTATCTGGCCTCGGCCGCGCTTTCCATAGAGGATATCTCGGAAAAAGTGCTCAAAGAAGCCAAGCGTCTCACAGACAGCAGCTATGGTTTCGCCGGCTATATAGACCCCGCCACGGGCTGGTTTGTCGCCGTCACCCTGACGCGCGATATCTGGGACAAGTGCCGCATCCCGGACAAGTCCGCCGTCTTTAAAGAATTCACCGGCTTGTGGGGCTGGGTGCTGAAGAATAAAAAACCCCTGCTCACCAATAACGCCCCCGCCGACAGGCGTTCAAGCGGCGCGCCGAAAGGGCACATAAAAATAGAGAACTTCCTGGCCGCGCCGGCTGTTTTCAACCGGAAACTGGCGGGGATGCTGGCCCTGGCGAATCCCTCCCGGAACTACACCGAACGCGATCTTGCCGCGGCCAAAAAGCTCGCCCGCGTTTATGCCATAATCATACAGCGCAAATTCGCCGAAGACAGGCTTAAGGAAAGCGAGGAAAAATACAGGACGCTTTTTGAAAACGCCAATGCCGCCATCTTTCTCGCCGATGCCGGCACCGGAACGATCCTGGACGCGAATAACCGTGCCGAGCGCCTGACCGGCAGGGGACGGGGAGAACTGATAGGCATGAACAGGCTGCTGCTCCATCCGCCGGAAGAAGCGGAATATTACAAAGACCATTTCAAAGATCCTCTGGACCGGGGGCGCGTTAATTTTTCCGAAGCGGTAGTCGCAAGGAAGGACGGGACCCAGGTTCCCGTGCAGATCAGCGCCGCCGTCATGGAGATCGGCGGAAAAAAAGTCATACAGGGCATTTTCGAGGACGTCACCGGACGCAGGCGGGCGGTGGAGGCGCTGCGCGAGAGTGAGCGGAAGATCCGCGCCCTTTTTGATCAAACCTTTCAGTTTATCGGCATGATGACGCCGGACGGCACGCTCATAGAGGCAAACAGGACGGCGATGCAGTTTGCAGGAATTAATGAATCGGATTGTTTAGGCAAGCCTTTCTGGGATACGCCATGGTGGACACATTCGGCAGAAATGCAGAATAAGTTGCGTGAAGCCGCAGCAAAAGCTGTAAAGGGTGAAACTGTGCGTTTTGAGGCGACCCATATTGCTGCTGATGGAAGCATGCATTATATTGATTTTTCGCTTAAGCCAATTAAAGATGTAACCGGTGAAACAATCTTTCTGATACCGGAAGGCCGCGACATCACCGAGCTCAAGCGGATGGAAGCGGAGCTTGCCCACGCCAAAGCCGTGGAAGCCGTGGGGAAAATAGCCGGGCCTATCGCGCATGATTTCAATAATATTCTGGCCGCAATAAACGGCTATTCCACTCTGATACTTGAAACGCTTAATGATAAAAGCCCGGCGAAGCCTGAAATAATGCAGATAATAAAGGCTGTCGGGCGGGCCGCCGCCGTCACGGAAAAACTCCAGACCTTCAGCAGGAAGCCGGATACCGGAGGGATGAGGGATGAGGGATGCCCGCCTAACAGTCCGGCGGGTCCGCCGGCTGTTTGGCGGAAGGGATGAAAAAATAATTCTGTCTTTGAATTGTCTTTCGCCTCATCCTTCATCCCTCATCCTTCAGCCTTCCGAAAATTGCCATGGATATATTAATCCATTGCTTTCTCCATAACAAACGACTTCAACTGCAATTTTCGGGCTAGATGTGTTTTCTGAACCGGCTCGCGGCCTCGCTTTTTATCCCTGCTATGGTTTTATTGGGAAGTTTAAGGCTTTCAAGGAAAGAGGCGCCGTCGCGCCCCATGGCGGCCGCTATGGCGGCCAGCCTCGTCATGGACCCGCTGACGGCGCAAGCCCTGTCCGGCCAGATAAAATCCCTGTGAAAAAATCTTATGGCGTCCAGTTTCCCGAGGATGGCGAAAGCGGGGTCCGGGTTTTTTTCCTCCAGCAGTTTCAGGAGTTCGTTGCGCAGGCGTTCCCGCGAAAGCAAAGCGGGGATATTTTCCTTAACGGACTCTTTTATCCATACCCGGGTCTCTTTTTCAAGCAACCAGTCGAACCGCCCGGCGAAACGCGCCGCCCGGAATATCCTGGTAGGGTCGTCGTGAAAACTCGCGTGATGAAGCGCCCGGACGCAGCCGCGCTGTATATCACCAAGCCCGCCGAACGGGTCTATAACCTCCCCGAACCGCCCGGGCAGGACCGCCAGGGCCAGCGCGTTGACGGAGAAATCCCGGCGTTTGAGATCCTCATCCACGGACGCGGCCGGCTCCACGACCGGCAGGACGGCCGGCCCGGGATAGCTTTCTTTCCTGAAGCGGGCGAAATCCACCCGCCGCCCGTTTTCAAGGAAAACCCTGACGGTCAAAAATTTATCAAAGCGCGTGAAAGTTCCCCCGTATTTGCGGACCAGGGCTTCCGCTAACGGGGTTGGGGCCGAACTTAGAAGGAAATCCAGGTCGGCCGCCGGCCGGCCGAGCGCCCAGTCCCGCACGCACCCGCCGACCGCGTATATTTCCCTCTTGCAGGCGGACGCGGCGGCGCCTATCTCCCTGATAAGGGCAAGGTCGTTTAAAGGTTCAAGTTGCATTTGATAAATCCGATCTCGGCGGTCTCGAGGGACCTGAGTATTTTAAGCAGGTTTTGAGCGCGGAGCAGGGCCTCATTGGACGCTATAATGTCTTTTACGGCCGCAAGCGCCGTATCTTTGGACAGCGAACCGCCCGAGTAAGGCAGCGAGAACGGCAGGTCATGCGCCCTGGCGAAAGAAGGGCGTATCCCGGCGGTCCTGAATTTCTTTTCGGCCGCGATGAATTCCATCACCTCGGTCTCCTCTTCGATGTCCCGGTCCCTCACAAGCAAAGCCGCGAGGCCGGCGGCCCCGAAAAAATAGACCGGCTCAAAACAGAGACTTCGCACGTTCAGCAGGGATTCCTTCACCATATCATAGTCCGCGCGCATCTTTTCAAGCCATTTTTCCTTTTCCTTGAGGTAGGCTTCAGGCATGACGAAGACAAAGAGCTCCTTTTCCGGATCCAGATATATGAACGTCTCTTCATAGGCGACCAGCGCGGAACACCTGGGGCACATCAACAGGTCGAACTCCCCGCTGATCAGCATCTCCTTCAGTTCCTGGTCCCGGTCCCCGCGCACCACGGTCCAGAAATCGGCGTCGAACTGCTCATGGCAGGCCGGACATTTCACTTTAAAAACGCCTTTTGTGGACATAAGATCTGCTGGACGGCTGGGCAGCCAGGCGGCTGGACGGCTTTTTAAGGAATCCCGAATTTCAGTAGTTTGGCTGCCCAGCCGCCTAACCGCTTACAGCCTAACTTCCCTGTTGAATTCCTATATCAGCTTGCCCATTCCTCGGTCTGGGCGAATAAAGAAGCCCCCGCAAATCATGAATAAAATGACATAGGTATTATACTAATAAACCTATTAGCAACTGAGGCAACAGAGAGCAAAAGAAGGCAACGGAAAGTAAGAAAGTAAAAAGAGCCGCGATAATCGCGGCTCTTTTTTGTAGGCTTCTTACGTTCTGTTGCTTTCCCCAGCCTTCCGTTGCTGTCAAGTTTAAAAACCCTCAGGAATTATATCTCGATTTTGGGGGTTTTACCTTTCTTTATGAAGTCATCTGTTGAGATCGAACCGACCCTCTTGAAACCCCACTTCACAAAATACTTCTTGGCGCCCCTGTTCGGATCGTCCAGGTTAGCGACAGCTTTGGAAGTGTCCAGTTCGTTCTCCGCGAAGCTCATTTCATAGCCTGCGGCCGGGTCGAACGTGAATTCTTTTTCGCCCTTGAAGCCGTCAAAAAACCAGAAACCGTCCTTGTAAAGTTCGACCTTTATGGCCGTTTTTTCGCCGGCGTATTCATTGGCCCAGATATCGCCCAGCTTGAGGCTGTATTTCTTGGAAGCGGCGTCATAAGTGAACGCGGCCAGGCTGATGCCGTTCTTATCCGGGTCCATGGCCACTTTGTTCCGGGGGGTAAGCGTGTAGAGGGTATTGTAATTGCCGGCGGCCGTTACGGAATATTTGTAGGCGGCCTCGTTGACATAGAAGCGCATCCAGGGGCCCTCAAGGCATATCTCGAAGCTTTCCCGTTCCCAGGGATAGAGTTTCCTGGCCTTTATGCTGATCTGCCCGGCCTGATTCCAGCTCATACCCGGCCTTTCGTAGCAGTGCTGCACCGGCGCCTACGTGCCGTCAGGTCCGGGCTGCATGACGGTATGGCACTCCTCCACATATTCGGTGGAGCGCAGCCATACTTTCTCGCTGATAAGATCATTCTCGCTGGGGCCGAAGGAAAACCTCGCGCAATCGCGGGTATACCTGCGGTGGCCCAAATACTTGCTCGCGTCGGGCAGGACGAGATCGGTGTTCTGTGATTCCGTTATAGCGGCCTTTACGTCCACGCCCTGATCGAAGTTAACCTCGGCGCCCGCGTAGGACGCGAAAACGCCCAAAAAAACAACTGTAGCGATAATTTTACTGCTCATTTGCACTTTTACCTCCGTATGGTTTGGTTTTCCAAAAAACTCGGAACAACCTACTGTATATATTTTACTTTAACCATAAATACCTTGATAAGAGGCTTTGGACCTACTAAAGCCCGGCCCTAAAGACCTATTGACCGGAGTCAAGGACAAACCCGAAAAATTTAATAAAATTTTTCGGGAAGGCTTAAGGATTAAGGATAAAGGCTAAGGGATGAAAAAATCTCTTTACTCTCCCGGGTTTTCACACTCATCCTTCAGCCTTCATCCTTTAGCCTTCCGAAAACTGCCATGGCAATTTTCGGGCTATGCCACTTTGACGGTTTTGCCTATCCATATGAAAGCGGAAGGCAGTATTATGCACTGGCAGTGGCTGCTTATGATAGACTTTGGCTCAGGCATGACGGAAACTATTCCATTGGTCCAGCTAACATATCGGATATGCTCGCCGCCCAGCCACTCATAGACCCGGGGGCCGACCCTCGGCATTATGGTCCAGACCACGGCGGAATCCCAGGGGATTTCCTCCGCGTCCGATGAGAATTTTATTTCAGGTATCTTTTGTAATAACGAATCCATAGAACCTCCAATCGTAAACCATACGCCATAGGCCGTAAGCCTTAGGCCATAGGCAGAATTTTCGTACTCCGAAGCTTATGGCTTACGGCCTACGGCTTATGGCAATAGCTGTATCTAAAACTTTGATCGCGGACTGTACCCCGAATTCTGTCTTTATGCCTCGCGGCATAGAGAGGATCATTTATCTTGTGCGGCCCACTCTGCGCTTTCCCCTTACGGGCAAGGACGGGCGATCCATGCGCATATTTGGCCTTGCTCCGGGCGGGGTTTACCCTGCTCCGCCGGTTTCCCTGGCGGACGGTGCGCTCTTACCGCACCTTTTCACCATTGCCGGCCCTCGCGGGCTTAGGCTGTGTGTTTTCTGTGGCACTTTCCGTGGCTTGGGGATATGGCCCCAAACCCCCGGTCTATGGCCGCTTAACGGCTTTGGACCGGCGCCTTGCCCTGTGGAGTTCGGAAGTTCCTCCCCCGTCCGCCTAAGGCGGATAAAGGCGACCCTCCGTCCGCGATCAAAATTAGGGGGCGCCGTGCCCCTGATTACAGCGATTAAAGAGCGATTACAGCGATGGGGAAGAGCTGGCGGCAATGAAAGGAATATCAGGTTGCCGAAACTATTATTTTATCCCTGTAATCGTTCTGCTATCGCTGTAATCTCTTCCTTTAAAACAACTTCGGCTGGTAAAGCCCCTGCCGGCGTTCTTTGGCCGGGGTTTTGGCCGGTGACGGGCCCCGCACTTTGGCTCTTTCAGAAAAAGTGCGGGGCGGACTGTTTTTGGCGTTATCCAGGATATTGTTGACGAGCTTGTCCGCATGCCTGTTTCGGCTCCTGGGCACATGAGAAAGCGTCACGCTTTTAAAGCCGGCCGCCAGTTCTTTTATCTCCGCCATCAAAATTTTTAAGGCGGCGTCCTTGATCTTATACTCGCCGTTGAACTGTTTGACCAGCAGCTCCGAATCGGAAAATATCTTAAGCTCGGCGGCGCCCAGGCGGGCGGCGGCGGAAAGCGCCAGCACAAGCCCGTTATACTCGGCGAAATTATTGGTGCAATGCCCGAGATCCTTGCCCTCTTCTTCTATAAGCGAACCTTTCCCGTCAAAGAAGGCCGCCGCGCAGGCGCCGTGGCCCGGATTGCCGCGCGAACCGCCGTCAATAAAGATTTCAAGTTTCTTCTCTTTTTTCATTGCTTGTGCAGGTAGTGAGTAAGCAGGGAAGTGATTAAGTGATTAAGTGATTGAGTGATTGAGTGATCAGATGTTTTAATAATTTTTAAACAATCCCCAAAACATTTCCTCTCCCGCTCACTCACTTTCCCGCTTACTCACTTCCCCGTAAACCGTCTTTTTAAGATAGATGATGCGCTGGCAGTTATCGCAGAAGACCAGAATGTCCGGCTTTTTGAGATCCACCGCTTTCTGCGGGATAAGGCTGATATTGCAGCCGCCGCAGGATATTTTACCCGTCTTGTCCTCCTTGACCTCCACTATGGCCAAGCCCTGGCGCTGTTCCTTTATAAACTCATACTTTTCCATTATCTCCGGCGCTATTTTCGCGGCGAATTCCGACCGCTCGGTTTTAACGGCCGACAGAGACGCCGAAAGGTCTTTTTTTGCCGCCTCAAGCTCCACGATCCTCTGATTCTTCTCTTCTTCCAGTTTTTTCACTTCCTGCTGGAGCTTTTTATCCTCTATGGCGGCCTTATCCACCGCTTCAAGCAGCACCAGGATCTCGGTCTCGATGTCGTCCTGCTCTTTTTTGGCGCGCTCAATTTCGCCCAAAAGGATCTTGAAAGCTTTGTTTTCCTTGACCATATTGAGCTCGCGCTGGCGTTTTCTTATTTCTTCGTCTTTTTCCGCAATGACCAGTTCCTTGGATTTCTTTTCCACCTGCAGCTTTAAAAGGGTCTCCCTGGCCGTGTTCATGGAATTCTTTTTTTCATCAAAAAGGGCGTTAAGGCTATCTATCTCATCCGGAATGGACGCGATCTTTTTAGTAATATCGGCTATGAGTTTATCCTTGGCCTGCAGGTCTACAAGGGACCTTATTTCGGTGCTGTGCATTAAAGTCATTTTTTCCTCTTTCGATGTAACTACTCAGCTACAAAAATAAAACTCCGCAGATCTACAGACTAGCTTATGAAATATTCAGAATAACCGCAAAGGGCGCAGAGGATTTACCCCGTTAGAGAAGGCCGTCGGCTCTTGGCCATCTATAACCGTTAGTATTTATTCTCTAACGGGGTTTACGCAAAGAACGCAAAGATTGTCCGCCAGAGGCGGACCCGCCGGTTGTTTTCCGCCAGAAGGCGGACCCGCCGGACTGTTTGGCGGGGGCGGGGGCGGGCAAGCCATTAACAATTTATCCCTGTTCACATTCACTTTGCGTCCTTTGCGTTTGCTTTGCGTTCTTTGCGGTTAAGCTGAGTAGGTACCTTTCGACTCTGAAATTATACCAAAAGTTAAAGCCCTAATCTCCGGCGTATCTCCTCGAGTTTTTTTACTTTCTCCGGCGGGATAGGCCTGCCGCCGCCCAGGTGTTCCGCCACCAGGGTTATTTTCGCCGCCTGTTCCACCGTCTCCATGCGCTGAAAAGCGGTCTCAAGGTCCGCGCCGCAGGTTACCACGCCGTGATTGGCCAGCATTATAGCGTTATGGTTTTTAACAAACCCGGCTATGGAGTCCGCGACCTCTTCGGTGCCGGGCGTGGCATAGTCCGCCAGCGGCACAATGCCTAGCCCGATGACCATCTCGGAGGTAAGCGGCTTATCCAGGGCTATGCCGGCCGAAGCCAGGCCGGTGGCCACCGGCGGATGGGCGTGGATCACGGCCGTCACGTCGGGCCTTTGTTCATAGACGCACAGATGCAGCAGGTACTCGGAAGATGGTTTCCTGCCGCTTATCAGTTCCCCCGACATAGAGATCTTTGATACGTCGGCCGGCGCGAGAGCGCCCTTGGACGCCCCCGAAGGGGTTATCAGAACAGTTCCGCCGCACAGCCGAACGCTGATATTGCCGTCCGCGGCCGGCACAAACCCGAGAGCATAGAGTTTGCGCCCCGTTTCCGCTATCCGTCTTCTTAATTCCGCTTCCGCGTGCCCCCTCCCCTCCGACTGGTGACTGGTAACTGGTGACTGGTGCCTTGCGACTGGTGACTGGTGACTGGTGACTGGTGACTGGTGACCTGTCCCCTGATCACCATACTCCAGCCAGTCCCGGGAAAGCGGGCTGATAATGGCGTTTTCCGGGATAACGGGTTTTTGGCCGGGAGGCGCCATCCGTTTCAGTTCCCAGTCGCTTATAAAAACCTTTTTTTTCTTTTCAGGCATAGCGTGTCGAAAGTCTAGAGTCTAGAGTCCGGGGTCGATAGTCTAAAGTCGAAAGTCTAGAGTCTAAAGTCTAGAGTCTAAAGTCTAGAGTATGATGCGGATTTCCTTATAATCTTTAGACTTTAGACTCTCCACTCTCGACTTGCGTTATTACTTTAGACTTCTGTTCTATTTACTCTCCACTTTAGACTTCTGTTCTATTTACTCTCCCCATAAGATTCTCAAGTATCTCTCTCGTGGCTTTGGACCTGTTTAAAGTATAAAAATGTATGCCGGGCGCCCCGTTTTTAATAAGGTCGGCGGCCTGCGCCGTGGCGTAATCCACGCTGAACTTCAAAAGCGAATCTTTATCCCCGGCGTATTTTTCGATGTTTTCCGTCATCACGCGCGGAAGGGTTACATTGAACATCTTGGTGAAATTCCGCAGCTGGTTATAGCTTGTAAGCGGCATCAGGCCGGGGAGCACCGGGACGGTCACGCCGGCTTTGAGCGCTTTATTGACGAATTCAAAATAAAACCTGTTCTCAAAAAAAAGCTGCGTGATGACGAAGCCGGCGCCGGAATCTATTTTGGCCTTCAGGTTCCTTATGTCCGCTTCAAGATCGGGCGCTTCGGGATGCTTTTCCGGGTAGCCGGCGACGCCGATGGAAAACGCGCCCGTCGCCGCGAGATCTTTGGCCAGTTCCGAGGCATATTTATAATCCCTTTTGGGGGCGAAGCCTTCTATATTGTGCATGTCGCCGCGCAAAGCCAGCACATTTTCTATTTTCATGGCTTTAAGGCGCCCGGCTATTTCGGCTATTTCGGCTTTTGTGTGCCCTATGCAGGTGAGATGGGACATGACCTCCAGGCCCAGCATCTCTTTTATTACGCCGGACAGAGCCACCGTATTATAAGGCGAGACGCCGGAGGAAGAATTGGTGATGGAAACAAAATCGGGGCCGAGGGTTTTCAGGTCCTTTATCGTTTCGTAAAGCTTCTGGGCGTCGCCTTCGGTTTTGGGCGGATAAAATTCAAAGGAAAAAAGCTTGCCCGGTTTTTTAAATCTTTCTGTTATCTTCATACGTGTTCCCGGAGAAGCTGGGCAGCTTGACAGCTGGACGGCTAGGCAGCTCTACAACTAAGATGCGGAACTCCTTAAAAAGCCGCCCAGCGGTCCAGCCGCCAAGCTGCCTAGCCGGGCTGTTACTGCGGCACGCCCATCCTGGACGGCGGCCAGTAAATGAACCAGGCCCTTCCTTTTATAAGATATTCCGGCACCGGCCCCCAGTAGCGGGAATCGCATGAGCGGTCGCGGTTATCGCCCATGACCATATAATGCCCCGGGGGCACCGTGACAGGGCCGAAATTATCCCTGACGAGCTCGGAAATCATCTTGGCCAGGCCTCTGGTTTCCCAGAACCGCTGATAATCCTCCGGCGGCATTTTATCATTGGAGCCCGGATAGCGCCGGGGGTCCAGATACTGGACGTACGGCTCCTCCCCGAGTGTTTTCCCGTTTATAAAGACAGCGCCGTTCCTGAGCTCCACTCTGTCTCCCGGCAGACCGATCACGCGCTTGATAAAATCCTTGCCGTACTGCCTGCCGCCGCACTGCGTCTCTTCGGGGTTGGAGGACGGAAACTGGAACACCACTATATCGCCCCTGCTGATCTTGCCGAAAGAGAGCACTTTCTTCTTGGTGTACGGGATCCTGAAACCGTAGATAAACTTATTGACAAAGAGATGATCCCCCTCGAGGAAAGTCATCTTCATGGAGCCGGAGGGGATCTTGAAAGCCTGTATGAACAGATACATCACCACCGACGCGAGCACCACGGCGGAGAAGATGGTCTCGGACCATTCCATATCCTCTTTGATGACCGAGGGCGCGGCCGCCGCGGATCCGGCCGCGGCGGCTGGTTTGCCGTCTTTTGAGGCGGGCTTGCCTTTGCGTATCCTGAAATATGCCCACGCCCATCCGCCTAAGGCGGCCGCCAGGGCGTAAAGAACTTGTTTCCCGGAAAACAACACCGCCGTCACCACGTCTCCGCGCCGGTTATCAAGACTGACGGTCAGAAGCAGCATGCCCACAAAAGCCATCAGGGCGATGAAGACAGCGTGCCAGATATGCGTAAATTTTTCGGACTTGAATTTCCCTTTTTCGCTGAAATGGTGGGTAAAGAAAAGGTGCACACCCACCAGTATGCCTATCCAGAAAAGTTTTTCTTCCATATCAGTTTATCTCCATTTGATGAAACAGCATAATAAAATCGTTCGCTGGGCAGCTTGGCAGCTGGACGGCTAGGCAGCACAGCAGCTAAATTATCTCCATTTGATGAAACAGCGTAATTAAATCTTTTGCTAGACCGCTGGACAGCTAGACGGCTAGACAGCTCTACAACTAAGATGCAAAACTCCTTAAAAAGCTGTCCAGCCGCCCAGCCGCCTAGCTGCCCAGCTATCATTCATCCTGATTAATTTTAAGCAGCGACATAAAGGCTTCCTGCGGAATATCCACCGAACCCAGGGTCTTCATTTTCTTTTTGCCCTCTTTCTGCTTCTCCAGCAGTTTTCTTTTGCGGGTGATATCTCCGCCGTAGCATTTGGCGGTAACGTCCTTTCTCCTGGCGCCGATGGTTTCCCTGGCTATTATCCGGCCGCCCGCCTGGGCCTGCACCGCTATCTCGAACATATGCTTGGGAATAAGCTGTTTAAGTTTCTCGCAAAGCAGGCGCGAGCTGTGGAGCGCCTTGGAACGGTGAACGATAAACGACAGGGCGTCAACGACCTCGGAATGCAGCAGTATTTCAATCTTGACCATGTCCGAAGACTTGTATTCGTGCGGCTCATAATCAAACGAAGCGTAGCCCTTGGATACGGACTTAAGCTTGTCGTAAAAATCTATTATTATCTCGCTCAGCGGCAGGCAATATTTTATCAGGACCCTGGTCGTTGAGATATATTCTATTTCCACATGCTCGCCGCGCTTTTCCTTCAGCAGGTTCAGTGTTCCCTCCATATAGGCCAGCGGCGTTATTATGTCGGCGCGCACATACGGCTCCATGATATCGATGACGTCTCCGTAATGCGGGAAATCGGCGGGGTTGGTGACCTCGACGTAACCGCTATCGGCAGGTAGAGGTACAGGTAGAGGTAGAGTGGATATGACGTTGTCTGCTTTACCTATGCCTTTACCTCTGCCTGCTGTACCTGCGCCTTTACCTCTGCCTGCTGTTCCCTTGGCCGATACCTTATAGATGACGTTCGGGTTCGTGGCTATCAGCGGGATATTGAACTCTCGTTCAAGCCGTTCCCTGATGATATCAAGGTGCAGCAGCCCCATGAAACCGAGCCTGAAGCCGAAGCCCAGGGCTTTCGAAGTCTCGCCCTGATAATCAAAGGAGGAATCGGTAAGGCTGAGCTTCTCTATGGCGGCCTTAAGCGGGGTATAGTCCGAAGTGGCGACGGGATAAAAGCCCGCGAACACCACGGGATTGACGTCCTTATAGCCGGGGAGGGGTTCGGCGACCGGCCTTTCTTTTTCAAAGATCGTGTCGCCCATCTTTATCTCGTGTATGTCGCGGATGCCGGCCGTGATATAGCCCACCTCCCCGGTCCTGATGGATTGGGCTTTTACCAGCTTGGGCGTCAGGTAGCCCACCTCTTCCACTTTATATACGGCGTTGTTGGAGTAGAATGAGATCTGTTTGCCGGCGCCGAGCGTTCCGTCCACCACTTTAGTGAATATGACCACGCCCTTATAGACGTCGTAGAAAGAATCGAAAACAAGCGCTTTGAGCGGCTTGCGCGCGTCTCCTTCCGGGGCGGGGATCTCGTTAATCGCACGCTCTAATACCGTCTTCACGCCCCGGCCGTCCTTGGCGCTGATGCGCGAAGATTCGACGGGATTTTTAAGCACTTCCCAGATCTGTTCTTCGGTGGCGTCGGGATCGGCGTGCTCCAGATCTATCTTGTTTATAACCGGGATGATCTTCAGCCCCAGGGTCTGCGCCAGATGCGCGTGCGCCAGCGTCTGGGCTTCCACCCCCTGGGAAGCGTCCACCAGCAGGATGGCGCCTTCGCAGGCGGCAAGCGCGCGGGAGACTTCGTAGGAAAAATCAACATGCCCGGGCGTGTCTATCAGGTTCAGGATATAGTCTTTTCCGTCGGCCTCGGACCTGTAAAGCATCCTGACGGCCTTGGCTTTGATGGTGATGCCGCGTTCGCGTTCAAGCTCCATGCCGTCCAGGTACTGTTCCTTCATCATCCTCTCAGGGATTGTATGGGTTATCTCGATGAAGCGGTCGGCCAGCGTGGATTTGCCGTGGTCGATATGGGCGACAATAGAGAAATTGCGTATATTCATAAGGAGATTACAGCGATAACGACTTTAAGAGATTACAGCGATAACTATTTGAGAAATTATAACGATAAAATATCGCTGTCATCTCTCCCCTAATCGCCGTAATCTCTTCCCTACCTCACTTCCTCCTCTATTATTTTCCTGATCTCGACCGAGGTGGAAAGCCCCAGCAGATGCTGGGAGATCGCCGAGAACTTTTCGAAGCTCATTGAACGGACGGAGTATTTGGACCTTAAATACATCTTGATGGGAACCGAAAGCATGTCCACGCCCAGGCCGACCAGCACGGGTATGGCGTAGGGGTCGGAGGCCATCTCGCCGCAAACCGACACGGGTTTCCCCTTTTTATGCGCGGTTTGCACAACAAGATTGATGATGCGCAGCACCGCCGGGTGAAACGGCTCATAAAGCTCGGAGACATACTGATTTATGCGGTCCACGGCCAGGATATACTGCACCAGGTCGTTCGTGCCTATGGAGACAAAATCTATTTCGCTCAGGAGCGAGTCGAGTATTATGGCCGCCGCCGGGATCTCTATCATCACGCCGATCTCCGGAGGGTTCTTCATCGTATATCCCTCTTCGATCAGTTCCGTCCTGACGTCGTGCGCCATTTTTTTGACCGTGGCCAGTTCGTCCAGTGAAGACAGCATCGGGATCATTATCTTTATGTTGCTTTCGGTGTTGGCTTTATAGATGGCTTTAAGCTGGGTCTTCAGGAGGTCCGGGTATTTGATGAAAAGCCTGATACCCCGGAAACCCATGAAGGGATTGCGTTCGTCCTTAAGGCCTTTGATGCCCAGCTGTGTCGCCCTGTCGCCGCCTATGTCCGCGGTCCTGATGGTGAGCGGCAGGTTCGGTATCGCCCTGGCCACCGTCGAATAGGCCCGGACCTGCTCTTCTTCCGACGGCACCGCCTCCCGGTTCATGTACAGGAATTCCGTCCTGAAAAGCCCCACCCCTTCCGATTTGATCTCGGCCAGTTCCTGCGCGTCCGCGGAGGAATCCAGGTTGCACATAAGATTTATCTTGTGGCCGTCGCGGGTGGTTGCGGGAAGACCTTTAAGCCGATGGAAAAAATGCTCAGCCCTGTGGAGCTCCTCTTTGCGGACCTTGTATTTTTCTATTATCTCCGGCGTCGGAGAGATGATGACCATGCCCTGCTCGCCGTCCACTATTAAATTATCCCCGCTGGAGAGCTGGCGGCTGATATCGGAAAGCCCCACCACGGCGGGAATGCCCATGCTCTGGGCGAAGATCGCGGTGTGGCTGGACTTGGAGCCCAGGTCCATGCAGAACCCCAGGACCTTGTTGGACTCCCTGATATGCAGAGTGTCGGACGGGTAAAGGTTGTGCGCCACGATTATGACCGGCTCTTTAAGTTCTTTAAGCGCCACTTTTTCGCGGTTGACCAGGTTGGAAAGTATCTTCTTGCCCACGTCAAAGATGTCGTGCTTGCGCTCGTGAAAGAATTCGTCGTCTATCTTTTCAAAGTCTTCGGCGGCCTTGTCCAGGATCTCGGAGAGGGCGAACTCGGCGTTCACACCCTTGGAGGCTATGAGCCTGGGCACCTCCTTGGTAATGAGGGTGTCTCCGAGTATAAGATGGTGCGCGTCTATAAGCTTGGCGTGCTGTTTACCCAGAACATTAAGCACTTTGGACCTTATGGAGTCCAGGTCCAGCCTGGTCTTGTCCAGGGCTTCTTTAAAGCGTTTTATCTCGGATTTGAGCTTTTCCTTGGGAATCTCCTTCTGCTCAATGAGGATGTTTTCCTCTTTGAGTATGTGGGCTTTGCCTATGGCTATGCCCAGGCTCGCCGGAATACCTTTTTTTATAAGCATAAATAACTCCAAAAAAACAGCGTCTAGGGGCGAGGGGCGGGAGGCGAGGGTTGAGAGTTATATTCTTTTACCTCATCGCTCATATATGTTCCCATGCCGTCCCTTTCCTTAATTCTCCGGTCCCTATCCCCTAGCCCCTATCCTCTATACGCTGCTGTTGCTAGTCCTCGTCAAATTTCTTAACGAACAGCTCGTTTATGGCTCCGACAGCCTGGACCTCATCGTCGCCGCTGGCTACGACATGGATAGTACAGCCCTTTCCCGCCGCCAGCGTCATGATGCCCATGATGCTTTTCGCGTTGATTTCCAGCTTATCTTTGATTATCTTTATATCACAGCTGAAGCGCGAAGCAGTGTTGGCTATCATACCGGCGGGCCGGGCGTGGATGCCAAGTTCATTGGTTATCCTGATCTCCTTTTTGATCATAAGAGCAGGGTATAGGTTAGAGGGTAGAGGGTAGAGGACTTTTTAAATAAACATATCATAATTATTTTAAAAATCACTTTTCAGAACCTAAGTTTCCGCACTCCACACCCTATACCCTCTACCCTAACCCCTCTACCCTATCCTATATCGAATCCTGGTAGTTTCAGCACGCTGAAAAGGACTATTGAAGCCGCCAGTATCAGGCCGATGGCGAAGAATATGGAACGCCCGAATTTTCTCGCCAGGCGATGCACGGCCAGAACGCTCAGAACAAGCCCGATCTTAAGAGCGAGGTCCCCCGCCGGGACCAGGCCGCGGTTAAACTCTATAAGGAGCGCAAAAGCGGCCAGCGCTATAATTAGCGAAAGAGAAAACCCGGCCAGGCTCAGGCGCCTTATAAGCTTCCTCCAGTCCATCGCGTCCAGACCGCAGTTGCCCCCTCCGCCGCAGGCATAGCCCTTTTTCAACCCAACCCACCGCAGGTAAACGGCAAACGCGCCGTAAACCGCCATGCCAAGCCCGGGCCCCGCGAAAAGGACGGCGACCGGAACCTCGGACATCGCGCCTGTGAAAAGCCAGCCGTAAAAACCGGCGCCCAGCCAGACCACGATGCAGAGCTGCGTGGTCAGAGGTTTAAGCCGCCCCCAGAAGACGCGGTCGCCTATTGAAGCGAAACTCGAAGCCAGCGCCTGCTTGATCCCCTGCATGTTCTTTTCCAGGACTTCGGAATTTTCGCGGCCGGCCTGCCCTGAGCGAAGTCGAAGGGCAAGTCCCTCTTCCATTTTGGCCACATTGCCGATCACGAACCCCGTCATATAGGGCTGGGTGTTAAAGACCGTTAAATGCCTTAAGACCGCGCTCTTAAACGCCTCCGGGGCTGCCTGCCCCACCATGCGGCGTGGGGGGGCGCCCTGAACCACGTCGGGTTCAGGGCTGCCATGCACCCCACGAGGTGCATCGGCGTATATCCTCCTGAGCGCCGGCATCAGCGAAAAAACAAAGCCCAGGTTCTGCAACCTTTCATAATTCCAGCCCGCCTGGATAAAGAACGACCGTAAGAACATTGAAAGCAGGGGCGAGGGGCGAGAGGTGAGGGGCGAGGGTAAGGAATTTTTATTTTTCACTTCATCACTCATAATATTTCCCCGGCTGTCTTCTTACTCTCCCCTAACCCCTCGCCCCTCTACCCTATTTTTTATACACCTGCGTCCTGAACCTGAAATAAAGCCCGCTCAGGCCCAGCCACGGCATCAGCGAATAAGCGAAATCCATCGCCGTATAAAGCCCGGACAGCCTTATAAAGACCGTCGGGATAAAGACCAACGCCGAAAAAACAAAGATATAGGCTCCGGTCACGGAACTTTCCATCAACAGCGATCCGGCGAGCCACCGCTCAATATTTATAACGCCGGCCGTTACTTCAGCCTCTATTTTCGCGTTCCAGCGCGACCTGGCGGCTCTCAGCCTGTATTCCACATCGCTGTAAAGGAAACCCGCAAAAATGCCGATAAAAAAAGCCAGGGATTCCGGAAGCCCGGCCCAGGTCCGGACAAGGACCGCCGTCGCGGCGGCAACCAGCCCGTTCGGAGGCACGACCCCGCCGATGGGAATGAAATCCATGTATATAAGTTCTGTCAAAAGGCCTATCCTGGCGCCTTCCAGAGGACAACCGTTAAGCCAGCCCAAAAGTGGTCCCGCGAAAGCGGGCCTTGACAACAGGCACTGCCCGACCTGCACATTATCCAGCTGAAGAAGCCCGGCGAACAGACTTGTGATCAAAGCGTTCAGCATATTATGAGAGTCTAAAGTAGATAGTCTAAAGTCTAAAGATTGATTCTCCCGTAAAAAGTCCCAAACGGTAGCCGCAGGCTTTAGCCTGCGAAAAACAGCAAGCCATCCGCCTAAGGCGGACGCAGGCTGCCCGCCAAACAGCCGGCGGGTCCGCCGAAGTTGTGTGGCGGAAAGCCTGCGGCTACAAAGACGATTTTTGAGCAAAATTGACTTTTTACGGGAGAATCAAGTATTGTCTTTTGCCTCATCCTTCATCCCTCATCCTTCATCCTTCATCCTTCCGAAAATTGCCGACCGCAATTTTCGACTTACCCTACAATAGCGCCTCTATCGGATTGATGGGCTTATCGTTCGGCACGCCCCGGCCTTCAAGCCCGACTCCCGCGCCGGCCAGGAATTTCAGGTAGCCGCAATCTTCATCGCTTAAAAATATGGCCCTCCCTATGGATATATTCTTGCCGGCGCAGTAATGCATGCCGCCGATATTGAGCGAAGGGATCTTTAAGCCCTTTGACAGAAGGTCCGCCGCCTCTTTAAGGCCCGGCAGAAGGACTAGTATATTCTGCGGTCCCGGCGCGCCGTTCAGGCAATCAAAAGCTTCCTGGACTTTTAAGATCTTCAGTTCCACGCCTTCGGGAGTGGAAAAGCGCATTATGGTGCGCCTTATATCGTCCGAAGCGATATCGTCCGAAACCACTACGATCTCCGCGATCTTCAGATACGGCACCCAGGATTCCACTACCTGGCCGTGGATAAGCCGGTCATCTATTCTGTATAAAGCAACGGGCATAATTTAAATCTTTTGCTAGACCGCTAGACTGCTGGACAGCTTGGCGGCTTTTTTAAGGTGTTCTACATCTTACTATCTGGCTGCCTAGCTGTCTCGCCGTCCAGCCGCCTAGCCGCCAAGCAGCAGGCTTTTGACTTCGCATATGGCTTTTTTGCCGTCTTCAAGTATCTTTTCGACGAGCGCGTCAAAACCGAGATTTTGCCGGTAGGCGAAAGCCGAAGTCAGCATGTTGATATTGACCCCGCAAACGACGGCGGTACCAGGGATGTCTTTGACCAGCGGCAGGACCACGTTCATGGGCGTGCCGCCGGGCATATCTATCATGAAAACGAGGCCGTCCGGGGATTGCATCTCTGTTATGCCGCTTTCTATGACGCTCTTTATTTTTTCAAGCGACATACGCTGGGAGATCGGGATGTTTTTCAGCCCCTCGTACTGGACGCCCACTATGCCCTCGGCCGCCTCTATCAGATAAGCGCCGAATTCCCCGTGAGTGATAACGATGATGTTGATCATAAATAAGTCAGGGGCTAGGGGTTAGAGATTAGGGGTTAGGGAATGATCTCTTTATTCTGCACGCTATCCTCTCGCCCCTATCCTCTATACCCTTTCCCTACTTCTTCCTGATATCCCTGTGATATTCAGAAACCGAAAAGCCGAATTTTGAGAGGTTTTCCGCTATGCTGTGCGCGATAAAAACGCTTCTGTGCTTGCCGCCGGTGCAGCCGATGGCGATGGTAAGATAAGACTTGCCCTCTTTGATATAAAGCGGCAGGAGGTCTTTTATCTGGTCCGTGTAGCTTTTCAGAAAGGTCTTGAAATGGGGTTTATTCCTGATATAGTCGCCCACCGGCCGGTCAAGCCCGGTCTTATTCTTCAGAGACGATATATAATTCGGGTTTGGGAGGAACCTCACGTCCATCACCAGGTCCGCGTCCAGCGGTATGCCGTACTTGTAGCCGAAAGAGATCACGGAAAGCTTCATTTCGGTGGAGCGTTTCAGTTCCAAAGCGCCGGAGAGTATTTCCTTAAGCTCGCCAAGCGTCAGCTTTGAGGTGTCTATGACTTTATTGGCCTTTTCTTTAAGTTCGGACAGGATCCTCCGCTCATCTTTGACCGCCCGGACGATGTTCTTGCCGAGCGGATGGCGATGGCGGGTTTCGGAGAAGCGCTGGAATATAACCGCGTCGGAGGAATCAAGGAAGATTACCTTGTAATCAAGACCGAGTTTCCTTAAAGTGTCCAGCGACTGGACGAAACCCTTGAAGAACCGGCCCTCCCTTATGTCTATGCCGAACGCGACGTGCCTGAAATGCCTGTGCTTTTTTATCAGCTCCGAAAATTTGGGTATAAGCGCCACCGGCAGGTTGTCCACGCAGTAAAACCCGAAATCCTCAAAGCATTTAAGCGCCTGGCTTTTGCCTGCGCCGGACATGCCGGTAATTATGAAAATTTTGCCCTTCGTTTTTTTAGACATGCTTGGTTTTTTTAACGCAAAGAGCGCAAAGAATTCACACAAAGAAACGCAAAGAATTATAATTTAACCACAAAGATCACAATACTTGCGTAGGTGCCGTATCAGGGGCTATGCCTATCGGACGGCCAAAGTTGATATTGTCTTTCCTTTTCGTTGTATCCTTTGTGCCCTTGGTGGTTTATTTTAGCCATAAACCTTTGCGTTCTTTGCGCTTTACTTCGCGTTCTTTGCGTGATATTCTTAATCGCTGAGCAGCTATCACTTCTTTCCCATCTCTTTTATCAGGCTTTCGTTGAACTTCTTGGCCACGAAATACCCCTGGTTCTTAAGCCGCTGGTTCAGGGCGGCGACCTCTATGAGGACCGCCAAATTCCTGCCGGGCGTGACCGGGAGCCTCAAGCTGGGTATCGGGACGTCCAGGATGGTCACTTCGCTGACGGCCAGCCCGGTGCGGTCGTAATTCGCCAGATTGACCCCTCCGGCGGCCACGCTTTCAAGTTTCACATGCATTTCTATAAGCGACTGGTTCATGATGGAACCGATGCCGAAAAGGAGTTCCACGTCTATAATACCCAGACCGCGCACTTCCATGTAATGCTTGATGTTTTTCGGGGAATTCCCCATCAGCATGTAACCGATCCTGCGCTTCACTTCCACCACGTCGTCCGCGATAAGGATATGGCCCCTTTTAAGGAGTTCCAGCGCGCATTCCGATTTTCCGACCCCGGAATCGCCCTGGATAAGCACGCCCAGGCCGTAGACATTGACCAGCACGCCGTGCGCGCAGGTAATGGCGGCGAGCTTGTCATCCAGATAAATAGTGAGCTCTCTTATGAAAGAGGAAGTGTCAAAGACGGTGGTAAGAAGCGGGACCCGTGCTTTGCGGCAGGCCTCTTTGAGGACAGGAAGCGGCTTTAAGCCGCCGGTCACTATGACGCAGGGGATATCGGGATAGGAGAACATCTCCCGGAGGCTGGCTTTGACCTTCCTGCTTTCTTCCTTTACGCAGAAAGCGTATTCTCCCTTCCCTATTATCTGTATGCGCTCGGAGCGGAACTGTTCCAGGTGCCCGGCTATGGCGAGGCCCGGGCGGTTTATCTCGCTGACCGCTATCTTCCTTGAAAGGTTCCGGGCGCCGACGGCCGTTTTAAGCCCCAGGATTTTGCCCCGGGATTTAAGCAATTCCCTTACGGTTATGGCTTTGGCGTTATGTCTTGCTTCCGGCATTTGATGGTTCCATTAGCGAATAAGACGAATAAAGAACGAATAACGCGAATCATTTTAAGGAATGAACGATTTGATTGGTAATTATTCGTGGCATTCGCATTTGTTATTCGCGGTATTCGCAACTATTTTCTTACCGGCTGCAGAAGGCCGTACGTGCTGTCCAGCCTTTTAAAAACCACCTGCATCTGCCTGGAATTTTTATCCATGAACAGCCAGAAGTTAAAACCCAGCTTTTCCATTTCCCCGACGGCCTCTTCCCTGGTCAGCGGCCTTAAGGGAACATCCTTGACCACGGAAAAGGTAACCTGAGGAGCGCCAAAGGAGAACTCGGTCATATCCACGGACTGGTGGCGGTGTTCGGAGAATTTTTCCTTATATTTCCTGACCTGCACCTCTATCTTGGACATAACCTTGTCTATGGCGGAATACAGATCGTCGGACTCGGCCGAGGCCTTCATGGTCTGATGGCCGGCGTGCACGATCACTTCGGCGGCGTGGATCTTCTTCTCGACGTTGATTATAACCTGCGCCCACACGATATTGTCGACGTACTCAGTCAATTTGGAAAGTTTGACTTCTATGAATTCCCTCAGGGGCTGGCTAAGTTTTATTTTTCTGGCTACCAGGTGAATCCTCATTTTTTCCTCCGGACGTAAGTAGTGTCTGCCCGCAAAGTCTTTCGCAGACACTTGATTACAGCGATTCCTGCATAGCTTACGGCGATTTTCCCGTTATGAGTATCTCTGTAATCGTGTTTATTATCGCTGTAATCATAGTTCCTGCGACTTTCCCAGCAGGAACTAGCCATATGATTAAACCACTTTATAAGTTCTTTTTCAAATGAAAAACCGGGATTTTACAAATATAGTTAATCAATAGTATTATTTAAGGGCTGCTGAAAAAGTCAGCAGCCCCTTGATTACGGTGATAGCAGAATGATGACAGCGATAAAATAATAGTTTGGGTAACCTGATATTTCTTTGCATTGCCACCATCTCTTTCCCATCACTGTAATCGCTCTTTAATCGTAACTACTCAGGTCGCTATGAGATGGCGGAATAGAATATAGAACGCTGATAACGCTGATTTTTAGTAATTACTCAGCCACTAAGACACCAAGGCACAAAGAAAGTTTATGGATCAAACGGTTTGTTGTCTGATTTCT
>JAHJSU010000349.1 GCA_018829985.1 Elusimicrobiota bacterium | reverse complement strand
TAATATATGGAAAAGGCCCAGGAAGGCAGAACGGACAAGCCCTTTGACTGCGGGTGCGACAGGGCGCTGTTCGTCAATAAGGCGAACCGGTTCGAACCGGCCCTGCTCCGTATCGAGGCGGGAGGGGCGGTGTTCCGCTGCCGGGTAAATCACAACGGCCTGTTCATAAAACAGGTGGAAAAACTGCCGAAGACGGCCAGGCAGAGCGTCATGGTTATGCTTGAAGGCCGGTCGCTCACGGCCCGTTACAAAAAAGCCAAGTTCAACTGCCTCTGGATATACAGCATAAGCCTGGGATTGGATGAATGCCGCGGAGATCTTAAAGAGGCGATCCTGGAGCTGCCCGGGGTTATCTGGGAAAGGATCCAGTCGGCCAGCCGCCATGCTGTCGCTGATAATAACAGGGCCAGCCAAAAAACAGTCCTTTTGGTGGACGACGAAATCATGGTAAACAAACTTCTATCCCTGGTTTTAGAGCGCAAGGCTGCCGATTTGCGCGTTTTGACAGCTGAAAACGGACAGGACGGGCTGGAAATCCTTTACCGTGAGAAGGTGGACCTGTTGCTCCTGAACCTTAGTATGCCGGTCATGGACGGGTTCCAGGTTTTCGAGGTTATTTCAAAAGACGAAGGACTGCGGAAAATACCGGTAATATTCTCCACCGGGACGAATTTTGAATACACCGGGTATGAAAGATCCTTTTTCCGTTCGGCGGGATGAACGTGGCCTGGCTGCTGCGTCCGTTCGAGCTTGCGGAGGTCATAAGACTCATCCGGCGGATGGTGAGGGAATCTAAAATTAACGATTAACCGCCGCGTCGCTTCCGTGGCGCGCGGACGGCCCCAAAAACGATATGCCCTGTTTCAGCGGTAAAAATATCCTGATAATTGACGATGATAAGGAGATGATTTATTCGTACAAGGCTATCCTGAAAAAGGCTGGCTACGGCGAAATGCGTCAGGCCTACACCGGAGAAGAAGGCATTCAACTGGCGCTGGAGTGGCGGCCGGACCTTATCATCTCCGATGTGCAGCACTCCGGCCCTGATGGTTTTGAGGTCTTTATAGAGTTGTCCAGCCGCCCCGACCCGCTTCCCGCCAAATTTATGATCGTCAGCGGCTACCATTTGGGACACCATCCGGAGTTTATGCCTAAATTGATAGCTTCCGGCGTAGCCGCCTACCTGGAGAAACCGATAGAGCCCGCAGAGTTCATCCGCCGCATTGAGGGGGTCTTTCGTGATTCCGAAGTCGGGGCGCAGGCGGTAGGCCCTGTCCCGCCGGCGGAGAAAAAATACGGTCCCTGGACAAAGCTATTCATGCCGGGTGAAGGGTCTGTGTTCAAGACCCCGGGGGGAAATAAGCGCATCCACGATATACAGGCGTCCGACATGAAGTATTTCTTTGACTGTTACCTGCACATGCCTGGTTCTATATTCAGATTTAACGAATTAAGAATATGCAAAAGCCTGTTTGCCGGGCTATTGGAATCCCTTGGGCCGATCCGCGCCGATAGCGCTCCGGAAGTCAAGGAGTGGCAGGACGCCTTCCGCGCCTTTGCCTGGGCGGTGCAGGCCCTGGATGTAGAGATGCTTGCGAAAGCGGTCAAAAACCTGCAGGAAACCAGCGACCTGGAATTCCGGGAAGCGCAGCGGCTGGCGGAAACAGCAGTGCCTGTCATGAGGGGGTATGTTGACCTGAATCACCCGTATTGCCCGCTATGCCCGGTTCATGATCCGGATACCGATTGGGACCGGTGGGCGCTGAAGATAAGTCCGCTGGAAAACTGGAAATTCTTCAATAACTTTTTCTGGGTGAGTGACGGCGAAACAAGGGAAAAAGGGATGCCGACGATCAGAATGCCGTCCCTTTTTTTACATCCTGAGCTTTACAAGCGGGAATATGACGATACCTGGCATTCTATCTGGGGTTTTACCGCTTTCGGCGCTTTTAAACCGCACCTAAAAGACGCCCCGGAACTGCTGGCTCGTGTTGTGGGCGCGGATGCGGCATGCTGGGAGGCTTTCCGGTCCGGGAAAGCTCCGGCTATAAAGGCTGCGGCGGAAAAATGGCTTGAAACTGCCCTGCTGCTGTTAGAACGCCCGGAGGCGGCGGTTCGCGGGCGCGCGGCTTACTGGTTCACCAGGAATTCGCTTTTTTCCGAAAAACCTTATGATAGCATCTCCGCCCGGTTCCTGTTTGATTTTCTGGCGGGAGAGAAAGACGTGGAAGTCCAGCGCTGCATCCTGGCCGCGTTAATATACCGCAACCCGTTCACCCGGCATCCGGCAATATGGAAGGAATCTGAGCGCGGCAGGCTCAGGCTTACCGTCCCGGAAGCGACGTGCCGCCGCTGGCCGGAACTGGTTTCCGAGCTGTTCGGAGTGGGTTGATAATGCAGGCGGATCGAAAAGGCCTTTCGCGAAGCCGAAGAAGAAAGCCGGAAAGGGCTCTAATTGGGATGCGGGGGAATAATGCTGCCTGGATATTTTAAAGCGGGACTGCCGATATTGAAGCGGCTGCAGGAAAGCGGCTTCGAGGCCTGGTTCGCGGGCGGAGCGGTGCGCGATCTCCTGCTTGGCCGGCCTGTCCGCGACATCGATATAGCGACCGGCGCCTCGGCGGAAGACGTCCTGCGGCTTTTTAAAAAGGTCAAAACGGTGCCCGGAGGCCTAAAGCACGGCACGGTCATAATAGTGGTCCACGGGGGGAAAAGATACGACCTCATGACCTTCGGCCGCGCCGCTCCGGGGAAATCCATACTCGGCCGGCTGAAGCGGTTCGATTATTCCATTAACGGCATGGCCATGGCGGCCGACGGGACCATTATCGACAATTACGGCGGCAGGAAAGATATTGAAAACCGGACCCTCCGTACGCTTCGGAGCCCCGACGAGACATTTAGGGCGGACCCCCTTCGGATCCTGCGCGGTTTGCGTTTCGCTTCGGCGATGGGCCTCTCGATCTCCCCCGAAATTCTCAAGGCGATGAGGCGTAATGGAAAGGGGTTGAAGTCGGTTTCCGCCGAACGTCTGCGCGACGAACTGCTCAAGCTCCTGGAAAGCGCGGACAAGCCATCCGGGGCGTTCCGCCTGATGCGCGAGCTGGGGCTTCTGAAGTATTTCCTGCCGGAATTTGGGAAGTGTTTCGGCTTTGCCCAGAACAAATACCACGCTTACGATGTGGCGGAACATACCCTGATGGCGGTAGACCGGCTGCCGAAAGACAAACCGCTGCTCAGGTGGACCGCCCTGCTGCACGACATCGGCAAGCCGGTATCATGCCGGAATTACGGTTCCGCGCGCGCGTCTTTTATAGGGCATGAGATTATCGGCGCGAAAATGGCGGAGAAATTAATGGAACGGCTCAGGTTTTCCACCGGCGATATCCGCTACACCGGCAAGATGATCAGGCATCATATGTGGCAATACAGGCCGGAGGTCAGGGATTCCACTATACGGCGGTTTCTGGCAAAGCTGGGAATGGAACTATTCGACGACTTCCTGTTGTTTAAGGGGGCGGACCGGTACGCGAAGGGTAAAGGTGAAATGGGGCCCGGGCGGGATATCGCTTTCCGGGAACGCGTGCGGGATATGATGCGCAGATCCGGCGTGTTAAAGGTCAAGGATCTTGCTCTCGGCGGAAAGGATATTATGAGGGTCGCCGGAGCAGCCGAGGGCCCGGCCGTGGGGAAGATATTAAAACGGCTCCTCGCGCGCGTGCTGAAAGACCCTTCATTGAACACCCGGAAAAAGCTTCTGGCTGAATTGAAAGGCCGTCCCGGCGGCGAAAACAAAAGAGGTGAAATATCGCCGCCCGCCCGACCCGCAAGAACTGAAAAATAAACCTCAATACTGGCTCCTGAAGGAAAGTGATCCATCCTCTCATTGCGAATGTGGCGACTCTGTTTTTGAAGTTTTACTTGTGATGGTCACGGACAATACCCTGAAATCCCGCATATCGCTATGAAAAAGTGGCGTAGAAACCTCGCTCTTGGGTTGGGAATAGCTGCTGCCGGAGCAGGCTATGCTTATAAGGGATATAAAGATTATAGGGAACCACGGGTTGTTTCTATTGAATATGACCAAAGATCGAACAAATCAGTTAAAACGTATATTCCTCAAAAAAACGCAATCTTTGAAAAGTATGACGAGATCGCAGGTAATAAAAACGAACTTATGGAAAACCTTGGGGATATAGTAATAACTTACGGGATCGGAAGGGATGGATATATTCTTTTGAACAAGTCCAAGATAGAAGAAAAAGCAAAGTATATCACGGATAATTGGAAAGATATAGAGAATAATTCCAGACTAAGCAAGGAAGCTCAAAATTGGAGTGCGAGGTTCCAGTTAGACTGGGAAATGTTCAAAGATGTCCCGGAATCAAAGAGATACGGGGCAATTTATGATAGAGTAAAAGATTCAGTGATGTCTCATGAAAGGGACCATCTGGCATTTTATCTTAAGGTGGATGACCCTGAAAAAGTCAAATTATCTTATCGTGAATTATTGGCTTATTCTGAATCGGCCAGCGAAGACATAATGGGATTGGAACATGCGGAGGCAATAGTGGAATCTTCATCTAAAAAAGATTCAAAGTATTTTAATGCACATGAAGTTGCTTCTCATGCGTTGACCTATGGTGTGATGACTGAACTCGGGGCAAAAAGCAAATATGAGTTATATCATATGCCTGATTTGGAGAACAAACTGAAAAGCGCTTCAAAAAGTGTTTATGATTCTTCAAAGAAATTCAGGAAGCTGGATTATTGACCGTTAAAATGATCCATTGTGCGCAACATGAACTTTATATATGTAAAAAGCATTGAAAAAGCATGGGGGATGTCGGGGTTTTTATAAGAGAATCCCTCGTTAAGGGGCGTCAGCGGTAAATTAAAATCTTGAACAGGGAGGGGGAAGATTGGGATAATTGGAAAGACATCGATTTTGGAGGTTTTATGACGAAAGATAAAGCGAAAATCAAAAAGATAGCCATAAACACCGGCGGGGGGGACGCGCCGGGGCTGAACGCCGTCATACGGGCGGTGGTGGTCTCGGCTATCAACAGAGGCTGGGAATGTTTCGGCATAAAGGACGGCTATAACGGCCTCATGAAGCCGGAGGAATATCCAGAAGGCGGACTTATACCGCTTAAGCGTTCCAGCGTCCGGGGCATAACCCACCTGGGCGGCACTATACTCGGCACCACCAATAAAGGCAATCCGCTTAAATATCCCACTATGGGGCCGGACGGCAAAATGTGTGAGAAGGACCGCACCGATGAACTGATGGAGGCGTTCCAAAAAAATAAAATAGACGCGCTGGTGGCGCTGGGCGGCGACGGCTCATTGGGCATAGCCAATGTTCTTGCGGAAAAGGGCATAAGGACGGTGGGTGTGCCGAAAACCATAGACAACGACCTGGACAAAACGGTCATCACTTTCGGATTCGACACGGCCGTTTCATTCGCCACCGGGTGCCTGGACCGCCTGCATTCCACCGCCGAGGCCCACAGACGCATCATTGTGGTGGAGGTTATGGGCCGCTACGCCGGCTGGATAGCCCTTAACACCGGCGTTTCCGGCACGGCCGACGTGATATTGATACCGGAGATTCCCTACGACATCAACAAAGTCGCGCAGGCGGTGAAAGCCATGGAAAAACGCGGCAAGCATTACGGGATAGTGATGGTGGCCGAGGGCGCCAAGCCCGTCGGCGGTTCCGTCGCGGTCATCGGCAGGGAACTCGGCCGGGCCGAGAAGCTGGGCGGCGCGGGCGAGCGCGTGGCAAAAGAATTGGAGCCGCTGGTGGGCAAGGAGTGCCGCACGGTGGTGCTGGGCCATCTGCTGCGCGGCGGCAGCCCGACCACTTTTGACCGGCTTATCAGCTTGAGGTTCGGCGCGGCCGCGGTCAGGGCGCTGGAGGAGGGGAAATCCGGCGTGATGGTCGCGCTGGACCCGCCGACGGTGCGCTACGTGCCGCTGAAGGAAGCCACGAGCCGGATGAAGACGGTCCCGCTTGACTGCGACACCATCCTGACCGCCCGGGACCTCGGTATCAGTTTCGGGGATTGAGGCATGGAATTCGTGATGGCGCTGACCTCTATGTAATATGTTAAAAGTAAAAGACTGCGCAGCAGGGTATATCGTTGCCGGAGCTGTTTTGCTGCCGGGTCTGCTTATGCCGTATGTCTTAGCCCAGGATCCTTGCGCGGATGATGCGCGGAAGTTCTGCCCCGGGAAGACTTCCGGAACCGGGGAATTCCTCCAGTGCATGCGGACCCATCGTCATGAGCTTTTGGCCGGCTGTAAGGACTTTATGCGGGAGAAGGAAGAACGGCAGGGCGGCGCGCCGGAACGTAACTCCGGTTCTCAAAAGTCCGCCGAGGGCGCGTCCGCGGAGGGCGCGCGGCGCGCCGGCGGCATATCCTTTATAGACACGCACTCCCATCTTGACGGCAAACGTCCTTACGGAAAAGCGGATTATGCTGGCGCCGTTGAGACGGCCCTGAAGCGGATGGATAAGCTCGGGATCTCGAAAGGGATAGTGATGCCGCCTCCGATGCCCGATAACTTCCCGGCCAATTACGAATGCGAGGATTTTCTACCGGCCTTAAAAAAACATGCCGACCGGTTCGCCTTCCTGTGCGGGGGGGGGTCGCTGAACGTGATGATACAGCAGGCGGTAGCCCTCGGTAAAACACCCGACTCCCTGCGCAGCAGGTTCAAGGAACGGGCCGGGAAAATAGCCGCCGCCGGCGCCGCCGGCTTCGGCGAGATGACCGCCGAACACCTTTCCCTGGCGCCCCGCCATCCCTACGAAGCCGCGCCGCCCGATCATCCGCTCTTCCTGCTCCTTGCCGACATCGCGGCTGAGCGCGGTCTCGTCATCGATCTGCATATGGAGGCGCTCGTTAAAGACGCGCCGCTTCCGGCCCGGCTCAAGAACCGGCACAACCCCGGGAGCCTGCGCGAGAACATCAGCGCGCTGGAGCGGCTGCTGGCGCATAATCGCAAGACCCGCATCGTGTGGGCCCACGCCGGCTGGGACAACACCGGCGATCGGACACCGGAACTTTGCCGCAAACTGCTGGGGCGCAATCCCAACCTGTATATGAGCCTCAAGATTGAGGAAATAAGCCTGGCCCGGACCAGTCCTGTCGCGGACGGGCGGGTCCGGCCTGAATGGCTGGAACTGCTGAAAGAGTTCCCGGACAGATTCGTTTTCGGCACCGATCAGTTCTATTCGTCGCCGCGCGTTCCTTTTGCGTGGCCCGGGCGGGGTAAAGAGATCCGCAGCCTGCTGGACCAGCTTCCCGCGGAGCTGGCCCGAAAGATAGCTGTCGACAATGTGCTGCGCATCTATCCCCTTGCGTGGAAGAAGCTTTAAAGGTAAATAACATATGCTGAGCGCCGTGATCCTGGCAGCAGGGGATTCTAAAAGGATGGGCCGGCCGAAGGCCCTGCTGGAGTGGCGCGGCCGCGGCTTCCTGGAGACCGTCTGCGCGGCGCTGCGCCTTGCCGGCGTAGAGGAAAGGATAGCGGTCCTCGGCCGCGCCTCGGAAGAAATACTCGCCGGCTGGAGCCCGGCGGGGGAAAAAACCGCCGTGAACCCAAGGCCCGAGGAGGGCCAGCTTTCCTCCCTGAGGACCGGGCTTGAGGCCGCCGCACAGGCTTCGGAGGCTTTCATGGTATGCCTGGTCGACCAGCCGGCGATCGCGCCGCGGACATATAAAGACATTATCGCTTTCCGGTCCGCGCATAAAGACTCTATCATCATCCCCCGCGTTCCCCGTCCCGCGGCGCAATCACAAGTCACGGCTGACTCTCCACTCTCCACTCTCCACTCTCCACTTTCTTTCAAACGCGGCCATCCTATAATTATCCCGGCTATATACCGGCAGCTTTGTTTCGAGGGGCCCCTGGAAGCCGGCCTTCACTGGGTCACGCATCATCCTTCTGTAAAAGTCGCGGACCTTGAAGTGGAAGACGCGGGGATAATCCTCGACATCGATATCCCGGAAGATTATGAAGAACTGAGGTTTGGAGGGTTTAAAGATTAAAATGTACAAACACACGCAAAAAAGCGATTTGATGGTATTTACTTCCATGCTGATGCTGGGGGGCGCCGCGGCGGCCTCCTATTTCTTAAAACAGTCCCTGGTTTTTTATCCGTTCGCCATAGCGGCGCTTTTCGTTTATTTCGGTTTTAAGGACCTCACCGTGGAAGTGGACGAAGTCTCAGTCCGGTTCCGGTTCGGCGTCGGCTGGTTTAAAAAAGCGTTCCGGTTTCAGGACGTGGAATCGGCGCGCGCCGTGCGCAATTCCTGGCTCTGCGGCTGGGGAATACACTATATCGGAAAAGGCTGGCTCTATAATGTCTCCGGGCTGGATGCCGTGGAACTGAAGCTTAAAAACGGAAAGACAGCCCGCATAGGGACGGACGAGCCGCACCTGCTTGAAACAGAAATAAGACGACGGCTCACTTCCAGTCAACCCCGGAAATAAGGGCGCTTAGAGAGTTTTCACATTCATATTGCGCTTGATAATTCGGGTGCACGACACGAATCTCGGACCCTGTAGGCCCCGGTAGCCACCCCCACCGCCAACTCTAACCTGCCGCCAACCCCGTATAAACTCACCTAAAATATCGCTTGACATATAATACACAGTATTTATATACT
>JAHJSU010000043.1 GCA_018829985.1 Elusimicrobiota bacterium | reverse complement strand
CCCTTTCCTTTGAACTGCCTGTCCCGCAGCCGCCGGCATATACCCAGATCCCGGTCTTCGGCCGCTATGACTACACCGGCATACCGCTTTATGTCTTTACCGAAACCACGCGGGTGAGCCCCGTGCTTGTAAAGGCCATAAACAGCGCTAATTATACGCTTGATGTTGCGCTGTACAATCTGCAGCTTACCGACGCGGCCCAGGCCCTGGTCCAGGCGCGGGACCGCGGCGTCAAGATACGCGTGATGATAGATTACGAGTGGGCAGGGACATAAAGTACCTTATTGACAGCGGCATGGACCTGAAAGTAATGAAAGGCCGCGGCGGCTCCGGTTCCATGCACAACAAGTACGCTATCTTCGACGGCACCGCCCTCCAGACGGGCTCGGCCAACTGGACCTCTTATGCCGAAAACTCCAGCTATGAGAATATGATGTTCGTGTATGACGGCTCTATTATCCGGGGCTACCAGCAGAATTTTGAATGGATGTGGAAGCAGGGCCGGTCCCCCGCCGCGCCCTCCTCTGCCGTCCCCGCGCCGGGCCCCGTGCCCGCGGACCCGAACCCTTCGGTCAATTTCAACGGGACGCTGTTCCCCAGGTATATCTTCTCGCCGCGCGGCGGCACGGAGGCGGCCATAGCCAGAGCCCTAGACGCGGCCCGCTCTTCCGTGGACGTCGCCATGTTCTCCCTGACTTCCCGGCCGATCATGGACGCGGTGCTCCGGGCGGGCTCCCGCGGCGTTAAAGTGCGGCTCACCCTTTCAGCCGGCTCCAGGTTCCCGTACTACAAGGAAACGGTCGCCAGAAAAATACCTTTAAAGTTCCTGGAAGGCCGGTTGGAAAAGGGCGTGATGCACAATAAATATGCCGTGCTTGACGGTAAAATGCTGATAAACGGCGCTTTCAACTGGTCCAAAACCGCCGAGCGGATAAACGCCGAGAACACCATCTTCACGACGGACCCCAACTATGTCGGTCCGTACCTGCAGGAATACAATAAACTCTTTAAAATGGCCCGGCCCGCCTACCGTTAGCCCGTTCCGCCTAAGGCGGAGAGAGGGTGGGGAAGTTGACTGGTTGACAAGTTGATAAAGTAAGAACCCAACCCTCTCAACTGCCGTTTCCCCGCTCTGTCAACTTATCAACTGTTTTTGCCTCATCCTTCAGCCTTCTTACTAATTACCGCTCTTCACCGCCGTCGCCCGAAGTGATATAATGGTGAATAAGCGGAAAACAAGTAACTGCTCAGGTTATTAGGTTCAGGGTTCAGGGTTTAAGGTTATTTTTTTCCACGATCTTCTTGTGTTCTCTGGTTTTCAACCGTTGAACCGCTGAACCGTGAACCCGGAACCTGAGTAGTTACGAAAACAATATGAATAAGATCAGCGCATTCCCGGCCGTCAGCCTGCTTTTTTTCGTTTTTGGTTTTCACCTCCTGGCTGAACCGGCCGTTTGCGGTCCAAAGGCCGCTGAGACGCCGGCTCCGCAGGAGCCTGTTGCCGGGGCGGCGCAAGACGGCGCCCAACCCGATCCCGGGCCGAAGACCGAAAAAAGGCTGGGCAAGCTGGAAAAAAAAGTCGGGAAAATAGCTAAAAGGGTCTACAGACTTGAGAAGGGCGGCGCCCCGCCCGCGGCGAGGGGGGCGGCGAATGTGAAATCCCAGCTTGTAACGGTTGCGTTCATAAGCAGGAAACAGGAGATGAAAGGCGAAAAGCTCGGCATAAAGCTGATGCTTGAATTCAGGAACATGACGAACTACGCCATAAACGGCTTTTCCGGCAAGCTGGTCTTCAAGGCGGAAGGCGCGCGCGGCGTCTACACGCGCAAGATAGCTTACGGGCATCAGCTGGCCTCCGGCGGCACGGCGCAGATCGAGCTGTACATAAGCAGCAACGAGGCCAAACAGTACTTGAAATTCGTAAAAGCCCGGGTCATCAATGTCGCGCTGATAAACCAGAAACTGTTTAAATGAGCCCGTATTATGGACCCGCACGCGCTTATTAAATCGGTTCTCGCCAGCCCGAAAGACGCCGGCACGCTTAAGCTTATAGTGCTCAGATTGGCGGACAAGCGGCGCCTTATGCCGCCGCGCGCCGTCATCAGCGCCGCCGGCGGCGTGGAAGGGGACCGCTGGAGCCTGAAGCCCGGCCCGGACCCGTCGATGCAGGTTTCACTTATCAACGCCCGCTTCATAGAGGCCGCAGCCGGCGGCCCGGACCGGGCCGGCCTTTCCGGCGATAACCTGGCCGTGGATCTTGACATCAGCGAGGGAAATCTCCCCGCCGGGACGCGCCTGCGCGTCGGGGCCGCGGTGCTGGAAATTACCGGCCATCCGCACAAGGGGTGCGGCCTGTTCGAGCGGCGCTACGGGAAGCCCGCCAGGGACCTTGTCGATTCCGCCGAGGGCCGCGCGCTGCGGCTGCGCGGCGTTTACGCCCGCGTCGTCACCGGCGGCGAGGTCCGCCTCGGCGACCCCGTCGGCAAAGACCGCCCCCTTTGATTTTACTTTTTAGCCCGGTAGAATGATTTCAAGGCAGCTTCAATAGCTTTTTTAACGTCCGGCGAATCCTCCTCCTTTAAGGCTTTTTTCAGTGTTTTTTTTGCCCGGCCGTCCTTTAAATATTGCAAACCTTTGGCCGCGGAGGCGCGCACGTAAGCCGATCCGTCCTCAAGCGCTTCAATCAGCGGCTTGAACGCCCGCTTGTCGCCTATCCGGCCCAGGGCCCGCGCGGCAGCGCCGCAGACCATATCGTTCTCATCATCCAGAAGCTCCAGAAGCGGTTTAACCGCTTCCACGGATCTGAACTTTCCCAGCTCAAAGGCGGCTTTGCGGCGTTTATGCGCGGCGGAGCTTTTTAGCTGCATGAGCCATGTTCGGATTTCGGGCCCGGCGGTTTCTTCCCCGGCAACGGTTGCCCCGGGAGCGGCGGATTTATTTTCCAGCTCCGCATTGGGAACTTCGGCGGCTTTTGGCTTTCCAAATCCGACCGTAACAGAAATCCTGTGCGTCATGCCGATCGCCCCGAACGGCAGAAAAGCGTAATCCAGTCCGAATTGTTTGTAATCGAGCCCCGCCCCGGCGGAGACCCCGTTAAATCCGCCGATATCGCCGAGGGTCCTGGAATTAAATCCCGCTCTGCCGGCAAAACCCATATCCGCCCCGTGAGCCAGCCGGTACTCGGTCCCCAGGGCCGCATACGGCCGGTTATCCCTGGGAAAATTCACGTCCAGCCCTATAAGCCAGTTTTTCATGATATTCAAAGAGCTTCCCAGCTTCACATTAAGGGGCAGCGGGTCGGATTTTTGCTCAAACTTCAGTTTGCCGCCGAGGTTCTGAACCACAAGGGAAAGCCATAAATCAGCGCCGCGCGCGCGAAAGGGCGCGCCCAAAACGCCAAGATCCGCCGCGAATGTTGAAGCCGACTTGTCAATTCCGGAACGGATATACTTCCCCGAAATTCCCGCGCTGTATTTTTCACTTAACCGGAAAGAACAGGCCAGCGTTACCCCCGTATCTTTGGGGTTGAAACTGGTCCCGGTTTCAAAACCCGAAGGAGCCGTTTCATGGAAAGCGGGCATGGATAAATATTGAACGCCCAAGCCAAGGGCTCCGCGGTCTCCGAGTTTTTGTCCATAGCCCAGGAATTCATAGGAAATGTCCGCCAGCAGCGCGGCGTGCATGAAGGTCGCCGAAAAACCGTTGATCCGCGTCAGGGCCGCCGGGTTCCAGTATATCGCGCTTGCTTCATCTGCGACCGCTGAATAAGCCTCGCCCATTCCCGCGGCCCGCGCTCCGGCCCCGAGTTTCAAAAATTGGCCTGAGGAAGTGCCCTTGTCGGCGCCGCTGAATGCCGCAAAAGAAGCAGTAGGTAGTAGGCAGTAGATAGTAGATAGTAGGCAGGGAACGGCAAACGACAAAAGCCGGCAGTGCACGGCGAAAAATGCCTGCCTGCCAATTTGCGGTCTACTGTCAATGCGTAAAAATTTCATCAACACTTTCTCCAGCAACCTTGACTCTCCCGTAAAAAGTCCCAAACGGTAGCCGCAGGCTTTAGCCTGCGAAAAACAGTAAGCCGTTTCCCGACGAGAACGCAGGCTGAAGCCTGCGGCTACAAAGGCGATTTTTGAGCAAAATTGACTTTTTACGGGAGAGTCAACCTTAGGCTGCTTTCCCTGCCTACTACCTACCACCTACTCCCCGGTTTTTCATCTCTCTACCGCCACTCTAAAGACTCTTTTCTCTCCGCCCGCTTCGATCAGGGCGGTGTAAATGCCGCTGGCCGCCTGCCTGCCGGAGCGATTTCTTCCGTTCCAGACGGCGTTCCCCGTTCCATCCTCGGCGGTATCGTGCAGGAGCTCTCCAACGACCGTGTATATGCGCACCCTGGCGCCCGCCGGAAGATTCCTGAAAGTCATGACCTGCCCGGGATTGCGGCTCGGCCGCAGGATATTCGGGCCTATGGTAACGTTTGACAGGTCCTGCGCGGGATTGGACTGCATTATCTGGAAAATTGAGAAGTGGGTCGCTTTGCCCGTCACCTTATTGGCAGCGGCGTCCCTGCCGGAGAACAGCGGAACCCAGGCCGAATGAGCGTTGTCATAATACGACAGGATAAGCTTATTTTCATCCAGACCGCCCAGGTCGGCGGTCCTGTATGACACGCTGATTTCCACGTTCCTTGCCGGCTGCAGGGATTTGTCCAGTTTGATCTCCACACAGACCGGCGTTGCCAGGGCGCTCAAGCCGCCGGTCGGCAAAGGGCAATCCTGCGGGGCCGGGGTCCTGACCGTAATTTGTACGGTTTCGTTAAAGGTATTCTTCGGGATGTCGATCTTTATTTCGCCCGAAGGTCCCTGGAACGTGACCAGCGTATCCTCATTCGGGGAAATAGTTTCCACGGTGGCGGGAATAAGGGTTGAACGCGTTATATCATAGGAAGTCGGGAGATTATCCCCGTTAAGGGCGCGGACCATTGTATAAACAACCGCGCCTCCGGCAAGGCCGGTCAATGCCGCGCTGGTTACGGCGACAGTAAACGTGGCTGTCGAGCCGCCCGCGGCCCAATACTTGAGTTCATAATTTGTTCCGGCGGGATTTGTGCCGGCGGCCCATTGCACCGCGGCGGAGGTGAAATAAACCTCTGTCAATATAAAGCCTGTCGGCGGAGCGGCCAGGGTATAGCGGGTTACAAGGGTTGAAGTGGAAACTCCCGAGACATTAAATGCCGTCACTTTGCGGGGACATGCGGCATTAGTGGAAAGATTGATTTCAGGCCAAGTTATAACATCCGCCGCAAGGCCGCCCGATACGTTGCCGTCGGCCGGGTTTATCACCCTGTAGCCGTCCTCTTTGCCCGCGTCGTTCCAGGTCCAGCTTATAGAGGAAACCCCGAGAGCGGTCCCGTTCAAAGTGATAACGCCGGGAGGCGCCGGATAAGTTTTTGTGCTTATTATGTCGTCAAAACCGCTGAATACGCCGGCTAAATTAACTGAGCGGACCTTGAAATAATAAGTTGTTTCAGGAATCAACCCGCTAGTAAGCAACGCGCTTGTGGAAATCAGTGTTTTTACGGGGCTTGTAAACCCCGGCTGGATATCCCGCCATACCTCGTAGCCGGTTCCAGGTTCGGGGTTGCCGTTAGGCGGCCAATCCAGGTTAACTGTTGTTGAAGTTAAAAATATGAGGTCCGTCTGGCCTGGCGGATTGGACAGTGTCGCAGTTGAAGTCAGGTCGGCGAACGGCCCCGGCCCGGAAGATCCCGCTGCCTGAACTCTCAGATAATAAGCGATATTTGGCGTCAGGGGCGAACCTTGTCCTCCCAATCCAAACGAGGCGAACGTATTTGCCGTGGCCGAGGAGTCGTTGATGGTTTCAAAAACGTCTGAAGTCGAGATCTGAGCCAGGTAACTTAAACCGGAAGTATCGTTTATCCCCGCGGTCCAGCCCGCGGTGAGCCCGGACGAAGTTACCGCGCTGAATTCCCCGGCCACAGGCGCCTGGGGAAATGTTATCGTGGAGCTCAGCTGGCCGAAGCCGGACGGCGTGCCCCCCCGGCCGATTGCCTGCGCCTTCATGT
>JAHJSU010000348.1 GCA_018829985.1 Elusimicrobiota bacterium | reverse complement strand
TCCATATGCCGATGGACAGCAAAGTGATGGGCGATTACGCGTATCTTGTGCTGACGGGGACGCAGGCGCGGCGGGCCGAAATAACGGGGCGGATAGCCGCGCTTGCCTGAAAAGGCTAAAGGATAAAGGCTGAAGGATTAAGGTAAAAGATGCGGGAAAATAATAAAATTATTTCTATCCCTTAGCCTTTATCCTTCATCCTTAAGCCTTCCCGAAAAATTCAACTGAATTTTTCGGGCTAGTCCCTTCTGCGGTCCACGATATAAGCGCTTTTTCCCGTGTTCTTTGCCGCTTTTTTGAGTTCGGCGCCGATATTGCTGACCTGCGCGAAGGAGGTCAGCGGCCTTATCCCGTTGTGGACTATGCCGATGGACAGCGAAAGGAAAGGAAAATTTTTGATATTGCCCTGCCGGTCGGTGGACACTATGTGGCCGCGCTCGCGGTCCGCTTTTCTGTAAAAAGAGGGGGCTATCTCGTCAAACCCGGTCAGGATGCGCTGGGCCAGCTCTTCGGACTTCTCGAAAGTGGTGACTATGATGAAATCGTCGCCGCCTATGTGGCCTATGAAATCCTGCGAGCTCTCGTTCTGTATGGTCAGCTTGACCAGCAGATTGGCCGTGGCTTTGATCACGCGGTCCCCGGGTTCAAAGCCGTACGAGTCGTTGTACGCCTTGAAATTATTGAGGTCCAGGTAAAGCACGGCGAAGTTCACGCCTTTCTGTATCTCGCGCTCCACCCTGGCCTGGATGGACGGGTTGCCCGGCAGTTTCGAAAGCGGGTTGGTGTCCAGGACCAGCTTGTTGCGCTTCAGGATCATGCGGATGCGGGCTATGAGCTCGTCGGTGTCGACGGGCTTGATCAGATAGTCGTCTATGCCCATGCTCAAGCCCTTAAGCTTGGACTTCTTCTCGCTGTAGGCGGTGCAGATTATTATCGGTATGTGCGCGAAAAGCGGGTTATTCTTCAGATCCTCCGCCACGGCCAGTCCGTCCTTTCCGGGCATGCGGTAATCCAGCACGGCGATGTCCGGATGGGTTTCGAATATCGTGCTTAACGCTTCCCGGCCGTCGGAGGCGATGAAGACCTCAAAGCCCGCGGCCTCCACCGTTTCCTTCAGCAGCAGCAGCAGTTCGGTCTGGTCGTCCGCAATAAGGACCTTGGGCCTGGCCGGCTTGCCGGTATCGCCGCTTACGGGTTCGGAAGAATCCTTTATCTCCCGGGCCAGGATACCGAGCAGCAGGTCTTTGGGCAGGTCCTTCGATATTATCTCGGGCAGGCCGGTCAGTATGCCGCATTCCTGGAAATTATTGAAGCGCAGCGCGCTCAGGACTATTATGGGTATCTCCGCGGTCGCGGCCTCGTCCTGCATCTCGTCCATTATCTGGAAGCCGTCTTTTTTGGGCATCATTATGTCCAAAAGGACCACCTGCGGCTTTTCGGAGCGTACGGCGTCCAGCGCTTTTAACGGGTCGCTTATTATGACCGGCCGGTAATCATTGGCTTCAAGGAACATCTTGACCAGTTCCGAGAACTCTTCGTCGTCGTCGGCGACAAGCACGGTGACGGGGCGCGCGTTGTCGGGCTTCGGCGCGGCTTTGAGAAGCGCCGATTTAAGTGCTTCGAAATCTATGGGTTTGGTCAGGTAGCCTTTGACTTTGGGAGTGGGCCCGGTGACTATGTCCACGCGCGGCGTCTGGGTGAATATTATTATCTTCTGGTTCTCGGTGAAAGGGTTCTGCTTCACTTCGCTTATAAAATCCAGGGGATTGAAGGACTGGATCAGAATATTCAAGATCACCAGGTCCGGCTTCCAGTTCTGGATGGCGGTCATCGCCTCCTGGTAATTGGCCGTGCTTTGCGCCGAATAGCCGCTGCCGTAGAGGAAGCCTTTAAGCTCCGCGGTCTGGGCGTTGCCGGCGTCCACTATGAGTATTTTTTTCCTGTAGTCCGCGTCCATGCTCTGATTCTATCATTTATTGTAACTGCTCAGGTTCTCCGTATTTTTCACGTATTTTTTGTAGTGGCAAAGCTTGCTTTGCCTTTTTGGGCAGAGTAAACTCTGCCACTACGACGACAGACCTGAGTAGTTACCATTTATTGCCGAACCCGCTCAAAACGCCCCGCATCAATCCCCACCCCCGGGCCCACCCCCCTCTTTAGCAAAGAGGGGCAGGGGGAGATTTTTGTAAAAGGCGCCTGGCGCCTTTTACGCACTACTTTTTTGGGCCGCCGCGTCCTGCACCTCGCCTGTGAGATCTACCCTTATTATTGCCGGAGCGGTCGGAACTATCCTCTTTGTTTCTATTCTTTACTCCCGCGCCATTATTGCTTTCTGTTTTTTCCCGGGCAATATCCCGGCCCTGCTTGCCATGTTCTCCCGCCGCCTGATCAGCGCGGTCCAGCCCGGTTTCACCTCGCCCATCTTTCTTATCAAGGCCTTTGTCTTTATCAGGGTTTGCGTTTGAATCGTCTTCAGGAGTCACGCCCCCATCCTTTTTCCCATGCTCTGAGCCCTTACCCTTTCCCCGGCCAAGGCCTTTCCCATGATCCCGCACACCACAGTCGCACCCACGACCATCCTTGTCCTTTCCGACGCCGGGGGCGCCTTTGGAGTCCGGGGATGCTTTATTATTGTTTTTATTGTCTTTGGCCAGGTCTGTTTTTTTGTTTTTCTGTCCTCCGGCCGCTTTTCCCCCCCTCTTTTGATGACGGCGTTCTTCCTTTCCCTTTTTTGAAACCTTCCCGCCCTTACCCGTGTCCGACTCTGTTTTGTTCTGCCCAACTGCTTCTTTTTTATCTCCCTTTGTGCCATTCTGCACCCGGGCGTGCACTAAAGCAGTAGAACAAAGCAGAAGCCCTGTCATTGCTATCATAAGTTTCTTACTCATACCTGCCTCCTTACTATACATTGATTCGCACATTCCCTGATCAAAATCCTGACGACTATGGCTGTGCCGTATCAAGGGCTCTATGCCTATTAGACGGCCCTGCGTAATCGCCGTATCAGGGCCTATGGGCTCTTCCGCCGCCGGAACCGGGCTTTTTCTCTTTCCGGCGATCGGAATTGTGCTCATTTAAGCCTTTGTTTTTACGCTCACGCGGTTCGTCTTTCCGGCGGCGCCCCTGTCCGATTGCGGCAGGGAGATCTTTTTCCGGCTTCACTCCTTCCCGCTTGCCGGCCTGTCTCTTAAGCTTCCTTTGAGTATTGTCCAGGCTTTCAGCCGGGCGTTCGGGTCTTTCCCTTAATTTATTGCGTAATTCCTCCTTTTGCCGGAGCGGCAGTTTTTCAAAACTCCGGAATCTCCCCTTTAAATTTTCTCTTTCCTCCGGCGGCAGATTATTAAATCTCCGGTAATTTGTTTTTATCCGTTCCTGCGCCTTTTTTGGCAGGGTCCTTAATTTTATGGCCGCGCTCTTAAGCTCTTTTACCTGCTCCGGGGTCAGCCTTTTAGCCCGTTCCCTTATTTCCCGGCGTTGATCTTCGGAAAGGGATTGCCAACGCCTGAGGTTTTCTTCGTAAGTGTCTCCTGCCGCGCCCGCCGCCTGAACTCCCACAGTTCCCTTTTCCTCTCCGCCGTTTACGCCCTCACCGGCGCTCTCGGCCGGGCAGAATAAAAATGCCGTGGCCAGCAAAATGTTTAACAGGCGGATATTTATACGCTCCGGAATAGTCATAATCATATCCTAACGATCCGATAAAGCCTGGCTGTTCATCTTTTCCACGGCATCGAGCTCACTCAAAAAATCCAAATCCTTTAACATTTCCGCATTTTCATATACATCCAGATTCTCAATGATCTCACTGTCGGCTGCGGTTGAATCAGCCGCTGGAACAGTTTCAGCCGGCGCTGCCGGCGCGGGCTGTTTTTCAGGGACGGCCTCCTTTTTCCAGAACAGGGAAGCCGCCGTTGCTATAACCAAAAGCGACGCGAAAGCCGGGAGCAGACGCCGGGGAGCAAGCCAGAAGCTTAACCGGGGCAATCGGCTTGTTTTTTCGGTTGCGGCGCCTTCCGAGCGCGCCCTGCGCATCAGGGAAGCTGTAAACCCGTCTTTAAGCTTTGGCGGGGTGTAATTGTCCAGCATTTGCCAGGACCGCACGAGTAATTCCTTTTCCTCCCGGCAGGAGGGGCACGCTTCTATATGCGCCGCCAGACCTTCCTTCTGCGGGCCTGAAAATTCTCCTTCCAAAAAGGGAACCAACAGCTCTTTCGCCTCTTTGCAGTTCATGGCTTTAAGTCCTCCATTTTATATAACACCTGAAATGCCAAAAAGTTCCGCCGAAACATCATTTTTTAAAATAAGCCGCCAGTTTTTCCTTCAGGCCGACTCTCGCCCGGTGCAGCATTGATTTTACCGCCTTCACGGAACAAAGCATCACCGCCGCGGCCTCTTCATAGGAAAGCCGTTCATAACGACATAGGATAACCGCCATTCTTTGAGACGGGGGCAGGGAATCTATGGCGGCTTTTATCACCGAGGCCGCTTCACTGTCAACCATTGAATCAACAGGGGAGGGGGAAGAGGGATCGGCCGCCTGCATAGGCGCGGCATCTTCTTCCAGTTCAATAATGCCGTCCAGTGATACTGTGCCGGGATGTTTTTTGTCCAGCGCCTTAAGGCAGGTGTTCTTGCATATGATATAAAGCCAGGTTGTGAACTTTGCCTGCGGTCTATAGATATTTTTTGCCCTGTATATTTTTAGAAACACTTCCTGGGTGGTGTCCTCGGCTTCCTGATAGTCGCCGAGGAATCTGCAGGCCATATTGAAGACCCTGTCTTTATGAAGCTCCGCCAGGCGCTCAAAGCAGGCTTCATCTCCGCTTTGGAAGCGCAGCATAAGTTCAATGTCTTCGTCAATAAAATCCATTCTGTCCATCTTTTGCCTGGCACGTCTTATCCTCAGATGCTTAGGGGTCTTTCGGCGGTGCGAGATCTGTGTTTCCACTTAATTTGTAACTACCCAGGTTCTCCGTATTTTTCACGTATTTTTTGTAGTGGCAAAGCTTGCTTTGCCTTTTTGGGCAGAGTAAACTCTGCCACTACGACGACAGACCTGAGCAGTTACCTTAATTTGTCAATTTCGCAACAGATAAATCGACACTACCGGCGCTTTGGTGAAAATTTCCGCCGCCGCGGGATAGAAGTTGTATTCTTCTACGCCCAACCGTCAGAACTGCGCCGGGTTTAACTTGAAATCCTCAGGCGATTGCCTTTTTTATTTGAAATAATACCGGACGCCAATACCTGCGTCTAAATCCCATCCCGAATCAGGGGACAGCCGGAGCACGGGAGCCAGTTCAAAGAAAACTTCAGCCGGGTTCTTTGGGAATTCATAAGCCGCGCCGCCCACCGCACGGAGCCCGAATACGGTCCCATCTTTATGGTCTTTGATCTTGGCGCCGACCCCCCAATATGTGGACAGCCGGCCGCTCTTGGGCTGCCCCAACAGGCCCGTCCCATGCCGCAGATAATCCGCGTGGAGAGAAAGATCGCCAAAACCCAGGGCGCCATCCACGGCGCGGGTTTTGTCCAGCCAATACTTGGCCGAAAGGCCGGTGGGAGCCCCCAGAATAATGCCCGCGCCGAACCGTCCGCCGCCCTGCGCGGCATATACCGCGGACTGGCAGGCCAGCAGGCAGACCGCAAAAATAATTTTTTTCATATATAGCCCTTCATATACACATCTGGATTCAACTTCAACAACTCAACCATTATCACAATCTTTCCGGTTCCTGGTCAAGAAAAGGCAGCAGGGAGAAAAAGGGAAAAGGTAGAAGGTATGGTAGCAGGGACCTTTTCCCCTATCATTTATTGCCGAACCCGCTCAAAAAACAACCCCGCATCAATCCCCACCCCCGGGCCCACCCCCCCTCTTTAGCAAAGAGAGGCAGGGGGAGATTTTAAAAAACCTGAAGTCGAATGGTGTGATTTTGCCGAACCCCCCTCCCCCCTTGACAAATGATATTACCTGTGATATCATATTAGTATGTCGCGCCATGAAAGCTGTACCAAGCCAGCGGGTGAAAGACCCGTCCGGGTAGTAGCCGGTAAGCCCGGTAGCAGGCCCCAGCAGGCGGGTGAGAACCCGTCGGCCACAGCGGGGCGTCAAGAGTCCGCCTTAGGCGG